>NZ_JAMYRO010000002.1:0-370105 GCF_040321495.1 Mesorhizobium sp. M0408 | reverse complement strand
CGGCTGCAAAACCCCACGTTTAACCCGCACGGTGACCTCCGGGGGTGGCCCCGTTCCGACCCCCGGCAATGCATTGAGTGGCGGGGGGCGTGCGCTCCCGCACCCCCCCCCACCGCCGCGTGCCTTTCGCCTCGCCGCGAAACATAATCGTGAAAACTGATGCACTCGACTTGTTTCATCACGCAGACCTCGCCGGCAAAGCGTTCCAGCGCGTTCCAGTAGGCGCCGTCATTCATCAGCGTGAAGTGGAAGCCGAGCTCAAGCGGAATGCGCTTGCCCTGGTATTGCGCATCGAAGGCGGCGCGGAACGCGTTATAGGTCCGGTCAGCGAACTCTTCTGCCATGCTCGGCCGCTCGAAGCCGCCGGAATGTCTGACATAGAGATTGTAATCCATGGCGATCACGCGCCTTGAGCTCGGCCCTTCCGGGATCTGCGGCAGCGAAAAGCGCGTGATGCCGTTGACGGTCGGCGGCTCGACCGGCCCACGCGAGACGCCGCTTGCGTCGAGCAGGAAACCGGCCGCGGGCAGCGCCTCGTAGAGCGCCTTGTTTGCCGACAAATAAGGCGCGCGGAACCCGACCACCGACTTGCGGGCGAAATCGCGCCAGCCCTTTGGTTCGGGTGCAATGCCGTTGATCGAATAGGCGTTCTCGAGAATATGCTTGAACGAGCCGAACTCGCCCAGCCAGTCGGCCTTGCTCCAGTCCTTGCCGTCGAAGTGCCCACAGCCGTGGCTGCCGATGTCGTGGCCTTCTGAGGCCGCAAGGTTGATCTGCTCGAGCCGGTCGGCGACTTCCTGCCTGGAGGCGGCAAAGCCGATATTCGATTTGCCTTCTGTTTTGCCGGGCGCGGTGTATTCCTTGCGTGTCTGCGGCGACAACAGGAACACGCAGGAGACGAAATAGGTGAAATGCGCGCCTGTGCGCCGGGCCAGCGCCCGGCTGCGCTGCCACTGCGAAATGTCGCGGGCGCTGTCGAATGAGATGATGACGATCTGCTTCGGTTTTGCCGGCGGCGCCGGCGGGTCGGCAAAAGCCGCGCCGGTAGCAAGCGCGGCAATCGAAAACGCAACAACGCGGGACAAACGGGGCAAAGGCATCTGACCGGATCAAGGAATGTAGAAGCGACGCCTACCGGTGAAATATGGCACGGGTAGGATCGACCTGTACGGCCGCCGTTGGCGGCGACTGCCTCGTGAATAGGCGATTTTCCTGCCGAACCCCTTCCATGCCGGCAAAATTTCGCTAAAACGCGGGCTCATCAACCGCCCCGCCCGGGGCAGGAAATGGTTTTGATCCATGTCGGACGACAGTTTTATCCGCGAAGTCAACGAAGAGATTCGTCGCGACCAGGCGCATGCGCTGTGGGACCGTTTCGGTCCCGCCTTGCTCGTGCTGGCCGTGCTGGTGGTGCTCGGCACTGCTGCTGTCGTCGGCTACCGCTATTGGGACGAAACTCGCGCCAACCGCTCGGGCGATGCTTTTTCGCAGGCGCTCAAGCTTGCTAATGACGGGAAGAACGACGAGGCGCTTGCCGCTCTGGAGGCGTTGGAGAAGGACGGCTACGGCGCCTATCCGCTGCTCGCCCGCATGCGCGCGGCAACCGTCAAGGCGGACAAGGGCGACGTCGACGCCGCCGTCAAGGATTTCGACGAGGTCGCCGCCGACACCAAGATCCCCTCTGGCATTCGCGACATGGCTCGTCTCAGGGCAGCGCTGCTTCTGGTCGACCACGGCTCTTTCGCCGATGTCTCCAGCCGCGTCGAGGCGCTCACCGCCGACACCAACACGCTGCGCCATACGGCGCGCGAGGCGCTTGGCCTTGCCGCCTGGAAGGAAGGCAAGGCGGCGGATGCATTGAAGCTGTTCGACCAGATCGCCGCGGATGATGGCGCCCCGCGCAACACGCGCGAGCGGGCGACTTTGATGTCCGAGCTGATCCGCGGCTCGGGCGGCGTGTCGTGATAGTCCATGACCTTCAAAGTCGCCATCATCGGCCGGCCTAACGTCGGCAAATCGACCCTTTTCAATCGGCTGGTGGGAAGGAAGCTGGCGCTTGTCGATGATACGCCCGGCGTCACTCGCGATCGCCGCGTCCATGCCGCAAAGCTCTACGACCTGCATTTCGACGTCATCGACACCGCCGGCTTCGAGGATGCGGCTGCCTCGACGCTGCCCGGCCGCATGCGCGCCCAGACCGAGATCGCCATCCGCGAGGCCGACCTGATCTTTTTTACGATCGATGCCAAGTCCGGGCTGATGCCTGACGACAAGACGTTCGCCGAGATCGTGCGCAAGTCCGGCAAGCCGGTTGTCGTCGTTGCCAACAAGGCTGAGGCGCGCGGCGCCCAGGGCGGCATGCTGGAGGCCTGGGAGCTCGGCCTTGGCGAACCGATCCCGGTCTCGGCCGAACACGGCCAGGGGCTGCCCGATTTGCGCGACGCGGTGATCGCAGCACTTGGCGAGGCGCGCGCCTTCGGCGAGGACGAAGAGGCCGGCGAGGATGAGGTCGCCGCCAGCGAGGTGCTGATCGGCGAGGACATCACCGACCCGGACGCCGAGCCGAGCTATGACGACACCAAGCCGATGCGCATCGCCGTCGTCGGCCGCCCCAACGCCGGCAAGTCGACGCTGATCAACGCACTAATCGGCGAGGAGCGGCTGTTGACCGGCCCTGAGGCCGGCATCACTCGCGATTCCATCTCGGTCGACTGGGACTGGCATGGCCGCCGCTTAAAATTGTTCGACACCGCCGGCATGCGCCGCAAGGCCAGGATCCACGAAAAGCTCGAAGTGATGTCGGTGCAGGACGGCTTGCGCGCCATCCGCTTTGCCGAAATCGTCATCATCGTGCTCGACGCCACCATTCCCTTCGAGAAGCAGGATCTGCAGATCGCCGACCTGATCATCCGCGAGGGCCGTGCCCCGGTGATCGCCTTCAACAAATGGGACCTCGTCGATCATCCCCAGGAGTTGCTGGCCGAGCTGCGCGAAAAAACCGAGCGGCTGCTGCCGCAGGCGCGCGGCATGCAGGCGGTGCCGGTGTCGGCCGAGACCGGGCGTGGCCTCGACAAGCTGATGGATGCTGTCATCAGGACGCATCGAGTTTGGAACAGCCGTGTGTCGACCGGCAGGCTCAACCGCTGGCTGGAAGGCATCCTGGCGCATCATCCGCCGCCCGCTGTCGCCGGGCGTCGGCTGAAGATCAAATATGTCACGCAGGCCAAGACGCGGCCGCCGGGCTTCGTCGTCTCCTGCTCACGGCCGGATGCGATGCCGCAATCCTACGTCCGCTATCTCTCGAACAGCCTGCGCGAGGCTTTCGACATGCCCGGCGTGCCGATCCGCATCGCCTTGCGCACCTCGGACAATCCTTTCGCCGGCAAGGCAAAGAAGCGCCACTAGATCATCATTGGCGGAACCTTGCGAGACGTCGGCGGGACAGCGCCCCCCTCTGCCCTGCCGGGCATCTCCCCCACTTGGGGGGAGATTGGCCGTCCTCTCCGCTTTCGCCAATCTCCAACATTGAAAGAGGGGCGGGACGGCGAACCTGCCAATCTCCCCCCTCGTGGGGGAGATGTCCGGCAGGACAGAGGGGGGCGCGAAGGATCGCGGCGCTCGTTCTGCGTTTCTGGATTCTTCAACTGACGAAGCTACGAGGCTTGCGGTCATTTCGGCTCATCGGCCTTAAGCCACCTTCCTCAGACCATTCGCATCGCCGCTTCCGGGCAAGGCTTCCAGCGCTGCCTGCAGCAGGATGTCGCCAAGCCGCGCTGCCACGGGGTCGGGCTCGGCCTCCTTGCGATGCAGGAACAGCGCCATCTTGGGCAAGGCGGGCAGCCCGGCGATCTCCGGCGTCATCGCCCTGACGGTGGCCGGCAGGCCGATATCGGTGCGGATCGTCAGTCCGAGCCCGGCGGCGACGGCTGCCCAGATGCCGCCAAGGCTCGGGCTGGAGAAGGCCATCCGCCATGCCAGGCCGGCGCGGTCGAGCGTTTCGGTCGCCACGCTGCGCAGCAGGCACGGCGCTTCGAGCGCCACCAGCGGCAACGCCTCGCCATCGCGCAGGCTGGTCTCGATCTGTTTTGCCGGGCCGATCCAGCGCATCTGGACGTCGGCGACATGCCGGCTGTAGGGCAGCGTCGCGCCATTGTGCCAGGCAAGCGCGATATCGAGGCTGCCCGAAATGATCCGTTCGGCAAGCTCATGGCTGCGTGCGATCCTGGCCTCGATCTTGACCTTGGGATGGGCGCGGGCGAAGCGCCCGAGCACCTCCGGCAGCACCGCCTCGCCGAAATCCTCCTGTAGCCCAAGCCGCACCCAACCCTCCAGCTCGATATCGTGGATCGCGGAGGCGGCCTCGTCATTGAGCTCGATCAGCCGCCGCGCGTAGCCGAGCATGGTCTCGCCCGCGTCCGTCAGCGCCAGGCCACGCCCAGATTTGCGGAAGATCGGCGTCGCCGCCTGGTCCTCCAGCTTCTTCAATTGGGCACTGATTGCCGAGGTCGAGCGGCCGAGCCGGTCGGCGGCCTTGGCGAAGCTGCCCAGCTCCATGCCGGTGACGAAGCTGCGCAGGACGTCGAGATCGAATGTCACGCGTCGCATGCCAATAATCCTGATATTCGGGACATTACGTCAAAAACTTCCTGATATTCAGTACGAAGCTATGGCGGTAGAGAGAGCGCGTCAAGACCGAATGCAGCCGACCCATGCAGGAGCTGAACCATGTCCGCTGTCGCCACACGAGCAGATTGCAAACCGCTTCGCCCGGCCGCCGTTGCCGCCCCGTCAGAGGCGGCGGCACTTCGAGCCAATCATCGCTGGAAGGTGCTGGGCATCGGCGTCGCCGCCAATGCCTGCTTTTCCGCGACCTTCTCCGGCATTCCGGCGACGGCGGTGTTCCTGCGCTCGGGCTACCATCTCTCCAATGGCGAGCTCGGCCTGGCGCTTGGCCTTCTCGGCCTGGGCGTGGCGCTGAGCGAATTGCCGTGGGGGCTGCTGACCGATCGCTGGGGCGACCGCCGCGTGCTGCTGACGGGGCTCGGCGCAACCGCGGTTTGGCTGCTTGTCATGGCCGCGCTGGTCGTGCCGTCAGCGGCCCATATTCCCGGCATCGCGCTTCTCGCCGCTGCCCTGCTGGTCACCGGATTGCTCGGCGGCAGCGTCAACGGCTCCAGCGGCCGCGCCATCATGGCCTGGTTCGGCGAAGGCGAGCGCGGCTTTGCCATGAGCATCAGGCAGACGGCGGTGCCGCTTGGCGGCGGGCTTGGCGCGCTCGTGCTGCCAGCGCTCGCTTCAGCCCATGGCTTCACGGCAGTCTTCGGACTGCTGGCGGCTGCATCCGCGGTCTCGACCTCGCTCGCCTGGCGCTGGCTGCATCAGCCGCCGGCGCATGACGATGCCAATTCGGGCAGCATGGCATTGTCGTCCGGCCCGGCGCCGCTGCGCAACCCGGCCGTCTGGCGCATCGCAACAGCCACCGGCCTGCTTTGCTTTCCGCAGGTGGCGGTGCTTACATTTGCTTCCGTGTTCCTGCATGATTTCGCCGGCATGGGAACAGCCGTGATCAGCGCCAGCCTGGCTGCCGTGCAGGTCGGCGCCATGGTCATGCGCGTCTGGAGCGGCCGCTACACCGACCGTCACGGCAACCGCCGGTCGTTCCTGCGTCTGTGCAGCATGCTGAGCGTGGCCGCCTTCACCGTGCTTGCGGCGCTCGTCTTGTTTTCGGCCCAATTCTTGTCAGGCCAAGCGCCGATGCTGTCGCCGGCGATCGTTGCGGTGCTGGTCGTGGCCGGTATCTGCGTCTCCTCCTGGCACGGCGTTGCCTACACCGAGCTTGCGACGCTGGCCGGCGCCAGCCAGGCTGGAACGGCGCTCGGCCTCGCCAACAGTCTGGTCTTCATTGCCTTCTTCCTGGTGCCGATCGCCATTCCCGGGCTTCTCGTGCTCTGCTCGTGGGCAGGCGTCTGGCTGGGTGCGGCTATTTGCGCGCTGATCGCCTGGCCGATCTTTCTTCCGTCAAGCGATGGCCGCAAAAGCGCCTGACTTCGACACGAGATGGGAAAACAACGTTCTAAGCTGTTAACGCCCCATCAAGGTTAATGCATCATTGTAGCTCTCCAGTGGGGTCCGTCGCGTTTCTGGAGAGTTCCGTGCATCGACGTGTTTTGACGCGGCTTGTCGCCGCCGCCGGTGAGAAAAAGCGTTCCTTCCTGTCTCCCCTCGTTATTGGCCTTGGCATCTGGATCGGCTTTCCGACGGTCGCTGCCTATCAGGACATGACAAGCCTGGTCTCCGGTCTTGAGGCGCCGAGCGTCCGCTGGAACGCCTATGTCGAGAAATCCGTCGCCGGCTCCGTTCACGCCGCCGAAATGCCATTCCTCGATTCCAGCAGCACCGGCTCGCTCTCCGGCTCCGGTGTCCAACTGCCCGGCATCGGCGCCGTTTCGTTTCGCGGCAAGGGCAGCATCGCCGGCACGACGCCGGACGAGAACCGCATCACGCGTGCCGACAAGAAGGGCCGCATCATCCAGGTCTCGCCCGTCTCGCCGCCGAAAAACTTCAATGCCGGCTCGATCTTCGAGCGCACCTCTTCGCTGCTCCGCCCAAGCATGGACAGCGGCCTGAGGATGGCTTTCGGCAAGCCCGAGATCAAAGGCAAGGAAATCCAGATCGCCGCCGCCTTCCACACGCGCATCGACAAGAAGCCGGATCCCGGCGTACCGGCGATGCTTGCCGCGCTGGTCAACAATGATCATCCTGACGTGCTGGCGACCGCCTACGCCTCGTCCGCTCCCGATTATGCACAGGCGTCGCCCTTCGAGGCCTTGCTGCAGGACGAGGACCCGAACGATGGCCGCTTCATTCCGCCGCTGAGCAAGGGCGATCATTCGTGGATGCAGACGCCGCTGCCGGCGAGCGTCTTTTCCAAACCGGAGCAGGCCTGTCTCGCCAACGGCATCTATTTCGAGGCGCGCGGCGAATCCGTGCGTGGCCAGGCCGCCGTCGCTCAGGTCATCCTCAACCGCGTCCGCAACCCGACCTATCCGAACTCGATCTGCGGCGTCGTCTACCAGAACGACAACTGGTTCAACCGCTGCCAATTTTCCTTTGCCTGCGACGGCAGGAAGAAGCGCATCGACAACGCCGCCGCCTACAAGACCGCCCAGGATGTCGCCATGGCCGTCACAGCCGGCAAGATCTTCATTCCGGAAGTCGGCTCGTCGACCCATTATTACGCCAACTACGTCCATCCGGGCTGGGCGCGGACGATGCAGAAAATGACCAGGATCGGCCTGCACATCTTCTACCGCACCTATGGCGGCGGCTGGAGCTGAGTGCTCGGGCAGCCCTTGCATCTTTCGCGCGAGAGCGGCCGATCGAAGGCCCGTCGCCGTAGGGATTCGGCCGCAGCCCGCCAGAGGCCGCGTCGGGCACGATGTCGCACCCGAGCAAGTAGCTGATTTATAACAAAAAAATACTTGAGCTTGAACGTCCGCCCGTGGCTTGACGGGCGCGGACCCTCTAACTATGTTGCCGGCGACTTTAAGAAGCGGACGGACGGTGACGGTCTGACCGGGCAGGGGGGTTGCGTGGCCGACAAGAATGGGCCAGACGGAACCGGAAAAACCGGCCGCGGCAAGCAGCATGAAGCCGATATCCGCGACGAGGATCTTGAGCGCCGCCGGCGCGACCTTGAAGCATCGCTTGCGACAAGGCGGCCGGACCGGCTCGAGGGGAAAGACGACGCGAAAGCGGGTAGTGCGGCCGGGTACGGCCAGGCGCTCAAGCTGTCCAGCGAGTTCATCGCCGGGATAGTGGTCGGTGCGGCTCTCGGCTGGTTTATCGATCGCGTGGCGGGGACATCGCCATGGGGTCTGATAGTCGGGCTGCTGCTGGGTTTTGGCGCCGGCGTGCTCAATGTCCTGCGTTCAGCCGGGCTTGTGTCGGAATTCGGAACGGGCGACAAGCCGCGCGATCCGAAAGAATGAATTGAGGCGTCGCATGCCGGCGCATTGAACAGGATACTGAAGCCGTCTGCGGCTTTGATGGGGATTTAAAGTGGCTGCTGACAAGGTCGATCCGATCCACCAATTCCAGATCCATCCGATCATTCCGATTCACATCGGCGGCTACGACCTGTCTTTCACCAATTCGGCTCTGTTCATGCTTGCGACGGTTGCTGTCGCATCGGCGTTTCTCTACCTCAGCACGTCGGGCCGCAGCCTCATTCCCGGCCGCCTTCAGTCGGTCTCGGAAATGGCCTATGAATTTGTCGGCAATATGCTGAGGGACGCCGCGGGCACGCAAGGCATGAAGTTCTTCCCCTTGGTGTTTTCGCTGTTCATGTTCGTGCTTGTCGCCAACCTGCTTGGCCTGTTCCCGTATTTCTTCACCGTCACCAGCCACATCATCGTCACTTTCGGCCTCGCTGCGCTGGTGATCGGAACCGTGATCGTCTACGGCTTCATGAAGCACGGTCTCGGCTTCCTGAAGCTGTTCGTGCCGAAAGGCGTGCCCATCGTGATGATGTTGCTTGTCGTTCCGATCGAAGTGATTTCCTTCGTCTCGCGCCCGGTCAGCCTCTCGGTTCGTCTGTTCGCCAATATGTTGGCCGGCCACATCACGCTGAAGGTGTTCTCGGGCTTTGTCGTCAGCCTCAGCGCTCTCGGCACGCTTGGCATTGCGGGTTCGGTCCTGCCGCTGGCGATGGCCGTGGCTTTGACGGCTCTGGAGTTGCTCGTGGCGCTTTTGCAGGCCTACGTCTTCGCCGTGCTGACCTGCATGTATCTGAACGACGCCCTGCACCCTTCGCACTGATTTAGAGTTTCCGGCATTGCCGCCGGATGGAATCGCAACGGAATTTTAGATCCAAAGGAGTTGAATAAATGGACGCAGAAGCAGCAAAGTACATCGGCGCCGGCATCGCATGCCTCGGCATGGGCGGCGCGGGCATTGGCCTCGGCAACATCTTCGGCAGCTATCTGGCGGGCGCGCTGCGCAACCCGTCGGCCGCCGACGGCCAGTTCGGCCGTCTGATTTTCGGCTTCGCCGTGACCGAAGCGCTGGGTATTTTCTCGCTTCTCATCGCGCTTCTCGCCCTGTTCGGCTGAATACTTGTTCGGCTGAACGTTGGGAAGAATTGAACAGGCCGGCCGCGATCCTGCGGCGGGCCTGAATTTCGGGGATAGTCCATGTTCGTGACATCTGCCTTTGCGCAAGAGTCCGCGCCCGCCGCAACGGAAGGCGACACGCACGCCGCCACCGGCGTGCCCGCCGAGGCGCACGGCACGTTTCCGCCATTCAATCCGGCGACGTACCCGTCACAGCTGGTGTGGCTGGCAATCACTTTCGGGCTGTTCTATCTCTTCTTGAAACGGGTGGTGATGCCGCGCGTTGGCGGCATCATCGACGTGCGCAACGACCGCATCACGCAGGATCTCGATCATGCTGCCCGGCTGAAAGGCGAGGCCGATGCCGCCGTTGCCGCCTATGAGCAGGAATTGGCGGAAGCCAAGGGCAAGGCCAATGCGATCGGTCAGCAGGCCAACGATGCGGCCAAGGCGGAAGCCGAAGCTGCCCGCAAGACGATCGAGGCAGCGCTTGACCAGAAGCTTGGCGAGGCCGAGGCGCGCATATCTTCCATCAAGGCCAATGCCATGAAGGAAGTCGGCACGATCGCCGAGGACACCGCTTCGGCCATCGTCGAGGCGCTTGTCGGCGGCAAGGCCAGCAAGGCCGAAATCGCGGCCGCGGTCAAATCCGTGGCCGGGTGAGGAGCGCATCATGGACGCCACATCTCTCGCGACGCTTTGGGCAACGGTTGCTCTCGTAATCTTCCTCGGCATCGCCATCTACATCAAGGTGCCGGGCATGATCGCCAAGGCGCTCGATGCGCGTGCCGACAAGATCAGCAGCGAGCTCGAGGAGGCGCGCCGGTTGCGCGAAGAAGCCCAGCAGCTGCTTGGCCAATACCAGCGCAAGCGCAAGGAAGCCGAGCAGGAGGCCGCGGCCATCGTTGCCGCCGCCAAGCGTGAAGCCGACATGCTTGCCGCCGAGGCGCACAAGAAGACCGAGGACTATGTCGCCCGGCGTACCGCTTTGGCCGAGCAGAAGATCGGCCAGGCCGAGCGCGAAGCAATCGGCGAAGTGCGTGCCAGCGCCGTCGATATCGCGGTAGAGGCCGCGCGCGCGCTGCTGGCCGGCAAGATCGACGCCAAGGCCGGCGCCGACCTGTTCAACGCCTCGCTGCAGGATTTGAAGTCGAAGCTGAATTAAGCGACTTCATCGAGAAATTCATCGAAAGCCGCCCGGGAAACCTGGCGGCTTTTTTGTTAGCGAAAGCGGCCAAGCGCGTAATCTCCCCCCTCGAGGGGGAGATGGCCGGCAGGCCAGAGGGGGTAGCCGCGCGTGAGGCGCCAGCCCTTCTCTTTCGTCCCGCATGGCGTCGCGCCAGGACGTACCGACCCCCTCTGTCGCCTTTGGCGACATCTCCCCCTCAAGGGGGGAGATTACGCCTAGCCGACAGGGTCGCTCAATCCAAACCCGAAAAACCCTCTTCCTCCAGCACCTCGGTGCCGCCGAACCGGAACGGCGCGAAGGAGGCGCGGTGCAGCCGTGCCACTGGCCCGTGCAGATCGATCGCCGTGCGATGGCGGACAGTGGCGTAGCCCATATGCAGCTCGAAGCCGTAATGCGCATGATGGCTGCCGCAGCCGCACATCATACGGTCGCGCATCACCTTGGCGACGATCGAGGCTGCGGCGATCGACTGCGAGCGCTGGTCGCCCTTGATCAGTGCTTTGCCCTCGCAGGGCAGGCCGGGCGGCACGTCGCGGCCGTCGGCCAGTGCCAGCTTCGGCCGGATTGACAGGCCGGCCACGGCACGGCGCATCGCCTCCAGGCTGGCCTTGAGAATGTTGGAGGCATCGATGCCTTCGGCACTGACCGAGGCCATCGATACGGCGAGTGCGGAGCCGAGGATTTTCAGGAACAGCGCCTCACGCTGCAAATGCGTCAGCCGCTTGGAATCGTCGAGGCCGTCGGGGATGTTGGCGGGATCGAGCACCACCGCTGCCGCCACCACCGGCCCGGCGAGCGGGCCGCGGCCGGCCTCGTCCATCCCCGCCACCGGCCACAGGCCTTCGGCCATCGCCTTCGTCTCGAACGAGAAGTCGGGTTTCTCGACAATTTCGAAGAGAAGCGGAGAATCGGAACGCGGGCGAGCCATGGTGCGGCGAGGTTCGCATCGGCTCCGATTCTCCGCAAGTCCCTCCGGGTCGGGCGGGGCACCGGACCAGGAGGGGCTACCGTCTGCAAGCCCGGGGACAGGACAGGCCGGACGGGATTTTTGCCTGTTGCCGGCCGTTTCAACCGGCTGGCGCGAGACGCTTTGTCACAGCAGCATCAGCTGCTCGGTTGCCTTGGCAGCGGGGACGAACCGGTCGGTCCTGAGCGAGCGCCGCTCGGCGTTGAGGCCGAGCCGTTTGGCAGCGATCTCGAAACGCCGGCCGATCTGCCAGGCATAGGGACCGGAGCCTTTCATGCGCTTGCCCCATTCCGAATCGTAGTCCTTGCCGTCGCGCATCGAACGGATCAGCGACATGACGTGGCGATAGCGATCGGGATAATGGCGCAGCAGCCAGTCCTTGAAGATTGGCGCGACCTCCAGCGGCAGGCGCAGCAGCACATAACCGGCCTCGCGCGCACCCGCTGCCCGTGCCGAATCGAGGATGCGCTCCATCTCCGGGTCGGTCAGTCCGGGGATGATCGGCGCGACCATCACCGAGGCCGGTATGCCGGCATCCGAAAGCTGCCTGATCGCCTCCAGCCGCTTGGTCGGCGTCGACGCGCGCGGCTCCATCGTTCTGGCCAGCATCCTGTCCAATGTCGTCACCGACAGCGCCACCTTGGCCAACCCGCGCTCGGCCATGCGCGACAGAATGTCGATGTCACGTGTCACCAGCGCCGATTTGGTGACGATGCCGACCGGATGGCCGCGCGCCTCCAGCACTTCGAGGATCTCGCGCATGATCCGGTATTGCTTCTCGATCGGCTGGTAGGGATCGGTATTGGTGCCGATGGCGATGGTGCGCGGCTGGTAATTATCCCTGGACAATTCCTTGTCGAGCAGCCGCGCCGCATCCGGCTTGGCAAACAGCTTCGATTCGAAATCCAGCCCCGGCGACAGCCCCATGAAGCTGTGCGTCGGCCGCGCGAAACAATAGACGCAGCCATGTTCGCAGCCACGATAGGGGTTGATCGAGCGGTCGAAGGAGATGTCGGGCGATTCGTTGCGGGTGATGATGGTGCGCGGCTTCTCGACCTGTACCTCGGTCTTGAACGGCGGCAGCTCCTCCAGCGAATTCCAGCCGTCGTCGAACACATGCCGGCTGACCGGCTCGAAACGGCCGGACGGATTGATGCCCGCCGACCTGCCGCGATTGCGGTCCGGGCGGACGCGCATGCCGCTCTGCTCGATCATCGCATTCGCCATCTCGGCCCTGCCAGCGCCGAAGGCTGCAATATCGGCACGCACGATCTGTTCCATTTTGGCCCTTTCCCAGGGACTGTCCGCCCGCTGTCGAATCGCTCTGCTCATGAATGTATTCCTATCGCTTTGATGAGAACAAAGCAAGAACTTATTCGCGGCGCGCCGCAAAAACTGGCGCTGCCCACCGCTTTCCGCTATTCGGCTAGACATGCTCAGCGTCCTGATCGAAACCCTGAATGACGAGGAGGGCCTTGCCCGCACGCTCGCCTCGCTGATCAGCGGCGCGGTCGAAGGCGTGGTGCGCGACGTTCTCGTCTGCGATACCGGCTCGACCGATCAGACGCACCGCGTCGCCGAACATGCCGGCTGCCACTATGTCAGCGGCGGCATCGCCGCCGGCATCAGGCAGGCCAAGGGCGACTGGCTGCTTTTGCTGGAACCGGGAGCGCGGCTGGGAGAGGGCTGGATCGACGAGGTCGTCGCCCATACGGCGAGGCAAACCATGGCGGCGCGATTTTCGCGGGCACGCGGCAGCCGCGCGCCGTTCCTGTCACGGGTCTTTGCCGGAAATCGCGCTCTCGCCGAAGGCTTGGTGATCAGCAAGCGTCAGGCCGCCGCGCTGTCGAAGAATGCCCGCAGCGCCGAAGCGATCGCCCGCGGCCTGGCGACCAGGAGGCTCCACGCCGAGATCTGGGTCGCGCCGCGGAAGTGACGGCTTACCGTGCCGGTTCAGGGAACCCCGCCCAAACAAATTTTCTGGCGGGTCGTCGTTTATTGTGCATTGCACAAAATCTGGCTGGGGGTTACCATTCCCGGCGATATGGGCGAATAGGGTTTTGGGGTGTGCCGGAGCGGCGACGACTAACGTCGATGCTGTTCCCTCGATATTGTGAGGACCCCGATGACCCTTTCAAGCCCTGACAAGTCCGGCGCTGCAAGCCTCGAGGCGATCGCACGCAACGGCGGTACGCTGCGCCGCATCGCCGCCCGCATCCCGACCTATCTTTCCGACCTTCGCGAGAATCCGGCATGGCTGCCGATGTTCATGCTGGCCCGCACCATGCCGGCGCGGCGGCTGCACTGGCGCGGTGCAAAGCCCGTTCGGCCGGCGCGCAATGTCGGTGAAACGATGTTCGCCGGCGTCGACCGCGATGCCGTCGTCGGCGCGCTGCGCACCGAGGGGCTCTATTCGGGCCTGATGCTGCCGGCCGCCATCCATGAGGAGATTGCCCGCTTCGCCGAGCGCACGCCATGCTTCGGCAATTTCGACCGCCGGCTGGAATTCCTGCCCGAAAAACACGCCGATGCCGAAAAGCATTTCGGCCGCCCGCTGCTCAGCGGTCACTATTTCGAGCGGGTCCTCGACTGCAGCGCTGCGGTCGCCGTGCAACGTGATCCGCTGCTTCTCGACGTCGCGGCACACTATCTCGGCAGTCAGGCCAAGCTGATCACCACCCGCGTCTGGTGGAGCTTTCCGACCGGTGGCGTCTCGGACGCCGACAAGAACATGGCCTCGCTCGGCAAATACCATTTCGACCTCGACGACTGGCGCATGCTGAAATTCTTTTTCTACCTGGTGCCGGTCGACGCCGACACTGGGCCGCATGTCTATGTCCGCGGCTCCCACAACCGCCGCATCCTGAAGCATCAGCTGACGCTGCTGGTCGGCCATTCGGCGGAAGAGGTGCTGGGCGTCTACGGCGAGCAGAGCCCGGTCACGCTGACCGGGCCGGCCGGCCTCGGCTTTGTCGAGGATCCGTTCGGCTTCCATATGGGCACCGTGCCGACGCGCACGCCGCGGCTGATGATGGAGGTTGGCTTCGGCGTCTCGCCGCCGTCGCGCCGGCGTTTTCACGGCGAGCCGGTCATTCGCTAAACCGAGGTCGCTTGGCTGATACCTCGGTTCGTCTCAGCCGCGCCGCAAATGCTCGTCCAGCCGCGGCATGATCTCGACGAAGTTGCAGGGCATGTGCCGGTAGTCGAGCTGCGGCTTCAAGATGCCGTCCCAGGCGTCCTTGCAGGCGCCGGGCGAGCCCGGCAGCACGAAGACGAAGGTGGCATTGACGACGCCGCCGGTTGCCCGGCTCTGGACCGTCGAAGTGCCGATCTTGTCGTAGGAGATGCGGTGGAACACTTCGGAAAAGCCGTCCATGCGCTTTTCGAAGATCGGCTCCAGCGCTTCCGGCGTCACGTCGCGGCCGGTGAAGCCGGTGCCGCCGGTGGTGATGACGACATCGATCGCATCGTCCTTCGACCAGCCCAGGACCTTGTCGCGAATCTTATCGCGGTCGTCGGTGACGATGTCGCGGGCGGCCAGGACATGGCCGGCCTTGGCAATGCGGTCGGCCAGCGTCTGCCCGGATTTGTCGTCGGCGAGGCTGCGCGTATCGGAAACGGTCAGCACCGCGATACGCACGGGAACGAAGGGGCGGCTCTCGTCAATCCTGGCCATGGGCATCAACTTCCGATGTCACGCTTCGCGTCGCCGCGACAAACCAGTCGGGATGGCGGCTGCGAATATCGACGGCCGCGCGCTTGGCCACATTGCCGGTCTCGAACAGCCCGAAACAGGTGGCGCCGGAACCGGACATCCTGGCAAAACCGGCTCCGGCCTTGTTGAGAACGGAAAGCGCCTTGCCGATGGCGGGCTGGATTGCACGCGCCGCAGGCTCGAGATCGTTGCGGGTGCTCTCCAGCCAGTTGCGGATGCTGTGGAAGTCGAGGCTGTGCGGCAGCGGCGGCAGCCCCGCATTGTCGCGGCGGCCAAGCGCCTCGAACACGTCGGCCGTCGAGACGGCAGTGCCGGGATTGACGAGCACCAGACCCAGCGCCGGGAAACCCGGCACGAGCGTCAGCTCGTCGCCGACGCCGCGGGCTATCAGCGGTCTGGCTGCGAGGCACATCGGCACGTCGGCGCCGAGCGACAGGCCGATCCGCGCCAGTTCGGCATCGCCGACATCAAGTCCCCAGGTCTGGACCAGGGCGCGCAGCACAGCCGCCGCATCGCTCGACCCGCCGCCGACGCCGGACGCAACCGGCAGGTTCTTTTCGAGCCTGATGGCGACAGCCGGTGCGTGCTGGGGACCGGCCTCGCGCCGCAGTGCATCGCGCGCTCTCACCACCAGATTATTGTCGTCGACCGGAACCGCGGAGGCGTATTTGCCGGACACGGAAAACCCATCGCTGTCGGCAAGTTCCGTCTCGATGCGATCGCCGAAGCGCGTGAACACAGCCAGGCTTTCGATCGTGTGATAGCCGTCGGCGCGCCGGCCGGTGACGTGCAGCGCGAGATTTATCTTGGCGTGCGCATGTGACGCCCGGATGCTGGCCTCGGAGTTCACTGGCTCGGCCGCGAGGGGGACGACGGTCAATCCTTGGCCAGACGGTATTCGCCGGTCTTCGGGTCCTTGACCAATGTTCCCATTGTACCGTTGGCGGCTTGCTTTTCGGTACGCCGCACCTTGGCGGTCACACGCTCGGCTTCCCTGACGAAGGAGCGGTAGCCGAAATAGGCGGCAATGCCGACGACGGCGAAGAAAATGATCTGCGGCATGTCAAACTCCTCCCTCGCAAGGCCGGCAAGGCGGCCGGTCGGGTCGGTTGATGATTTATGCTAGACGCTTTCACCAGCTTTTCAAAGCCCGAAGCGCGCCCACAGCGCGCGCTCTTCCGCCGCATCGATGACGCCGCTTGCCGCGGCGGCGGCGATATCGGGCGCCGAAAAGCTCGAGCCGAACAGGCCGAAGCGGCCGAACAGGCCGCGCGGTGCGGTGATCAGCTTGAGCTGGGTTTTCGGCCCGAAACGGCTCTTCAGCACGCTGCGCATGTCGCCGAGCGCATCGACCAGCCCGAGCTCCAGCCCCTTTTTGGCCGTCCAGAACAGGCCGGTGAACAGGTCGGGATCATCCTTGAGCTTGCTGCCGCGCCTGTCCTTGACGAGATCGATGAAGGTCTCGTGGACCTCGAGCTGCAGCGCCTTCAGGCGCTCGACGTCTTCCTTCTTTTCCGGCTTGAACGGGTCGAGCACCGCCTTGTTCTGGCCGGCGGTGTGGACGCGGCGCTCGACGCCGATCTTCTTCAACAGCTCTGGAAAGCCGAACGAGGCCGACACCACGCCGATCGAGCCGACGATGGAGGACGGGTCGGCAAAGATCTCGTCGCCGGCGACCGCGATCATGTAGCCGCCCGAGGCCGCCACGTCCTCGACGAAAACCAGGACTTTCTTGTTCTTCTCGCTCGCCAGGTCGCGGATGCGCCTGAAGATCAGCCGCGACTGCACCGGTGAGCCACCTGGCGAATTGATCGAGATGGCGACCGCCGGCGCGTCGAAGGAAAACAGCTTTTCGAGAAGGCCGGCGGTGGAAGCGAGCGACAGGCTCGGCCGGAACTGGCCGCCGCCGGGCATGATGGTGCCGTGCAGGCGGATGACCGGAATGGTGACGACGGCGGAGCGCCAGGATTTCGGCAGCAGGCGGTTGAAAAGGCGTTTCACGAGGGGGCGGTCTCCGGTCGATTTGCTTGAGGCATGTAGGAATTCGCCGGCCAACGGCAATGCCGTCACGCCGGCAATCAAAATGGATCAGTCTCCGAACAGCGACGCCAGCCCGTTATTGATCAGCTCTGCCCGTTCCGAGGGGCCATTGCCTGAATAGGCATGCAGCATCAGCGGCGGCCGGATCGACAGTTTGCCGCGTGCGCCGAGTGCTGCCCGGACGACGATGCGGATCGCCGCCGCTTCGGGGCGAGGGTGGACGGCCAGCATCTCGGCGTCGCCGAAGCGGCCGGCAATGGCATCGAGGATGGCGCCGAGCTGCTGCGGCCGGGCGATGACGGCCAGCCCGCCGCCCGGTCTGACCACCGCGGCCGCGCTGCGGATCCAGCTGTCGAACAGCCCGTCCTCCGAGACATGCGCGGCCTTTCTCAGCGGATCGGGCGTCGCGCGATCCACGGCGGCATTGAACGGCGGGTTCATGATGACGAAATCGAAGCTGTTGTTCTCGAGGCCGGCGGCCGCTCGCGCCCGGCCCGACAGCGCGACATCGGCGACGAGCACCGAGGCGCGATCACTGAGATGTGCATTGCCGGGATGGGCAAGGGTGGTGGTGGCGAAGGCCGCCATTTCCGGAGAACGCTCGACGAGCACTGCCGCGGCACCGGGGCAGCGCGACAGGACCGCCAGGCCGGCGGCACCGGCACCCGCGCCAAAGTCGGCAAGCCGCCCGGCGAAGGAGGACGGCACGGCAGCCGCCAGCATCATCGCATCCATGCCGGCGCGGTGGCCCGCCTTTCTCGGCTGCACCAGCCAGAAGCGACCGCGATGGAAGGCGTCGACCGTATGAGCCGGCATGTCCGGGACAAGGGCAGCGGGCGACGCGGACATTATTTTTGGCGGATCTCGTTGGCGATGCCAGCATCCGTCAGGATGCGCCGCGCCGCATCGGCCTTGTCGGCGTCCACCATGACACGGCGGGGCAGGATGCCGATCGAGCCGTCGAGAACGCTCATATTCTGGTCGGCGACGAAACAGCCGATGCCGGCATCGCGCATCAGCGATTCGACAAACGAAATGATGACGGCGTCGTTGGTGCGGATGAGCTCTATCATCGGATTAGGGCCATGATCTATCGATATGGTCGAAATGGCGCCTGAAACGGCAAGAAGATGCGAGGAGAAGCGCGAAGGTCGGGGTCTTTCCCCCGGCCGAGCGGTTCGACGACGCAGCTTGCAGCCGTTTCGGCGTCCGGAGGATGTGGTCCATCTGCCCGGCTACTTTGTCGCGAAGGACTTGAAAGCCGAATGGCTTCCTGCGCCTTCGCTCCGCGTATCCGGACAGATGGCCTCACACCATTTCGATCATATCGATAGATCATGGCCCTAAACTCGCAGTTTGCGGCGTTGATGTAAACGTAGGCGTGATCATGTACCAGAGCCGGCGCGCCAATTCGCCTCTTGCCGCGCCGGTGGGTGACACCCTAGAGTCTGTCCAGGGACCATGTTGCCGTCGTGCATATCGAGGTTGGGAGTTTTGCCGTGGGTGTCGTTCTCAACATTGAAAACGGGAAGCGCGAAGCCGCCTCGATAAAGGACCTCATCGACCTGACCGCGGCCGACATGGGGCGCGTCAACAAATTGATCCTGTCGAAGGCCGGCTCCGATGTCGAGATGATTCCGGAGATAGCCAACCATCTGATCTCGTCGGGCGGCAAACGGCTGCGGCCGATGCTGACGCTCGCCGCCGCCCAGATGTTCGGCTATTCCGGCGACGGCCATGTCAAGCTCGCCACATCGGTCGAATTCATGCATACCGCGACACTTCTCCACGACGACGTCGTCGACGAAAGCGGCATGCGGCGCGGCAAAAAGACGGCGCGTATGATCTGGGGCAATCAGGCCAGTGTTCTGGTCGGCGATTTCCTGCTCGGCCAGGCCTTTCGCATGATGGTCGATGTCGCCTCGCTTGAAGCGCTCGACATCCTGTCGAGTGCGGCCTCGGTGATTGCCGAAGGCGAGGTGATGCAGCTTGCCGCCGCCAAGAACCTCGAGACCACCGAGGACGAGCATTTCGCGGTGATCAAGGCCAAGACCGCGGCGCTGTTTTCGGCCGCCGCCGAGGTCGGCCCGGTCATCGCTCAGGCGACGCGCAATGATCGCGCAGCACTCCGCTCCTACGGCATCAATCTCGGCCTTGCCTTCCAGCTGATCGATGACGCGCTGGATTACGGCGGCACCAGCAAGGACCTCGGCAAGAATGTCGGCGACGATTTCCGCGAGGGCAAGGTCACGCTGCCGGTGATCCTCGCCTATCGGCGCGGCACCAAGGCCGAGCGCAGCTTCTGGAAACGCGCCATCGAGGACAATGCCGCCGACGATGCCGGGCTGGAAAAGGCAATCGGCCTGATGCTCCGCCACGGCGCAATTGCCGACACCATCGGGCGCGCCCGCCATTTCGGCGAGATCGCCCGCGACGCGCTGGCGCCGCTCGAGGCGACGCCGCAGAAATCGGCGCTGATCGACGTCATCGATTTCTGCATCAGCCGGGTGAATTGAAAGGCATCGGCGCCCCGCGCTTGTTCTCATCGAGCCTTTGCCGGAAGAACCATTGCTGCCAGCAGGCTAACGACGATGCCCGCCGCCGCGAGCCAGAAGGCGACCTGGATGCCGTCGGCGACGGCAATTTTCAACGCATTGCCGGACAATTCGCCGATTTGGCTGTTCGCAATCGCAATCAGCACGGCCATGCCGATGGCGTTGCCGACATTGAGCGTCGTCGAAGCCATCCCCGAGGCGACGCCTTGCTGGTCATGGGCAACGCCGGAAGCGGCGGCAATCCACATTGCGGTCCAGACGATGCCTTGTCCGACGCCGGAGACGATCAGGCCAGGTACGAGGGCCAGATAGCTGCTCTCCGCGGTCGCGCCTGATACCATCAATGCTGTCCCGACCGCGCCGACCATCATGCCGCCGACCAGGGTGCTGCGCGTCGAAAAGCGCGTTGCCAGACGCTCGCCGGCTTGCGTACCGGTGGCGATGGCGACCGACGGCACGAGAAAGGCGAGGCCCGTCTGCAAGGCAGTGAAGCCGTGCACGTTCTGCAGCAGCACGGTGAGGAAGTAGGGCAGCGCTCCGAAAGTGGCCATGTAGAGGAAGGTTATCGTCATGCCGGCGACAAGGCTGCGGTTGTGGAACAGGCGCAGCGGCATCAGCGGGTCGGCGCTGTTGGCCTCGATCACGGTGAAGGCAATCAGAAACAATGCCGCCAGCAGCGCGCTGGCGATGATTGCGCCAGAGCCCCAGCCATATCCGGGCCCTTGAACCAGGGTGAAGACAAGCAGCGTCGCGCCGGCGGTGACGGTCAGGGCGCCCGGCAGATCGAAGCTGCGCTGCTCGTGCCACTTGCGATCGCGCGGGATGATGGCGAAAGCCGCGATGATGGCGATCCCGGCCAGCAGCACGTTGACATAGAAGACCGACGGCCAGCCGAAGGCGCTGGTCAGAAACCCGCCGGCAAGCGAACCGAGCGTCAGACCGCTGGCGCCTGCGCCGCCCCAGACGGCGAGCGCCCGGTTGCGTTCCGGTCCCTCGGCGAACAGGCGGTTGATCAGCGACAGCGTCGCCGGAAACAGGAACGCGGCGCCGATGCCTTGTACGGCGCGGTCCGCGATGATGATTTCCGGCGACCAGGCGAGGCCGCCGATCAGAGATGAGAGCGCGTAGAGCCAGAGCGCGAAGATGAAGACGCGGCGCTGGCCGATCAGGTCGGCCGCCCGGCCGCCGAACAGCAGGAAGCCACCGGTGAACACGGTGTAGGCGCTGACCACCCACTGCAGGGTCTGGCCTGAAAATCCGAGGCCGGCGCCGATCTCCGGCAACGCCACGAAGACGATGTTGAGGTCGAGCGAGATGATGAGCTGCGCGAAGGCGAGGAGCGCCAGCGTTGCGCCATGTTTCGCCGTGCTTGCTCCTTGCGTTATCGCCCCGAGCGGCGCGCCTTGATCGAGTGAACTCATGTCGGACTCCTTGTCGACAATTATTTAATGATCGACAAAGAATTGAGATTTGCAATCCGAAGTCAAGCGGATTATTTGTTGATCGACAAAAATTGGAGACCGACATGGCAGGCAGGCCAAGGCAATTCGACCGCGACCAGGCGCTGGAGAAAGCCCGCGACGCTTTCTGGAGGCGCGGCTACGAGGGCACTTCGATGGCCGATCTCGTATCGGCGCTTGGCCTCGCATCGGCGCGCATCTATGCCGCCTTCGGCTCGAAGGAGGATCTGTTTCGCGAAGCAGTGGCGCTTTACGAGGCCAATGAGGGCGGCTTCGCCACGCGCGCGCTGCAGGAAGAACCAAATGTCCGGCGCGTCATCGAGCGCATGCTTCGCGACGCCGTCGAAATCTATACGCGGCCCGGGCGGCCGCAGGGCTGCATGGTGGTGACGGCCGCGACCAATTGCGCCGTCGAAAACGACGCCGTGCTGCAATGGCTGGCGGAGCATCGGCTGGCGCGTACCGCGTCGATCGTCGAGCGATTGAAAAAGGCCGTGCGCGATGGCGAATTGAAGCCGGATACCGATGCCGAGACGCTGGGTGACTATTACGCCACGCTGATGCACGGCCTTTCGGTCCAGGCACGCGACGGCGTGCCGAAAAAGCGGCTGCACGATCTTGTCACCGTCGCCATGCAGGCGCTCGACGCAAGCCTTTCGCAAACGTCCTGAGTTCCGGGCCGTGACGCCGGTTTCCCATTGCCGGATTGCCGCAATGCGGTCGTGCGACCTCTTTCGGCATGGTTTATTAATTGCTTGACCCGATTGTGAATTCGGGCCGGGTTGAAGCCCGACCCCAAAAAGGCCATGCTTTACCTGTAAAGATCGAGTCTACGGCGATCCCGCTGACGCGGAGATGGCGTTTGGCTGAAAGGGATATGATGCGGCAAGGATATGCGCGCTGGCTGACGGGGCTGGCAATCGCGACGGGCATGGCGATCTCGGCTTTGCCGGCGCATGCCAAACAGACCGCCGAGCCGGTCAGGATCACATCCTTCTCGGGGGCCTATCTTGCCGCCAGGATCGCCGACGGCGACAACGACCTCGACAGTGCCATCTCCTATTACAAGCAGGCGCTTGCGTTCGATCCGAACGATACGGGACTGCAGCAGAGTCTGATGCTGTCGCTGATCGCGCAGGGGCGCTTCGACGAATCCCTGGTCTATGCTGACAAGCTCAAGGCGGTTCCCGACGTCGAGCGCTTCTCGCGCCTGGCGCTGGCCATCGATTCCTTCCACAAGAAGGATTTCTCCAAGGCCGAATACTGGCTCAAGCTGTCGCTCGAATCCGATCTCGACCGGCTGATCTCCGGCGTCATGACCGGCTGGGCCAAGCAGGGTGCGGGTGACGCCGGCGAGGCCATGGCTTCCATCGACAAGCTGCAGGGCCCCGACTGGTTCAGCCTGTTCAAGTCCTTCCACCGCGCCTTGATTGCCGACGCCTCCGGCCTGCCCGACAGGGCGGATGCGCTCTACACCGCCACCGTGCAGGACACGGCGGCAGGCGGTGCGGCCCCCGAAACATGGATGCGCAACGCGCAGGCCTACGCCTCTTTCCTCGCCCGCAAAGGCGACAAGGCCAAGGCGCTGTCGGTGCTCGACAAGGCCGAGGCGTTCGCCCCCGGCAAGGTCGAGATTGCGGCCCTTCGCGACAAGATCAACAAGGGCGAAAAGATCGAGCCCTTCGTTGCCGGTCCGTCGGACGGCGCCTCGGAAATCCTGCTCGATCTCGCCACCGCGCTCAACCGCGGCGGCGGCGAGCCATTCGTGCGGCTTTATCTGCAATATGCCCTGGCGCTGCGGCCCGACAACGACGCGGCGCTCGTTCAGCTTGCCGCCGTTGCCGAGCAGTTGAAAGATGGCGAGGGCGCCATCGCGCTCTATCGCCGCATTCCCGCCGGCTCGCCGCTGAAGGAGCTTTCGGACCTGCAGCTTGGCCTCAACCTTGCCGATCTCGACCGCAACGATGAGGCGATCGCTCACCTCAAGGCCATCGTCGATGCGCATCCCGACGACATGCGCGCCTATCTGGCGCTCGGCGGCGTCTATTCCTCGAAGGAGGATTTCCGCTCCGCCGCCAATCTTTACGACAAGGCAGTCGAGGTGCTGAAGACGCCGACCGCCGCCAACTGGAACATTTTCTACCAGCGCGGCATCGCCTATGAGCGGCTGAAGGAATGGCCGAAGGCTGAGCCGAATTTCCGCAAGGCGCTGGAGCTCTACCCCGACCAGCCGCAGGTTCTGAACTATCTGGGCTATTCCTGGGTCGACAAGAACATGAACCTCAAGGAAGGCCTCGCGATGATCCAGAAGGCCGTCGACCTGAGGCCGAGCGACGGCTACATCGTCGATTCGCTGGGCTGGGCCTATTACCGCCTTGGCCAGTTCGACGATGCGGTGCGCGAAATGGAACGCGCCGTTTCGTTGAAGCCGGAGGATCCGGTGCTCAACGATCACCTCGGCGACGTTTACTGGCGCGTCGGCCGCAAGCTGGAAGCCACCTTCCAGTGGAACCAGGCCCGCGACCTGAAGCCGGACCCGGACGTGCTTGCCGCCTTGCAGCAAAAGCTGATGAAAGGCCTGCCGCCGATCGAATCCAACACAGCGCAGGAAACCCCGAACGTAAAGCCCGTGCCGGCGCCCGCGCCCAAGGGGTGACCCTTCTTTCCTTCTCCCCTTGTGGGAGAAGGTGGATCGGCGCGCAGCGCCGAGACGGTTGAGGGGTGTTGGACGGAGTGCCGTCGGTGCCAATCTAGAACACCCCTCATCCGACCGAGCTTCGCTCGGCCACCTTCTCCCACAAGGGGAGAAGGGAACACCTTCAAAGGCCTGACCCCCTCTGCCTTGACGCTTGCTGGCCAGGCATCTAGGACGTGCCGGCATCCCGCCTTTCCCGCCGGAGGCCGCCGTGACCGTTGATATCCCTGCCCACATGCACCCCAGCCGCTCGTTCCAGGGGCTGATCCTGACGTTGCATAATTATTGGGCGGACTATGGCTGCGTCGTCCTCCAGCCTTACGACATGGAAGTCGGCGCCGGCACCTTCCATCCGGCAACGACATTGCGCGCGCTCGGCCCAAAACGCTGGAACGCGGCTTATGTCCAGCCCTCGCGCCGCCCCAAGGACGGCCGCTATGGCGAGAACCCGAACCGGCTGCAGCACTATTACCAATACCAGGTGATCCTGAAGCCCAATCCGCCCAATCTGCAGGAGCTTTACCTCGGCTCGCTGGCCGCGATCGGCATCGATCCGCTGCTGCACGACATCCGCTTCGTCGAGGACGACTGGGAAAGCCCGACGCTGGGCGCCTGGGGGCTGGGCTGGGAGTGCTGGTGCGACGGCATGGAGGTGTCGCAGTTCACCTATTTCCAGCAGGTCTGCGGCATCGAATGCGCACCGGTGGCGGGCGAGCTCACTTACGGGCTGGAACGGCTGGCCATGTATGTGCAGGGCGTCGACAATGTCTACGACCTCAACTTCAACGGTCGTGAAGGCGCCGACAAGGTGACCTATGGCGACGTCTTCCTGCAGGCCGAGCAGGAATATTCGCGCCATAATTTCGAATTTGCCAACACCGCGATGTTGCTGCGCCATTTCGAAGACGCCGAAGCCGAGTGCAAGGCGTTGCTACAAGCCGGCGCGCCCATCTTCCCCCTTGAGGGGGAGACGCCCGCGAAGCGGGCAGAGGGGGTCGCCTCAGAAGGCACTGCAGGTCAGGCGTCGAGCACTGCACGAGCGACCCCTCCCGGCCAGACCTTGTCTGGTCCCCTCAAGGGGGAGGGATATCACCGCATGGTCTTCCCAGCCTACGACCAGTGCATCAAGGCCAGCCACGTCTTCAATCTGCTCGACGCACGCGGCGTGATTTCGGTCACCGAGCGCCAGAGTTACATCTTGCGGGTGCGCAATCTGGCCAAGGCCTGCGGCGAGGCGTTTCTGCTGACGCAGGCGGGTGGAATGGCGGCTTAGCTCCAGGCGATTTCGACAGGGGCGCTGATTGGCAACGTGCCTTGGCCGCTTGCACCGGCTATTGTCCGCAACGCTTGTCTGACGCCGGGCATCGAGAACGTGCCATGCACCTGCGCTGTAAAACAGGCGCTGAGCGCGAGGATCTGCAGGAATGTCGATGCCGTTTTCATGCTCGTTCAGCCAATAGCTCTCTGCCTGAGCGTTGGTCGCTTCAGCGCTGCGTTCGGTTCAGGGAAATCTTTGATCCAAGGACGGGCGGACCGGCGCGTGTCCGACAGGCGGCTGAATTTTTTCGGAATTCGCTGTTGGACGCCTTGATCGTGCTGGCCCGATCTTGCTGGGAAGGGTGACAGCAGCCGACCGAGTTGCTATGCCCCGCTTACCTTCGCCTCGATGGGGGAGGACGCCGCGAAGCGGCGGCTGTTTCTTGTCGCGTGAGCTCTTTCAATGCCTGACCTGCTTCTAGAACTTCGTTCCGAGGAAATCCCCGCTCGCATGCAGCGCAAGGCGGCCGGCGACCTGAAAAAGCTTTTGACCGACGGTCTGGTCGACGCCGGGCTGATCTATGAGGCGGGGCGCGAATATTGGACGCCGCGCCGGTTGACGCTCGACATTCGCGGCCTGACCGCGCGCTCGAAGGACATCAGCGAGGAGATCAAGGGGCCCTCGACCAAGGCGCCCGAGCCGGCGGTGCAAGGTTTTCTGCGCAAGGCCGGCCTTGCCTCGATTGCCGAGGCGCATGTTCATTCCGATCCGAAGAAGGGCGACTTCTACGTCGCCCATATTTCCAGGCCGGGCAGGCCGGCGGAGCAGATCATCGCCGAGCTGGTGCCGGGCATCATCCGCAACTTCCCCTGGCCGAAATCGATGCGCTGGGGGCCGGCTTCGGCCAAGCCCGGCTCGCTGCGCTGGGTGCGGCCGCTGCAATCGATCCTGTGCACCTTCGGCCCCGAAACCGAGGAGCCGGTGGTCGTCGATTTCGAGATCGACGGCATCCGCTCCGGCAACGTCACTTACGGTCACCGTTTTCATGCGCCGGGCACCATCACGGTGCGCCGCTTCGACGATTATGTCGCCAAGCTTGAGGCGGCCAAGGTCGTGCTCGATGCCGACAGACGCAAGGAGATCATTCTTGCCGATGCCAGGAACCTCGCCTTCGCCAGCGGGCTCGACCTTGTCGAGGACGAGGGGCTGCTGGAAGAAGTGTCGGGCCTCGTCGAATGGCCGGTCGTGCTGATGGGCGAATTCGAGCAGGATTTTCTGGCCATTCCGGCCGAGGTGATCAGGCTCACCATCCGCGCCAACCAGAAGTGTTTCGTGACGACGCGCCAAATCTCCCCCCTCGAGGGGGAGATGTCGCCGAAGGCGACAGAGGGGGTCGCCTCGCGTGGATCGGCGGCATCCCCTGTCCGCGATAGGGAGTCGCGTCAGGTCGTGCCGACCCCCTCTGGCCTACCGGCCATCTCCCCCTCAAGGGGGGAGATCAGCCAATCGCCGCTCTCCAACCGCTTTATCCTGACCGCCAACATCGAGGCCAAGGATGGCGGCAAGGAGATCGCCCACGGCAACGGCAAGGTGGTGCGTGCCCGCCTGTCCGACGCGCTCTATTTCTGGAAGACCGACCACGGCGACCTGCCGGATCTCGACCAGTTGCAGGCATCGGCGGAAAAATTCGGGCTCGATCTGAACAAGCCGCTCGACCAGCGCATGGCCCGCCTCGACCACCTCAATGTAACGTTTCATGCCAAGCTCGGCACGCAAGGCGAGCGGGTGGAGCGGATTGCCAGGTTGGCCGAAGAACTAGCACCAATCGTGGCGCGCGCAATCTCCCCCCTTGAGGGGGAGATGGCCGGCAGGCCAGAGGGGGTCGCCGAGCGTGAATCGCCGGCATCCTCTGTCCGCGATAGGAAGCCGCGTCAGGACGTGCCGACCCCCTCTGTCGCCTTCGGCGACATCTCCCCCTCGAGGGGGGAGATTATCGCGCTCGCGCGCCGCGCCGCCGTCCTCGCCAAGGCCGACCTCACCACCGAGGTGGTCGGCGAGTTCCCGGAACTGCAAGGCGCCATGGGCCGCAAATACGCGCTGCTGCAGGGCGAGCACCCCTCCGTCGCCGCCGCGATCGAGGAGCACTACAAGCCGCAGGGCCCGTCCGATCGCGTGCCGACCGATCCGGTTTCGGTGGCCGTGGCGCTTGCCGACAAGCTCGACACGCTGGTCGGGTTCTGGGCTATTGATGAAAAGCCGACCGGATCGAAGGATCCCTATGCGCTCAGAAGAGCGGCGCTGGGGGTGGTCAGGATGTTGGTCGAGAACGGGGTTCGATTGCGCCTTGAGCAGGATTGGCACAAAGCATGGCTTCGAGTTTTCTGGCAGATCGTTGATCAGAAGTACCGGCCAATATTTGAGAAATTTATGGAACTCGGTCGCATGCTTCCGATGTCCTCCGCAGGAGATTGGAAGTTTGATCAGGTCGCAGCCATCTTAGCTGAAGACAAGGCATTCCTGATAGAATGGGCGAACAGATTTAATGCTGCAGAAGCCGACCTCCTGTCCTTTTTCCACGATCGCCTCAAAGTCTATCTCCGCGATCAGGGTGCGCGGCACGACCTGATTGACGCGGTGCTGGCGGCCGGTTCGCGCCCAATCTCCCCCCTTGTGGGGGAGATGTCGGCGCAGCCGACAGAGGGGGGCGCTGTCCCGCCGGCCTCTCATTCTGTCGCGCCCCCCTCTGCCCTGCCGGGCATCTCCCCCTCAAGGGGGGAGATTGGCCAGAACGACGATCTCCTGCAGATCGTCCGCCGCGTCGAAGCACTCGGCTCCTTCCTTGACACCGAGGACGGCAAGAACCTGCTTGCCGGCACCAAGCGCGCGGCCAACATCGTGGCTGCCGAGGAGAAGAAGGCGACGGCGATCGCAAGCAGCGTTGAGCCGGCTCTGTTCCGGGAGGACGCCGAAAAAACCTTGTTTGCGGCGGTCAATCAGGCCGAGAGGCAAGCCGGCGAAGCAATTCAAAACGAAGACTTTTCCGCCGCCATGCTGGCGCTTAGCGTGTTGCGCGAGCCGGTTGATTCATTCTTTGACAAAGTCCTCGTAAACGATGAGGACCAGGCGGTGCGCGCCAATCGCCTGGCATTGCTCGCCCGCATCCGCGCGGCGACCGACCGGGTCGCGGATTTCTCCAAGATAGCCGGCTGACATTCGCGAAGAAATCTTCGCTTATGCTTCAGGCGCTATTTGGGCTGGTCGGGAGCTGCTAGCGGCGCAGGCTGCGGCGCTGCCGGCTCAGGGGGGTTGCTGGCGACCTTTGGGTCGGCTTTGCCGTCGGCGGCGGGCGCGGCAGCGGTGGCCGGCGCGGCTTTGGGCGCGGGCGTAGCAAAGGCATCGCCGACGATACCGCCGCGAATGATCATCGGGCTTCCGGCGAAGCCATGACTCGGCTGGCTCGGGATTGCCGCGACCTTTTCCTCGGTGACGTTTTCATTGACGTTGGGCAACTTCTCGCCGAGCGCGACGATCGACGGTGTTTTCGTCCGCTCGAGCGAGCCTGGACTGGCCACCGTACCGACCACCGAAGGCGTCGCCGTCGTTTGCCCGAGAAAAACCAGCGACGAGGCCTGTGCCGTGCCGGCCATAAACGCCAAACCAAGCGCTCCAAGGATACGCATCGAAAGCATGATAATTCCCCTTGCCCAACAAGACGGCACCCTAGCCGAGGGCAGTTGATGCCGGCTTGCGGGGAAACATAGCATTTTAGCGATTTGCGATTCGCCAATGCCTGGGCTTGCTCGCCCGGCGTCAGCGTATTAGGCACCCGCATCCGTGAGGTGACGACAGTGGCTGAAATTCGTGCCGTCGGCGAGGCGATGGAAAGGGCGTTGGCGCTGCTCGAGAGCGGCGATGTCGTCGCCATCCCGACCGAGACCGTTTATGGGCTGGCCGGCGACGCGACCAATGGCGTTGCCGTGGCTCGTATCTTCGAAGCCAAGGGCCGCCCTCGCTTCAACCCGCTGATCGCCCATATAGCCGATCCGGCGATGGCCGAGCGCATCGCGCTGTTCGACCCGCTGTCGGAAAGATTGGCGCAGGCATTCTGGCCGGGGCCGCTGACGTTGGTGCTGCCGCAACGGCCCGGCAACGGCATTCATCCGCTGGTCACCGCCGGCCTGGAAACGATCGCGCTGCGCATGCCGAAAGGCTTTGGCGGCGAGCTGATCGCCAGGTTCGGCCGTGCGCTGGCGGCGCCCAGCGCCAATTCCTCGGGCAGGATCAGCGCCACGACGGCCGAGGCCGTGGCCGCCGATCTCGGTCCCCGGATCAAGCTTGTGGTCGACGGCGGCGCGACGCCGGTCGGGCTGGAATCGACCATTGTCAAAGTCGAAGCTGGAAAGCTGCGGCTGCTGCGGCCGGGCGGCATTGCCGCCGAAGAGATCGAAGCAGTGGCCGGGACAAAGTTGCTGCGCGGCGCTTCGGGCATCGAGGCGCCCGGCATGCTCGCCTCGCACTATGCGCCGGGTGCGGCGGTGCGGCTCAATGCTGCGGAGGTCGCACCGGGCGAAGCCTTGCTGGCCTTCGGCCGCCGCCGTGCCGAAGGCTGGCGCGATGCAGCCGCCCTGCGCAACTTGTCGGAGACCGGCGACCTGCGCGAGGCGGCAAGCAATCTCTTCGCCCATCTGCAGGATCTCGATGGCAGCGGCGCCAAAACCATCGCCGTCGAGCCGATCCCGTTCGAAGGGCTGGGCGAGGCGATCAACGACCGGCTTTCGCGCGCCGCCGCCCCGCGTGACAAGATCGCCCCGCGTGACAAGATGGATTGAGCACCATAGTTTCGACCCATGAACGACATTTCCCCCGATCTCGACCCCGCCGTCCTCGCGCGCTTTGCGGCAATCGTCGGCGACAAATATGCGCTGCGCGACCAGCAGGACATCGCGCCTTACCTCACCGAGCGGCGCGGACTTTGGCACGGCAGGACGGCTTTGGTGCTGAGGCCGGGAAACGTCGAGGAGGTCAGCAGCATCATGCGGCTGGCGACCGAAACCGGCACGCCCATCGTGCCGCAAAGCGGCAACACCGGGCTGGTCGGCGCCCAGGTGCCGGACGCATCCGGCCGCGAGATCGTGCTGTCGCTGTCGCGGCTGAACCGCATCCGCGAAATCGATACGCTGTCCAACACGGTCACGGTCGAAACCGGCGTCATCCTGCAGACGCTGCAGGAAGCGGCCGATGCCGCCGACCGGCTGTTTCCGCTGTCGCTTGCCGCGCAAGGCTCCTGCCAGATCGGCGGCAATCTCTCGTCCAACGCCGGCGGCACCGGCGTGCTTGCCTACGGCAATGCGCGCGAGCTCTGCCTCGGCGTCGAAGTGGTGCTGCCGACCGGTGAAGTGTTCGACGATCTGCGCAAGCTGAAAAAGGACAATACCGGCTACGATTTGAAGAACCTGTTCGTCGGCGCCGAGGGTACGCTCGGCATCATCACCGCCGCCGTGCTCAAGCTGTTCCCCAAGCCCAAGGGGCGCGAGGTGGCGTTTGCCGGCCTGTCATCGCCGGAGGCGGCACTGTCGCTGTTCAGCCTCGCGATGGACCGTGCAGGGGCAGCGCTCACCGCCTTCGAGCTGATTGGCCAGAGGCCCTACGACTTCACGCTTGCCCACGCGCAAGGCGTGGTGCGGCCGCTGGCCGGCGATTGGCCGTGGTATGTGCTGATGCAGATCTCGTCGGGCCGTTCGGCCGAGGATGCCAGGGCCCTGATCGAGGAGGTGCTGGAGGCAGGCCTCGAGCAAGGGATCGTCGGCGATGCGGTGATCGCGGCAAGCATGGCCCAGGGCGATGCGTTCTGGAATTTCCGCGAGGTGCTGCCCGAGGCGCAGAAGCCGGAAGGTGCCTCGATCAAGCACGACATCTCGGTGCCGGTGGCGTCAATCCCGCCCTTCATTGAAAAGGCTGCCGGCGCCGTGCAATCGGTCAGTCCCGGCGCGCGCGTCGTCTGCTTCGGCCACATGGGCGACGGCAATCTGCACTATAACATCTCCCGGCCGGTCGACGGCGATGACGAGGCGTTTCTCGGCCTTTACCACGTCATGAACAAGGCCGTGCACGACGTCGTGCGCGCGTTTCATGGCTCGATCTCGGCCGAGCACGGCATCGGCCAGTTGAAGCGGGACGAATTGATCGCGACGGCGCCGCCGATGGCGATCGAGCTGATGCGCAGGGTGAAGGCCGCGTTCGACCCGGCCGGCATCATGAATCCGGGTAAGGTTATCTGATCCTTTCGCCGGCCTGCGCCGGTTCGCATTCCGATAACCATCCGCCTCGGATCAGCAAAATTTAACCGACTTTCTTAAGCGCGAGGATAAGAAGCTCGCGCTAATGTTTCTCCACAACGAGGCTGGGAAAACCGGCCCGGAGAACCGGAAACACCGGCTCTCAGGAGAAACAGGAAAGGCACGATATGAACACTGGACTGAAGCCAGTCTGGGCCGGGCGCAATATGCGCCTCGACCCATTCCGCCTGCCGCAGGTGGTGAGCTACGCCACGCGCGACGACTATGGCGACGTCACCTTCACCATCGACCAGCGCGGCGCGGTTATCCGCCGCACGCTGGAGATGAGCGGCGTGCCGGCGATCATCGCTCTGCCCGCCAACGCGTTTCGCGGCGTCGCCGCCCGCGCCATGGAGGATCCGGATGGCAATGTCACAGTGACGCTTGAGCTTCTGCACAATGACCCGATGCTGTCGGTGCCGCTGCTGGTCGCCGACGATCTCGACGACGTCGCCGCCGACTGGCGCGCCTGGGCCGACGCCTACCGCCTGCCGATGCTGCTGATCGAGGCCGACGGCATTGCCCGCACGCTGGAAGAATCGCTCGGCGCTGCCATCAAGGCGCTGCCGGCGCAGGACCGCCGCAAAGGCCGCGTCTCGACCATGCGCCGCCCGCGCTTCCTCGCCCGCCGCCGCGCCGGCGATCTCGGCCTCAGGCTGGTCATCGGCGGCGAGGAGCTCATTTCGCGGGAATAGCATGGGCTTGGCGGGCTTGCGCCGCCCTTCTTTCCTTCTCCCCTTGTGGGAGAAGGTGGCCGAGCGAAGCTCGGTCGGATGAGGGGTGTTCCAGGAACACCAACGTCTCGTTTCTTCCAACACCCCTCAACCGTCTTGGCGCTACGCGCCAATCCACCTTCTCCCACAGGGGGAAAAGGGAAAAGGCTCCTAAACCAGCGGCTTCAGCGCCACCCAAGCCGCGCCGCCGATCAGGCCGAGGAAGATCAGCCAGCCGACCTGGTTGTTCGATCTGAACAGCCTCAGGCACTGGTCCGGATCGTCGATGTCGAGCACGGCGATCTGCCGTGCCATATGCGCGCCGGCGGCGATCAGCCCGGCGAGTGCAGGCACCGGTGCCTGTGCCGAGGCGAAAGCAATGGCGAAGCAGACCAGCGCTCCGCCATAAAGTCCGGCCAGCCAGGCTTTGGTGTTGTCGCCGAACAGGCGCGCCGTCGAGCGCACACCGACGATGGCGTCGTCTTCCTTGTCCTGATGCGCATAGATCGTGTCGTAGCCGATCACCCACAGGATCGAGCCGATATAGAGCATGATTGCCGGCCCATCGAGATCGCCGAACTCGACCGCCCATCCCATCAGCGCTCCCCAGGAAAAGGCAAGGCCGAGAACGAGTTGCGGCCAATTGGTGTACCGCTTCATGAATGGGTAGACGGCGACGATGCCCAGCGAGCCGATGCCGAGCGAGATGGCGAAGCTGTTGAACTGCAAAAGCACGGCAAGGCCGCCCAGTGCCTGCACGACAACAAACATCCAGGCCTGCCGGCGCGTGACCTTGCCGGCCGGCAGCGGCCGCGAGCGCGTGCGTTCCACCTGGTTGTCGATGTCCTCGTCGACCAAATCATTGTAGGTGCAGCCGGCACCGCGCATGGCGAACGCGCCAAGAAAAAACAGCAGCAGGTACCACGGTGACGGCAGCAGCGAGAGCAGCGGATCCGCCGGACGCGGATAGGCGCTCGCGGCAAGGGCAGCCGACCACCAGCATGGCCACAGCAGCAATTGCCAGCCGATCGGCCGGTCCCACCGGGCAAGCTGCGCATAGGGCCACAACCCCCGCGGCAGCACGCGATAGACCCAGTGGCCGCTCGGCGCATCGGCGACGCGGCCCTGGGCCGCTTTCGACTGGACGGTTTCCATTTTGCTGGAGTGGCAGCAGAGGCGAATGCCGTCAAGCGTCAAGCAGCCCCCGCACGCTCGCCACGCGCAATCGGCGCTTCGGCAGCCAAATGTCTTGACCCGTCGCGCGCGGCGCAATAGCGCAGTCCTGGTCTTGGAATGACGAGGAATCTGGGCATGCGTGTTTTGCTGATCGGCTCCGGCGGACGAGAACATGCGCTTGCCTGGAAGATCGCGGCGTCGCCGCTGCTGACCAAACTCTACGCGGCGCCCGGCAATCCGGGCATCGGCCGCGAAGCCGAGCTGGTGAGGCTCGATACTGCCGATCACACGGCGGTGGCCCGGTTTTGCCGCGAGAATGAAATAGGCCTCGTCGTGGTCGGACCGGAAGGGCCGCTGGTCGCCGGCATAGCCGACGACCTGCGCGCCGAGGGCATCCGCGTCTTCGGTCCGTCAAAGGCAGCGGCACGGCTGGAAGGCTCGAAAGGTTTCACCAAAGACCTCTGCGCCAGATACGGCATCCCGACCGCCGCCTATGGCCGCTTCGGCGATCTGGCTTCGGCCAGGGCCCATGTCGAGAAGACGGGTGCGCCGATCGTCATCAAGGCCGACGGCCTCGCTGCCGGCAAGGGCGTCACCGTCGCCATGACGCTTGACCAGGCGCTGGCCGCGCTCGAGGCCTGTTTTGACGGCTCCTTCGGCCAGGCCGGGGCGGAAGTGGTGGTAGAGGAGTTTCTCGTCGGTGAGGAAGCAAGTTTCTTCTGCCTTTGCGACGGCACCACCGCGCTGCCCTTCGGCACCGCGCAGGATCACAAGCGCGTCGGCGAGGGCGACACCGGCCCGAACACCGGCGGCATGGGCGCCTATTCGCCGGCCCCGGTGATGACGCCGGAGATGATCGACCGCACCATGCGCGAGATCGTCGAGCCGACCATGCGCGGCATGGCTGAAACAGGCGCGCCGTTTTCCGGCGTGCTGTTCGCCGGGCTGATGATCACTGACATGGGGCCGAAGCTGATCGAATACAACACCCGTTTCGGCGACCCGGAATGCCAGGTGCTGATGATGCGGCTGAAGGACGATCTGCTCGTCCTGCTCAACGCAGCCGCGGACGGCCAGCTGGCGCATACTTCGGTGCGCTGGCGCGACGAGGCGGCGCTCACCGTGGTGATGGCGGCCAGGGGTTATCCCGGCACGCCGGAAAAGGGCTCGGTCATTCGCGGTGTCGAGGCGGCGGCAGGCGATGGCGTCGAGATCTTTCACGCCGGCACCGCCATCAACGGCGGCGCACTCGTCGCCAATGGCGGCCGCGTGCTCAACGTCACGGCGACCGGCAGCACCGTCGGCGAGGCGCAGAAGAAGGCCTACGCCGCGCTCGACCGGATCGACTGGCCGCAAGGCTTTTGCCGCCGCGACATTGGCTGGCTGGCGGTGGCGCGCGAGCAGGCGAACTGATGCTTCGGGCGGCCTTCGGCCTCAGCGCAAGCCGTGGTCGAATTCGGTCGAGACGCTGCTGACCGCATCGGCGGTGGAGACAAATCCTGGCACCGATGCCGCACGCTTTTCGTTTCGCGTCCAGGCGACATATTCGGCAATCCCGCGCGGAAGGCCCGGCGCCGCTTTCGCCGCAGGCATTTGAAAGCCGCTGCTGAACCTGGCCAGGCGCGCCCTGAATACCGCGACCATCTCCTCGAAGCTTGCTGGCGTCACGCTGGCGTAAGTGATGGTGCCGCCGGCGAGCCCCGCCTCGCGTGAGAGCGGCACCGGTATCGAGGTGAGATAATCCGGCTGCACGTCGATCAGGCCGCCGAACGGCCACTGCGCGCGCAATTCCGTGGCGTTCATCGGCGCGACGCTGACGTCGATATCGTTGGGTGTGCCCGCGACCCTGTAAGGGCAGCGGAACCGGCCGCAGTTTGCTCGCGCCGAAAACTGCCAGAGCGCATAACCCTGCCAGTTGCCCATCGGAAAATGCACGCCGATGTCTGGCTTGTAGCGCGCATACCACAGCGGCAGCCGCGACAGGAGCGGGTATTTATACTTGTTGTCGGCGATATGCCTGGCTGTCGTGCCGTTGGTGTAGAGCACTGGAAAGCGGCCAACCCGACGATGCACATGGCGCACGAATTCCTCGGCATCCTCGAGCGACATCCATTGGGTGGGATCATCGTCCTCGATGTCGAGGGCAAGCAGGTCATCCGGCCGGGGTTTCACGAAATTGATGAAGTTATTGGCCTGTCCCACGGGGTTGCCGGGGCGGGCGAGATGATAGGCGCCCCATTTCAGGCCCAGCGCCTTGGCCACCACCTTGCGCGTCTGGAACAGTTCCTGTGCCATCGCATGGCGCTTCCAAAGCGTCTTGCACAGCCGCGTCTCGGTCTCGTCGCCGAAACAGAAATAGGGTGGCGGCATTCCGTCGGATGCCTTGTTGATGAAGCCGACAAGACGCTTGTCGGCGGCTAGCCGGGTCCAGTCGATGGAATTGTATTCGTAGGCGTCGACGACCAGCGCCCGGTCGGCATCCTTCCAAGGTTCGGAGAAATCCGAGGCCTTTGCCGGCGTCAGCGCCAGGGTCATCGCGGCCGCGACAAGGAGAAGCGCTGAGCGGACAAGGGGGCGCGCCGGCGTTTTCAAACAGCAGATCCTTGCTGGCCAAAGCCAAATCCTGAACCGCCATGGTTAAGGAAATGCTTTCGATCGCGGCCCGCGCATGCCACGGCTCGGTCAGCTTCTCCGTCGATGGTCTTGATGGTTGTCACTGGCGAGAGGGGATATGAAACGGGTCGAGCGCCGGCACTTGCAACAGCGTTCCCTCGGCCTCGCGTTTGCGATGAGGGGTCAGCGAACATGGTGGTGAGCACAATATGCCGCGATCCGACCAATAGGCTGCACCGTTCTCGACCTTACCTTCATGATAGCAAAAACCGGCCGTCCGCCAGAGCAGGCGCATTCGCCACAGCGATAGGTGTCAGGTCGTGCGAGCACGAGGCAATCCTATTTCGGTGTTCTGCTCTCTCTTGCCGAATTTAGCCTGCGTCGTGGCAATTGCAAAATCCGCGTGACAAAGTTTGACGTTTACGTAAAAAGAAGATGGACAGGAACTCCGAAAGCAGATGATTTTGCATCGGTACAGGTCTTAAGTAGACCTGCCAGACTGGGGAGGGCCGGACTGAGGAGGAGCGAGCGCCATGTATCGGGCACCGGTCGAGGAAATCGCCTTCACCCTGAAGCATGTCGCCGGCTTGAAGCCGGCGCTCGATGCAGGCATTTTTGGCGAACTCGGCGAGGACCTTGTCGACACCATTCTGGCCGAGGCCGGCCGCTTCGCCAGCGAGGAGGTGGCGCCGCTCTACACGGTCGGCGACCAGCACGGCGCGGTGCTCGACGGCGCTGCCGTCACCACCCCGCCCGGCTGGAAGGAACTTTATCGCCGCTGGATCGGCGGCGGCTGGAATGCGCTGTCCGCGCCTGAAGCGTATGGCGGCCAGGCGCTGCCGGCCATGCTCGGCGTCGCCGCGCTCGAAATGTGGAACTCCGCCTCGATGGCGTTCGGCATCGCCCCGACGCTGACCATGGGCGCCGTCGAAGCACTCGACAAACATGGCTCGCAGGCACTCAAGGCCAGATATCTGGAAAAACTGGTCTCCGGCGAATGGATGGGCACCATGAACCTGACCGAGCCGCAGGCAGGCTCGGACCTGAATGCCTTGCGAACCCGCGCCGAACCGGCCGGCGACGGCACCTACCGCATCTTCGGGCAAAAGATATTCATCACCTATGGCGAGCACGATTTCACCGACAACATCATCCATCTGGTGCTGGCGCGGCTGCCGGACGCGCCGGCCGGCACGCGCGGCCTGTCTTTGTTCCTGGTGCCGAAATTCCTCGTCGGCGACGATGGCGCGCTGGGCAGGCGCAACGACGTCTTCTGCTCCGGGCTGGAGCACAAACTGGGCATCCACGCTTCGCCGACCTGCACGATGATTTATGGCGATGGCTTCGAAGGCAGCAGGCCCGGCGCGATCGGCTGGCTGGTCGGCGAGGAGAACAAGGGCCTCGCCTGCATGTTCACCATGATGAACAATGCGCGCCTTGCCGTCGGCATGCAGGGCGTCGCGGTCGCCGAGGCGGCGACGCAGAAGGCGCTCGCCTATGCAAACGACCGCCGGCAAGGCAAAGCGGCAAGCTATGGCGGTGCCGGCATGGCGCCGATCGTGCATCACCCCGACATCCAGCGCAGTCTTCTGACCATGAAGACGCTGACCCAGATTGCCCGTGCCATCTGCTATTCCTGCGCCCACGCCATCGATCTCGCGTCACAGAGCGAAGATGCAAAGCACTGGCAGGAGCGCGCCAATCTGTTGACGCCGCTGGCCAAGGCGTTTTCGACCGATGTCGGCGTCGAGGTCGCCTCGCTTGGGCTGCAGGTGCATGGCGGCATGGGGTTCATCGAGGAGACAGGCGCCGCAGCACTTTATCGCGACGCGCGCATCGCGCCCATTTACGAAGGCACCAATGGCATCCAGGCGATCGATCTGGTGACGCGCAAGCTGCCGCTCGGCGGCGGCCGGCATGTGCATGGCTACATCGCCGAACTCAAGGCCGTCGCCGATGCGCTGCGAGCGTCGAACCTTGAAGGCTTCGGCCGCACCGCCGATCGCCTCGACCAGGCGCTCGACGACCTCTCCCAGGCGACCCGTTTCCTGCAAGACCTGCTCGACCAAGGCCGTTCGGACGAGGCGCTGGCCGGCGCGACACCCTATCTCAGGCTGATCTCGCTTGCCGCGGGCGGCGCCTATCTGGCGCGCGGCGCGCTTGCCGACCAAAACCGCATCGCGCTTTGCCGGTTCTTCGCCGAGAACCTGCTTGGCGAAGTGGGCGCGCTGAAGGAGCGCGTCGTCGGCGGCGCCGACAGCCTTGCCGTTGCCGGCAAGCCGCTGATTTCAGCCTGACGTTCGCACGCGCCGATATTCACAAAGGCCCGAAATTCACAAAGGACGAATCCGTGACAGACCACATCCTCGTCGAGCGCCAGGGCGCCATCCAGATCATCCGCATCAATCGTCCGGACAAGAAGAACGCGCTGACCCGCGCCATGTACGCGACGATGTCGGCGGCTCTTGCCGGCGGCGACGCGGATCCGGCGATCCGCGTCCATGTCTTTCTCGGCGTGCCCGGTGCCTTCTCGTCCGGCAACGACCTTGCCGATTTCATGATTGTCGCCTCGGGCGGTGAAGGCGGTACCGAGGTCTGGGATTTCCTGATGGCGCTGGCCAAGGTGGAAAAGCCGATGGTTTCCGGTGTCGACGGCATTGCGGTCGGTATCGGCACCACGCTCAACCTGCATTGCGACCTGACCTTCGCCACGCCGCGCACAATGTTCCGAACGCCCTTCGTCGATCTCGGCCTTGTGCCGGAGGCAGGATCGAGCCTGCTCGCACCGCAGATCCTCGGCCGCCAAGGCGCCTTCGCGCTGCTTGGCCTCGGCGAGGGCTTTTCGGCCGAGAGGGCGAAGGCCGCCGGGCTGATCTACGAAGTGGTCGAGGAGAGGGAACTCGAAGCATCGGTATTGGCGGCGGCGGGCCAGATCGCCGCCAAACCGCCGCAAGCGCTGAAGATCGCGCGCGACCTGATGCGCGGCTCGCGCGACGCCCTTGTCGAGCGCATCGGCCAGGAAAGCCAGCATTTCCGCGAGCGGCTCAAATCCGACGAGGCCCGCGCAGCCTTGACGGCCTTCATGACCAGGAAGAAGGCCTAGACCTTCTGGCCTTGTCTCGCATCGTGGACCCGCCGGCAGCAACCGGCGGGTTTTCTTGCCATGATCTCTTTGTCACATCGCCATTTTTTTACATTCGGCCTGGGCCTTTGCCGAAGACGTGTCGATCATGAATGTCTTGCCTTTGGCGTCGGTCATCAACATCATGCAATGCTTGATCGGTTTCGCCATTTTCATCATTTCGGCGCTCATCTTCGCGTCGGGCATCATGGTGCCCATATGCCCATCGGGCATGATCGCCATGACCTCCCCACCCTTCATCACCGTCATTGTCCCCATCGCGTCCTCCGCAAAGGCTTGCGAAGCGAAAAGGCAGGCAAGACCGGCCATCGTGACCAACCTGAGTGAATGCATTGCTTCCTCCTGAATTTGCGCCGGCGGCGCGTTGAGCCCTTCCCTGGTTCGTTCCGGCAAGCTGGAACGTTTCACGCACACGAGATCGTGATAGTGGGAATTGGAAATCCGGCAGAAGCGGCCCGGCCTTGGCCGCCTTCATGACCGGGAAGAAGGGCTGAAAAAATGGGCGCCGGTGCGGAAGCTGCCGATCTCCCCCCCTTGTGGGGGAGATCGGCGCTCCACCGTCGTGCCCTACGGATAAAGCCTCACCTTGTCCCAACCGCCCTCGGCGTTGCGCGAAAACACCACACGGTCGTGCAGCCGGAACGGACGGTCGTGCCAGAACTCGATGGTCTGCGGCACGATGCGGAAGCCTGACCAGTGTTTTGGCCGCGGGATGTCGCCGATCGCGTGGCGCGCCGTGTATTCGGCGACCGCTTTTTCTAGCGCGAAGCGGCTCTCCAGCGGCCGCGACTGTTTGGAGGCCCAGGCGCCGATGCGGCTGCCGCGCGGACGCGTCACGTAATAGGCGTCGGCTTCGGCGTCGGTGACGATCTCCACCGGGCCGCGCGCTCGCACCTGCCGGCGCAGCGATTTCCAGTGGAAGCACATCGCCGCTTTCATGCTGCCAAGAATCTCACGGCCCTTGGCACTCTCGAAGTTCGTGTAGAAGACAAAGCCGCCCTCATCGAACCCCTTAAGCAGCACCATACGCACATTCGGCATGCCTTCGGCATCAACGGTCGCCAGCGCCACGCTGTTGGGGTCGTTGATCTCGCTCTTCGTCGCGTCGTCGAGCCACGCCGCAAAGAGCCGGAACGGCTCCGCCGCCTCGGTAAAGTCACCGCTTGTTAACCCGGTTTCGCTCATAGTTTTCCCAAATTTGTCGCCGGCTGGGGAGATTGCCGATTGTCGCGTATCGCGCAAGCTTTTGACAGTGGGCAATGGAGCGTTATCGCTTCGGCCAGCGCCAAAGCCATGATCGTGATAATCGTCCTGCCGCTTGCCGCCTGTGGTGGCGGCGGCTTCAGCCTGGAGCAGGCGGAGGTCGACCGCTCGGTGCTGACCGCGAGCACGCCGGCCTCAGTCATGTCGCTCGATCAAGACCGCGCCTCCGATCAGGCCACGATCCGCAACGCCGTGTCCTCCGCTGACGTCGAGCAACTGGCTGGGCAGGCCGTTCGCTGGGCGAATGCCGACACCGGCTCGCGCGGCTCCATCACCGAGCTGGCGGAATTCAGGGCTAACGGCGAGACATGTCGTCGCTTCACCGCATCGCGCGAAAGCTTCGACGGCGTCGCGCTGTTCAAAGGCGAAATATGCCTGGCCGGCGGCAGCATCTGGCGCATACAGGACTTCAAGGCGCTCTGATTTTCCGCCGGCAACATGGTGGTAAGCCACTGGAATTCCTTCCTATGCGAGCGCATATAGGAGGCGATTATGGACTCACTCCTTCTCCAGGGCAGTAAGCATGCGCGACCCCTATGAGGTGCTGGGCGTTGCCAAGAACGCATCGGCCAAGGACATAAAATCCGCATACCGGAAGCTCGCCAAGAAGTATCATCCGGACCAGAATCCGGATGATCCCAAGGCGAAGGACCGTTTTGCCGCCGCCAACCAGGCTTACGAGATCGTCGGCGACGAGAAGAACCGGGCGGCATTCGATCGCGGCGAGATCGACGCCGACGGCAAACAGCGTTTCCAGGGTTTCGAAGGCGCGGCCGGCGGCGCCGATCCTTTCGCCGGTTTCCGCCGGCAGCAAGGGCCGGGCGGCGCGCATTTCGAATTCCGCACGGGCCGTCCCGGCGGCGATCCGTTCGACGGCAACAGCGACATCTTCAGCCAGATCTTCGGCGATGCTTTCAGCCAGCAGCGCGGCGCCGGCACCGGCGGCCGCCGTCAGGCCCCGACCGCCGCCGATCTCAACGTGACGCTGGACGTCACCATCGAGGAGGCCGCCACCGCGGAGAAGGTGACGGCGATGTTCCCCGACGGCCGCAAGATGGCGGTCAAGTTGCCGGCCTATGTCGAGGACGGCCAGACCATCCGGTTGAAAGGCCAGGGTGAGCAAGGACCGGGGCAGCCGGGCGATGCGCTGGTTAAAATCCGTTTCCGCCGGCACCCGCGCTACCGCGTCGAGGGCCGCGACCTGCATGTCGACCTGCCGGTGGAACTGGCCGATGCGGTGCATGGCGCCAAGGTGGCGGTCGAAACCCCGACCGGCAGGATTGCGGTCAACGTCCCCCCTTGGTCGAGCTCGGACAAGGTTCTGCGGCTGAAGGGCAGGGGCCTACCGGAAAAGGCCGGCGGTCACGGCGACCTCTACGCACACGTGCGGCTGATGCTGCCGGAAGGCGGCGACGCCGAGCTCGAGGCGCTGATGCGCCGTAGAAAGGGCTGACGGTCGAAAAGGCTGGCGCTTAATGCCGTGTGTGTAAAGCGGGCACTCCGGGGTGGGCATGCCCGCGACCATCCGGATCACAATGGAAAGGGAACCTCGTTGATGGCCTGGGAAACTGATGGCTTCAAACCTAGGCGCACAGGAACATCATAGAGCCTGCCGCCGCCCAACCGGGGCTTGGTAGGACGAAGTCCAGGTACAAACACTCGTGCAACAGGCGATTCGGCGTTGTGCGTCAGGTTGACCGCGAAGATCTCAAGTTCCTGCTCGTGGCAGATGTCGAGGCAATAGTTCCAATCCAGTCGCAACTCGGCCGACGAGGCCTGAACTGCTGAATTGCCGGAAAGGTGAGGAAGGCGATGAATGTTCTCGTCCATGTGCCACCGATAGAGGTGCAGCGCGCCGGGGGTGAAGGCCGCCGTGCCGGACGTATCGGCGTTCCGTTTGAGCAGGGTAAGGTTCGCCTCACATTCTGCAAGTTCCCCCACCGCGCGCCGGGCCGCCTCCGACATGGATCGTCCGGCCGCGAATCCGAACGCAATCGCGTCACCGCCCACGTGATGAGAAATTGCAGCGACAATGGGGATGGGCAGGTCAAGCGTCAGGAGCAGAAGCCGCAATTCGCGGTTCTGCGTCAGCAGCCAATCGGCGTACTGGGACGCCAGTCCATCCGACAGCGAAGTCAGGTCTATCCGAGGCAGAACCAGCCGATTGTACCACCATATGGCTGTTGCATCGCGCTCCACGACTTCGCAGAAGCCGCGCACGACCGCGTCCTCTATGCTCGATCCCCTCGCAAGACCATTGGAGTCCGCCGGGGGCAGACCTGATGACTCATCGTTGGGATACCCGAGAAAGCACAATCCCGCAGGCACCCAGGCCTCGCTCGTGCTGAAGCGCGGATCGCTCCGGATCCAGTCCAGCGGCTGCGACCTGCGCCAGCGGATCGGGACCGCGCGGCTATCATCGACGTTTTTGTTCCAATGCAGCCGCTCGCAATACTGCGCATCACTGAAAAGTGTGAGTGCAGGCGGCTCGATCACGCGCCCGCGCAATTCGCCGGCGCGGGCGCGTGAGAGTCGCTCATGAGGGATCATCTGGGCGAAATAGGTTTCATCGGCCTCATACCCGCAGGCGGTTGCCGCCTCCTGGGTGGTGTTGCCCCACCCTGACACAAAACGAGAAGGTCTGGCCCCTCGGACGGGGCCGACCGCGACCGTGATCGGGCATCTGAGCGTGGGATCGGTGATCACGATGGGGCCGTAAACCAGGCTTGACCCGCCGGCCCCTGCCTCGGACGCCCGCCGCTCCGGCATTATGGACCCTTCACCCAAGCACGGCCCTCACATGTTCAATCCTCTACAGTATCGGCACCAATTGCTCATTCGCACGCTGACACGCACTGGAGTATGATGCAAACTCCTGCGAGACGCTTTGATATCGTCAAGCCGACGTCGAACATAATATAACCCGCCGAGGGAGAGAATGAACGCGGGCGACAGCAATCTTCAGCGACGTCTGACGGCTATCCTGGCTGCTGACATGGTCGGTTACTCGTCGCTGATGGCCCGCGACGAAGAGCGCACCTTCGCGCTCGTCAAATATCTCATGCAGGACGAAATAGAGCCTAGGATCACGCAGCACCGGGGACGGGTTGTGAGAACGACCGGAGACGGGATGCTCGCCGAGTTTCCAAGCGCTTTCGGAGCCGTGCAGTCAGCAGTGGAAGTCCAGGAACTGCTTGTCGGCCAGTCTTCGGGGAAGGCCAGCCAGGAAATTTTTCTCCGGATTGGGATCAACTTCGGTGATATTATTGTCGATACCGATGGCGATGTGTTTGGAGATACCGTCAACATAGCCGCGCGCCTGGAACAGTTCGCCAGCCCGGGCGGTATCTGCCTTTCCGGAAAGGTACACGACGAAGTTCGCGACAAATTTAATCTTCCGTTTGAATATTGCGGCGAACAGCATCTCAAGAACATTCCACGCCCGATTCCCGTATACTCGTTGTTCCAAAAGCCCAAAGGGCTGCCACCTGCATCGACTGCGCAGGTGGCTGGTCCGAGCAAGCCCTCCATCCTCGTTCGCCCGTTCAAGAGCGCGGGCGACGTCCAACCCTATTTCAGTGGCGGCTTCACCGAAGACATCGTCACGGAACTGACGCGCTTTACTCAGCTTACGGTTGCGTCCCATTATACGTCGACGCGGCTCAAGGATGTGGACCTGGTCGCGGATAACGGCGTGGATTTCGTCATCGAAGGCGGGATCCGCCGCATGGGCCGGCGAATGCGCATTACATGCGAGCTGGTCGACGCAACCTCGGGTGAGTGCTTGTGGGCCGAGCGCTACGACGGGGACGAGCAGGACATCTTCGATGTCCAGGACGAACTGATCGGGAAGATCGTCGGGACCGTTATCGGCCGTCTTACGGCCGCAGGCGCCGAGAAGGCGCGGCGTAAACCACCTGCCAATCTCGCGGCCTATGAGTGCGTGCTCCGGGGCAATGCCCTGCCCCTGGGCGACATCGCGGCCGAAATGGAGGCTCGACAGTGGTATCAGCGAGCGATCGAGCTCGATCCATCCTACGGGCGCGCGTACGCCAAGCTCGCCCACTATAAGCAGCTTGAATGGTTTCGCGACATGGGGCCGTCGGATGCGGTGCTTGCCGAGGCTTATGACATCGCCAAAAAAGCGGTGGCGCTTTCCCCCAATGATCCAGTCTGCCTGAACATACTGGGCTGGGTGCTCCTCCACCGTCGTGATTTCGACGTCGCATCTCAGCTATACACACGCGCGCTCGAACTCAATCCGCACGATCCCGAGCAGGTCTCCTATCAAGGGACTTATCAAACATTTGCCGGCGAGCCCCAAAGTGCCTTGGACTGGTTCGAACGGGCGCGAGTGCTCGATCCCCTATACGAGCCTTCATGGTATTGGCCGTTCCGCGGTCTTGCCCATTTCATTGCCCACCGTCCGGATAAGGCAGTCGTCGATCTGGGCCGCTCGTCCACCATGCCGACCTGGGTTAAGGTCTATCTGGCTGCAGCGAACGCCCTGCTTGGCCGAAACGAAGAGGCGAAGAGCTACACGTATCTGGTTCTGCGTGGCGCACCGGAGTTCTCCGGGCGGCGGTTCGCCACCAAGGAACCTTACAAGCTGGAGGGTGACCGTAACACGCTGCTCAACGGCATGCGGGAAGCGGGATTGCCCGAGTAGGGACTGGCGACTATCTGCAGCCGAAGAGCACGGCCGTGGCGAGCTCGTCATGGTAGTGCCTGCCCTGGGCGTATTTGTGGTAGTCGTGGAGATAATCGATCAGATCGCTGCGGGTCAGGACCCCCCTCGGCACCTGGGGCACCACCACATTGATCAAGTTCGGTTCGTCCACGTGAACTTCGACAGACACTCCCGTTTCCACGATGTCTTCCAGCACCATTTTGAGATCACGCTTCAGGTCCGCATAGGCGGCAGCATCCGGGATCGCGTCGCCCCCGTCGAGAGGGTCATCCTCGTATTTTATGGGCTGCCCATTCAGATCTTCTATCGTTAGTGTCTGCGAATGTGGCGCTGTTCCGGCGGCGGCGGTCCGGACCCTGATGTTGCCGATAGCACGGCCTGCTTCCGGCCGAAGTCTGATAGTATCACCGACGGCGAAAATCTGCCGATCAATGGTAATTGTTAGGGGATCTGTTGAATCCATGGACAAGATACGTGACGAGGCCGGCAAAAGCTTGAGCCAGGCCCCTACGATCGCTGCGCCGATCTCTTGGACTTGCCGACCTGGCTTCAATTCTGCCCTGGGCATCGCCGAGGCTCCCCTCCGAGGTCAATGCAAATAGCCTAAACGCATTTTGCATCTGTCGCAAGCAATGCGCAGGCGGCATGCTCGCATCGACTCGATGTTTTCATGGACAGAAAGCCGTATTGGGAGCATTCTGATCCTCGCGGTATCAGTAACGACAGCCGGAGGGTGTACGAATGATACTTGCTCAACTTCGTGTGCTGTTGCTCGGCTGTCTCCTCGCCGTTGTCGGAACAGCGAGACCGGAAGCGTCAGGCGAGGAGGGCTTCACCGACAGCGGTGACATCGAAAAGACTTTCATCGTCGACATCGCCAGGGCGGCGGAGTTACGCAAGGATATCGGCGCGCTAAACAAGTTCATCGCAGGCAAGGGCAAGCTGGAAGCGGTGGACATGCCGGATATCGGTATCAGCATCGTGACGGGGACCTTTTCCGAGAGCGAGATCGAAGAGCTGCGCTCCAGGGGATATGAGGAGCCGGATCCTTTCGTGGTGAACCTGTTCGATGGTGCCACCTGCGAGGGGCCGGAACTCCTGGGCATCTCGCCGACTGCGGATGTTGTCCCTCCCAGCGTCTGCAGGGTCGTCGGGTCACCACAGCCGGTGGCTTCAGGATCGCCCACCGTATGGATCATCGACAGCGGAGTGGATTGGAGCGTTGTCACCGCCGGGCTCCTCAAGGTTCAGGAAGCCATCGATTGCACGAGCAGCCCATGCCAGACCGTGTCGAGCCTCGACGACACAGTAGGGCACGGGACGATGGTGGCAGCAGTTATCGGCGGAAAGCGTGTCAAGCAGGGCGACCAGTATATAGGTCTGGTTGGTGTCAGCCCCGACGCCCCGCTCAAGATCGTAAAGGCCTTCAGTAAGCTGAAGACCGAAATTTTCGGCCCGCCTCTTCTCGCGCTTCGCCATGTTCGGGACAACGCGGTCGCTGGGGATATTCTGAACTTGAGTTGGGGTGCATTATATCTGGAGAGCACCAGACGCGGAAGCACGTTGCAAGATCTTAAATTTCTCGACGCCCTTCTTTATCAGATCGCCGACCGTCAGGTGCGCGTTGTGGTAGCTGCGGGCAACCCCCGGGAAGACGAAGAGGGCCCTTGGGTACAGTCTTATTTCCCGGCCAATGCGGCGACTTATTTTTCGCCTGTGACGACAGGAAACAAGGTGGGAGCGATATACAGCGCTTCGGCTTCCAACAGCGAATATATTCAGGTGGCAACTCCTGGGAAATGCCAAGGCATCAGCAACGCCTGGTGCGACACGCTATGGCGCGGGGGGGCGTTCGGCGCGTCCTATGCCGAACCGGGCGTCAATGTCCTGTCACTGTGGAAGAGCCGAAAGAACGGCAAGCTCCGGAGGAACATCTGTTCGGGCACATCTTTCGCAGCCCCGGCACTTGCCGGCCTTTTGGTTCGCAACGCGCAGCCGACTAACAAGGCTCTGACAACGGGAAGTCTTAGCCCGAATACGGATCTGCTAGGGTATATGACCGCGGGTACGCCGGTGAACCCAAGTTCGGACGAGCCTAAATGCAACTGACCCGAAGGGCAGCGCTGCAAGGTTTGGCCTTGGCGTCCGCGTTCGGTAGCGTGCGTCTGGCCGGTGCCTCGCTTGTGGACGAAGATCCTCGCCTTCTGCTCGTCCACGTGCGTGGCGGACTCGATGCACTAGCTGCCGTGCCGCCCTACGGCGATCCGCATTTTGCCTCGGCGCGCGGGCCCCTCGTGCCTTTCCCGAACTCTGGCGTCGCCGAGATGCTCAAGCTCGACGGGCTCTTCGCGCTTCATCCGGCGCTCGGGTCTCTGCTGCCCCACTACTCGTGCGGCGAGTTGCTCATCGTGCCCGCGACCGCCATTCCGGATGCGGGCCGGTCCCACGCGACCGCCCAGGCGGCGCTGTTCGACGGCGATATTGACGGCGGCAGCGCCGGATGGCTCGACCGGGCTTCGTCTGTACTGTCGCGCCGGCAGAAGGCGGTGTGGCGGGCCAGACCGGCCGATCGATCGATGGACATGCTGGCCCATCTTGCGCTGGCCAATCCTCGGCTCGACCTCGTCCGCCTCTGCGCCGAGGGCACTTGGCCGTCCGGCGCAAAGGGCAGCGAAAGCCTGCTGGAACAACATGCCGCATGCGACGCGGCTCGCTTCGGCGACGCGGCCAGGAGCGCGGCGCTTGCCCTGTCAGCTACGGGCGGACCGCGGATCGCGATGCTCGAGGTGGCCGGCTTCGACACGCATGTGGCGCAGGGAGCGGACTTCGGAAGGCTGGCGCGGAGTTTGAATGGGCTGGCGCGGGGCCTCATTGCATTTGCCCAAGCGTCCGGGCCTGCCTGGAACAGGACGGCGGTGCTGGTGGTCACGGAGTTCGGCCGTTCCGTGGTGCCCAACACCGACGGCGGCACTGATCACGGCGTCGCGAGTGTCACCTTGTTAATGGGTGGCGCCGTTGCCGGCGGGCGAGTAGGCAATCGCTGGCCCGGTCTTGCTCGAGACCTGCTTCATGGCGGAACAGACTTGGCTGCTACGACGGACGTACGATCGATCATAAAGGGCGTGCTGACGGAACACCTGCGTCTTCCTGACCGAGCAATGGCTGAAATTTTCCCAGGCGCTGCCGGGATACCGGCGGTGCGTGGACTGTTTATCGGGAGCCGTTGTCCAGGCGGAGGTCGACTGGCTTCGATGTGATCTCCAGCGCGGTTTAGCTTCTTATCCGCGTTTTCGTCGGCTACGGGACGCATCGGACTGCAATAGGCGACGCCTAATCTTAAGTGGCCGCTTCTAAGAAGCTTCCGGAATCACGGCTATTGTGAAGGGTTTCGGATGCCGGCCCCCGGCGCGGTCGCCTATAATGTCCGGTTTAAGGCAATGGCCGAGCTAACTTGAATGGCCGAGATGAGGCGCAAAGCGATCGTCCACGGCCCAAAGTATGGAAGTCGGCTCGGGGTCATGAGCGTGACTTCGGCCGCTGGCCAACGAAACTTCCGCCAAAGGGTCATCTTCCGCCGTGCCACACCGATACCAGTGTCGGATTTTTCCACTGGCCCACGACCGCAAGGTCAAGGCGCTACAGCGTCCTTTGCGCGCCCAAACGACGCGCGGCGCTGTTGAGCAACCGCTTTGTCCCCCGAACTGTCCGCTTTGAACGCTTGAAGGGGCACTGTGGCTGTGCGATAGGCACTCCACAAAGTAGAGAACCTTGCGGAGAGCGCTGACATGGCGGGTGGACGGGGCCTTATGGCCGGCAAGCGCGGCCTTATCCTTGGCATCGCCAACAATCGCTCGATCGCTTACGGCATCGCCAAGGCCTGTGTCGACCACGGCGCCGAGATCGCGCTGACCTATCAGGGCGAGGCGTTCAAGAAACGTGTCGAGCCGCTTGCCGCGGAACTGGGCGCGCATGTCGCCGGCCATTGTGACGTGACCGACCCGGCCAGCCTCGATGCGGTGTTCGCCGATATCGCCAGCCATTGGGGCAAGCTCGATTTCCTCGTCCACGCCATCGCCTTTTCCGACAAGGACGAGCTGACCGGCCGCTATGTCGAGACGACGCGCGACAATTTCCTGCGTACCATGGATATTTCGGTCTATTCCTTCACCACCATCGCCAAACGCGCCGAGGCGCTGATGACCGACGGCGGCTCGCTGCTGACGCTGACCTATTACGGTGCGGAAAAGGTGATGCCGCACTACAACGTCATGGGTGTCGCCAAGGCGGCACTCGAAGCCAGCGTGCGCTATCTGGCCGTCGACCTCGGCGCCAAGAAGATCCGCGTCAACGCGATCTCCGCCGGCCCGATCAAGACGCTTGCCGCATCCGGCATCGGCGATTTCCGCTATATCCTGAAATGGAACGAATACAATTCGCCGTTGAAGCAGACGGTCACGCAGGAGGAGGTTGGCGATTCCGGCGTCTATTTCCTGTCCGACCTTTCGCGCGGCGTCACCGGCGAGATCCATCACGTCGATTCCGGCTATCATGTCGTCGGCATGAAGGCGGTCGACGCGCCGGATATTTCGACGGTCAAGGACTGACGCCACCGCCTGACCTCTTCCGGAAGACCTGATGTACCCGCTCGTCTATATCGTGCGCCACGGCCAGACGGCGTGGAACGCCGAGGCCCGGTTGCAGGGGCAGGCCGATACCGACCTCAACGAGCTCGGCCGCGAGCAGGCTAGCCGCAACGGGCGCAGGCTGGCCGAACTCATCGACAAGCCCGAAGATTTCGACTTTGTCGCCAGCCCGATGCGGCGCACGCGCGAGACGATGGAGCGCCTGCGCGCGGCGATGAAGCTCCATCCGCACGCCTATCGTACCGAGCCGCTGCTCGTGGAATTGAGCTTTGGCGACTGGCAGGGTTTCACCTTTGCCGAACTCGAGGCGAACAATCCCGGTTCGACCAGGCGCCGCCGCCTCGATAAATGGAATTTCCAGCCGCCCGGCGAGGGCGCCGAAAGCTACCAGATGCTGCTCGAACGGGTGAAGCCGTGGTTCGACGCGCTCGATCGCCAGACGGTCTGCGTGACCCATGGTGGCGTCATGCGCGCGCTGTTCCGCTTCGTGCTGGGGATGTCCGAACAAGATGCGGTCAGCATGGAAGTGCCGCAGGACCGCGTGCTCAGGCTGGACGGCCGGCGCCTGGAGTGGCTTTGAGACCGATGACGTAGCCTATGTTGAGATCAGGTCGGGCCGGCCTCAGCTGAATATCGACGCGCCCTATTCCGTCGATCCGGTGTCCGGCAGTTCCATGTCGGTGACGACGTTCTCGCCATTCGTCACGTCGTAGGCGAGGACGATGTCCATGCCTGGCTTCAGCGCATCGAGGTCGGTTTCGGCGTTCAGCTTGTAGGACTTGCCGTCGTCCAGCGTCAGCGTCAGCGCATCCTTATCGACCTTCTTGATCAGGCCTTCGGTCTGGCCGGCGAAGGCGGCGGTGGAAATCAACAGCGTGGCGGCAACAGCGCCAATCAGGATACGCATCATCGTCCTCTTTAATCATTGCCGGTACAGCGGCTCGGTCCAACGGAACAGAACTGAGCAGAAACCAATCGAATGTGTCAAAACTAAATCCGCGGGATCACAGTTTGACCACTGTGGAAAACGCCAATAGAAGGCAGGCGACAGCGCCGCGCGTCCTCCTGGGCGCGCAAAGGACGCTGTAGCACTTTTGATTTTGTGCATGATCCTTTCCGAAAATCGCTCCGATTTTCGGGGTCATGCGCTGAGCCGGCTTCGACGCCGGCAGGGCTGGTTCCATGTCGCACAACACGTTCGGCCATCTTTTCCGCGTCACCACCTGGGGCGAAAGCCATGGGCCGGCGCTGGGCTGCGTCGTCGACGGCTGTCCACCAGGCATCCGCTTCAGCCGCGACGAGATCCAGGCCGAACTCGACAAGCGCCGCCCCGGCCAGTCACGTTTTGTGACGCAGCGTCGCGAACCTGACGAGGTCAAGGTCCTGTCCGGCTTCATCCTCGATGAGGACGGCGAGACGATGATCACCACCGGCACGCCGGTGTCGATGCTGATCGAGAACGTCGACCAGCGCTCCAAGGACTATGGCGACATCGCCCGCCAGTTCCGGCCGGGCCATGCCGACTACACTTACGAGGTCAAATACGGCCTGCGCGATTACCGCGGCGGCGGCCGCTCCTCGGCGCGTGAGACGGCGGCGCGGGTGGCGGCCGGAGCGCTTGCCCGCAAGGTCGTGCCCGGCATGGTGGTGCGCGGCGCGCTGGTGTCGATGGGCGATAAATCGATCGATCGCGCCAATTGGAACTGGAATTTCGTCGGCGACGCCGAAAACCCGTTCTTCACGCCTGATCCGGCGTCCGTCGCCGTCTTCACCAAATATCTGGACGGCATCCGCAAGGCGGGCTCCTCGGTCGGTGCGGTCATCGAGATCGTCGCCGACGGCGTTCCGGCGGGGCTTGGCGCGCCGATCTATGCCAAGCTCGACCAGGACATCGCCGCCGGCCTGATGTCGATCAACGCCGTCAAGGGCGTCGAGATCGGCAACGGTTTCGAGGCCGCCCGCATCACCGGCGAGGAGAATGCCGATGAGATGCGCATGGGCAATGACGGCAAGCCGGTCTTCCTATCCAACAACGCCGGCGGCATCCTCGGCGGCATCTCGACCGGCCAGGCGATCGTCGCGCGTTTCGCCGTCAAGCCGACCTCGTCGATCCTGACGCCGCGAAAGTCGATCGACAAGGACGGCAACGACGTCGAGATCATGACCAAGGGCCGCCACGATCCATGCGTCGGCATCCGCGCCGTGCCGATCGGCGAGGCGATGGTTGCCTGCGCCATTGCGGATCATTATCTGCGTCATCGGGGACAGACAGGTAGGGGAGTAGGGGAGTAGGGCAGTAGGGCAGTAGGGCAGTATGTTTATGTTAATGCCCGGCAGGCAGCCATTTTCGCTTTCCCCTACTGCCGTACTGCCCTATTCCCCTACTCCCTGCGAGCGAAGCGAGCACCCATGCCTTACGACCAGAAGAAGATCGTTGAAGCCCTGCGCGCCTTCGAGCGCGGCGAGATCGTCGTCGTCATGGACGATGACGGACGCGAGAACGAGGGCGACCTGATCGTCGCCGCCGTCCATTGCACGCCGGAAAAGATGGCGTTCATCGTTCGCAACACGTCGGGCATCGTCTGCACGCCGATGCCGCGCGAGGAAGCAAAGCGGCTCAACCTGTCGCCGATGGTGGCCGACAATGATTCCGCCCACACCACTGCCTTTACCGTCAGCGTCGACTTCAAGCACGGCACCACGACCGGCATTTCGGCCGACGACCGCACGCTGACGGTGCGCAATCTCGCCAACGGCAATGTCGGCGCCTCCGATTTCGTCCGCCCCGGCCACATCTTTCCGCTGATCGCGCGCGAAGGCGGCGTGCTGATGCGTTCGGGCCATACCGAAGCCGCTGTCGACCTCTGCAAGCTCGCCGGCCTGCCGCCGGTCGGCGTCATTTCCGAGCTGGTCAATGATGACGGCACTGTCATGCGTGGCCCGCAGGTGCAGGCCTTCGCGGAAAAGCACGGGTTGAAGCAGATTTCGGTTGCCGACCTAATCGCCTACCGGCAACGCAAGGAAACGCTGGTCGAGCGCGTCGCCTGTTCGGACATCGAGACGCCCGGCGGCAAGGCGCAGGTCTTCACCTACACGCTGCCCTGGGATTCCATGCATCACGTGGCGGTCGTCTTTGGCGATATCCGCGACGGCGTCGAGGTGCCGGTGCGCCTTCATTCCGAGGACGTGGTCAGCGACGTCTTCGGCACCAGCCACCGGCTGGACGCCATCATGAAGGCGATGGGCGAGCGCCAGCGCGGCGTCATCGTCTATCTGCGCGAAGGCTCGGTCGGCGTCGCCCATCAGGAGCGCAAGCGGCCGGCTGCCGGCGACCGCGAGGATCATGAAGAGGCGCGCCGGCGCGAGAACGAATGGCGCGAGATCGGCCTCGGCGCGCAAATCCTCAAGGATCTCGGCATTTCCTCGATCAATCTGATCGCCTCGCGCGAGCGCCATTATGTCGGCCTCGAAGGTTTTGGCATCCACATCGCCAAGACCGAGATTCTTTAGGCCATTCTCACGATGCTGGTATGCGTCCGGCCCCGCCGGGGGGCCGGACGCACCGGAAACTATTCCGCAGCGACCGCGGCTGCGTCGCATGCAGCCATCTCGCAGTTCGGCGCGGCAAGGCTGCGCTGGCCGGCGAGCACGATGACCAGCGCGATTGTGCCCGATGCCACCGATACCCAGAACCCGTTCTGCGCGCCGAAAGCGTCCACCACCCAGCCGGCGGCGAACGAGCCGAGCGCCATGCCGATGCCGATGCCGGTCATCACCCAGGTCACGCCTTCGGTCAGCACCGCCTCGGGCACGCGCCGTTCGATCAGGCCGAATGCCGTGATGAAGGTCGGCGAAATCGCCACGCCGCTGACGAAGACGGCCAGTGCCAGCAGCGGTACTGTGTCGGCGACGAGCAGCGGCAGCGTGGTAAGCGCAATGATGGCGATTGCGATGGCAAGCTGAATTTGCAGCGGCAGTTTCAGGTTCAGGGCGCCGATGATGATGCCGACGACGAACGATCCGAGCGCGTAGACACCGATGACGAAGCTGGCGGCCCCTGGCTGGCCAAGCTCCTTGGTGATCGCCACCGTGCTCACCTCCGTGGTGGCGAAGGGCGCGCCGATGAAGATCAGGGCCAAGGTGATGATCTGGACCGGCCGCAGGCGGATTGCCGAGCCGCCTGAATCATGTTCCACCGGTCGGGCTCGCGGTTCGGTCGAGCGCTGCAGGATGAAGGCCGTCGAACCGAAGGCGAGGAACAATGTGCTCGCGAGCACTCCCGCTTCCGGGAAAAGCGCGACGCTCAGCCCTACCGACAGCGATGCGCCGGCTATGTACACCAGTTCGTCCGCCGCCGACTCGAAGGCGAACGCCGTGTTCAGCTCGGGGCGGTTGCGAAAAATCTCGGTCCAGCGTGCGCGCACCATTGCCGGGATGCTGGGCATGACGGCGGCGAGCAGCGCCGAGACGAATAGCGTCCATATCGGCCAATGCTGATTGGCCGCCGCAATCAGGATCGCGAAAGCGAGCGTGGAAATCACAGTGGTCGGCACCACAATCCGCGTCTGGCCGAGGCGGTCCACCAGCCGTGATACCTGCGGGGCGACGAAAGCGTTGGCCAGCGCATATGTCGCGGAGACGGCGCCGGCCAGCCAGTATTCGCCATCGGTCTGCATCGCGACGATCCCGATCGGAGCCATGGCGATCGGCAGCCGGGCAGCGAAGCCGGCGGCGGCAAAGCCCTTGGCGCCGGGCGCGCGAAAGATCTGGGAATAGGGATTTTGCATGGTCTGGCTCCTCGACAACGGCCGGTTCGGCGATTACATACGTGGCGTATGAATTTAAATAGATCATACGCGGCGTATGTCAATTGGCATACGAAGCGTATGTTAATAGGGCCAGAGCATGCACAGACCACGCAAGGAGATGATTGCCGAAACCCGCGCCAAGCTGATTGCCGCGGCACGCCACGCCTTCGGTACGCTCGGCTATGCCGAAGCCTCGATGGACGATTTCACGGCATCGGCCGGGCTGACGCGCGGCGCGCTCTATCATCACTTCGGCGACAAGAAGGGCCTTCTCCAGGCGGTCATCGCCGAGATCGATGCCGAAATGTCGGCCCGGCTGAAGGTCGTTTCGGCCAAGCCGGACAATCTCTGGCAGGGCTTTGTCGACGAATGCACCGCTTATATCGAGATGGCGCTGGAGCCGGAGATCCAGCGTATTGTGCTTCGCGACGGGCCGGCGGTGCTCGGCGATCCATCGCAATGGCCAAGCCAGAGCACATGCATCCGCTCGATGACAGAGAGCCTGCAAAGACTGAGCGACGGGGGGACAATTCTCGCCGTCGATCCCGAAGCCGCGGCAAGGCTGGTCAGCGGCGCCTCGTTGCATGCGGCGCAGTGGATCGCAAATTCGAACGATCCTGAAGCGACATCGAAGAAGGCAGTGAGGGCGTTCAAGGTTCTTCTGGAAGGGCTGCTCAATCGCACCGGCAAGCTGCCTCAGCCTGATCGATCGTCAGCGAAGCAGCCCCAGATTGACCGATCACCGGCCTGAGGCCATTCTTTTCGCCGATCCCAGGCGGCTCGCGGTGGGCTCAGCCGACGCCGGTTGCCTAAACCCTGTTGAACATCGCCTCACCAGCGCGCGAAAACATGGCCAAAGCGGCGAGGCGCGCCTATATCGGGGCATGGTCACGAGACTTTACACCCACCCGATTTTCCTCGAGCACATAACACCGCCCGGTCATCCGGAGCGGCCGGACCGTTTGCGCGCCATAGAGCGTGTGCTTGACGACGAGGCCTTCGCGGCGCTCGATCGCGTCCAGGCGCCCGAAGGCGACGAGGCAACCATCCTCTACGCGCATCCGCCCGAATTCGTCGAACGTGTCCGCGCAGCGATTCCGGACACCGGCATCGCCCGTATCGACGCCGACACCACCGCCAGCCCGAAGAGTTGGCAGGCGGCCGTGACCGCGATCGGCGCAGCCAACGCCGCGGTCGACGACGTCTTCACCGGCCGTGCCGAAAACGTCTTCGTCGCCGCACGGCCGCCCGGCCATCATGCCGAAAAGACCACCTCCATGGGCTTTTGCCTGTTCAACACCGCCGCGATCGCGGCACGCTACGCGCAGAAGAACCATGGCGCCGACCGCGTCGCCGTCGTCGACTGGGATGTGCATCACGGCAACGGCACGCAGGACATTTTCTGGGACGATCCATCGGTGCTCTATTGCTCGACACACCAGATGCCGCTTTACCCGGGAACCGGGGCCGTGAGCGAAACCGGCGCCGGCAACATCGTCAACGCGCCGCTGGCGCCGCAGAGCGGCAGCGATAGTTTCCGCGACGCCTTTCTGTCACGCATCCTGCCGGCGCTCGACAATTTTGCGCCCGACCTCATCATCATCTCCGCCGGTTTCGATGCCCACCACCGCGATCCGCTGGCCGAGATCAACCTGACCGAGGATGATTTCGACTGGGCGACCGGCCAGTTGCTCGAACGAGCCGGGCGCCGTAGCCGCAACCGGCTCGTCAGCGTGCTCGAGGGCGGCTACGATCTGCAGGGATTGGCATTTTCAGTCGCCGCCCATGTCGGGCGGCTGATGAAGGGATAGATGATGGCTGGTGAGACTAACGAGGATGTCAAGGCGATGAGCTTCGAGCAGGCGCTCGAGGCGCTGGAGAGGATCGTCGACGATCTGGAGCGCGGCGACGTTCCGCTCGACCAGTCGATCCGCATCTACGAGCGCGGCGAGGCGCTGAAGGCGCATTGCGACCGGCTGCTGAAGGCGGCCGAGGACAAGGTCGAGAAAATCAGGCTGTCGCGTGACGGCAAGCCGGTGGGGACAGAGCCGTTGGACGCGGATTGAGGCGCGGCCTCGAACGACAATTTTGCTTACCGGCTTTGGACATCATCACGATTGAGGGTAAAACTCATCCCGTTTGAAACGGCTCCAGGACGAGAGGAGATTGCGAACGATGTGCAGAAACATCAAAACCCTGTTCAATTTCGATCCGCCGGCAACCAATGACGAGGTCCGCGATGCCGCGCTTCAGTTCGTCCGCAAGCTGAGCGGAACGACGCGGCCGTCGAAACAGAACCAGCATGCGTTCGACCATGCCGTCGAGGCCATTGCCGCCTCGGCGCGCGAATTGCTCGACAGCCTCGAGACGACGCAGCATCCGCGCAATCGCGAAGAGGTGGCGGCCAAGGCGAAGGCCAAATCCGTACTTCGCTTCGCCTGAGGAGACCGCGTGAGCTTCTTTCCCGGAAACGATCCGCAGATGGGCGATGCCTTCGCCAGCGATCAGATCGAGCTGATGGTCATTCCGAACGCCAAGGACATCGGCGGATTTCAGGTTCGCCGCGCCTTGCCGACGGCCAGGCGCCGGCTGGTCGGACCCTTCATCTTCTTCGACCGCATGGGTCCAGCCGTACTGCGAGCGGGCCAGGCGCTCGACGTGCGTCCGCACCCACATATCGGCCTGTCTACGGTGACTTACCTGTTCGATGGCAAGATCAGGCACCGCGATTCGCTCGGCACCGAGATGGTAATCCAGCCCGGGGACGTGAATTTGATGACCGCCGGCCGTGGCATCGTCCATTCGGAGCGCACGCCGGAAGAACTGCGCGGCGCGCCGATGTCGGTTTCCGGCCTGCAGACATGGCTGGCGCTGCCGGACGGCAAGGAAGAAGTCGCGCCGGTCTTCGAAAACACCGCGGCCCTGCGCCTGCCCGAAATCGATGCGGAGGGGGTTAGCGGCCGTGTGATCATCGGTGCGTTTTCCGGACTGCGCTCCCCGGTCGCCACCGCTTCGGACACGCTTTATGCCGATCTCAGGCTGGCGCCGGGTGCCAGCGTGAAAATCCCGGCCGATGCCGAGGAGCGCGCCATCTATACGCTGGAAGGCGAGGTTTCGATATCCGGTGACCGCTTCCCGGCCGAGCGGCTGCTGGTTTTCCGGCCCGGTGATGAAATCGTTGTCTCATCGGAACGCGGCGCCCATTTCATGCTGTTTGGCGGCGCTTCGCTCGGTTCGAAACGTTATATCTGGTGGAATTTCGTATCGTCCTCAAAGGAACGCATCGAGCAGGCGAAAGAAGAATGGAAGACGGGCCGCTTCGATATCGTTCCTGGAGACGAGCAAGAGTTCATCCCGCTGCCCGAAAGCTGATGCGCGTTACCGCCACATTTACATTCGCCGGCCAGCGGCATATTTCACGATGAACAGAAAATCTGACCAGGCTCGCAAACAGTGAACGCAAAGCCCGATACGCCGCTTCTCGACAAGGTCCGCGTCCCAGCCGATTTGCGCACGCTTGCCGAAGGCGACCTGCCGCAGCTGGCGTCAGAGCTTCGCGCCGAACTGATCGACGTCGTTTCCCACACCGGGGGCCATCTCGGCGCCGGCCTCGGCGTCGTTGAACTGACTGTCGCGCTGCATTACGTCTTCAACACGCCGGACGACCGGCTGATCTGGGACGTCGGCCACCAGGCTTATCCGCACAAGATCCTGACCGGCCGCCGCGACCGCATCCGCACGCTGCGGCAGGAGGGCGGCCTGTCCGGCTTCACGCGTCGCGTCGAGAGCGAATACGATCCGTTCGGCGCAGCCCACTCCTCGACCTCGATTTCAGCCGGCCTCGGCATGGCGATGGCGCGCGATCTGTCCGATGGCCGCAACAATGTCATTGCCGTCATCGGCGACGGCGCCATGTCGGCCGGCATGGCCTATGAGGCGATGAACAATGCCGGCGCACTCGATGCCCGGCTGATCGTCATCTTGAACGACAACGATATGTCGATCGCTCCGCCGACCGGCGCAATGAGCGCCTATCTGGCCCGTCTGGCGTCGGGCAAGACCTATCTAGGCTTGCGCGATTTCGGCAAGAAGCTGACGTCGTATCTCGGCGAGCGCGCCGATCGCGCCATCAAGCGAGCGGTCGAGCATGCGCGCGGTTACGTCACCGGCGGCACGTTGTTCGAGGAAATGGGGTTCTACCACATCGGCCCGATCGACGGTCACAACCTCGAGCACCTGATCCCGGTGCTGAAGAACGTCCGCGACAATGCCGACGGCCCGGTGCTGATCCATGTCGTGACCCAGAAGGGCAAGGGCTACGCCCCGGCCGAGGCGGCGGCCGACAAATATCATGGCGTCAACAAATTCGACGTCATCACCGGCGCCCAGGCCAAGGCGCCCGCCAATGCGCCGAGCTACACCAAGGTGTTTGCCGAAAGCCTGATCCAGGAGGCCCGAGAGGACGACCGCATCGTCGCCATCACCGCCGCCATGCCGAACGGCACCGGGCTTGATCTGTTCGGCGAAGCGTTTCCGGCGAGGACCTTCGATGTCGGCATCGCCGAGCAACATGCGGTGACCTTCGCCGCCGGCCTTGCCACGGAAGGCTTCAAGCCTTTCGCGGCGATCTACTCGACCTTCCTGCAGCGCGCCTACGACCAGGTCGTCCACGACGTGGCGATCCAGAAATTGCCGGTGCGCTTTCCGATCGATCGCGCCGGCTTCGTCGGCGCCGATGGTGCCACCCATTGCGGCGCCTTCGACACGACCTTCCTGGCGACGCTGCCCGGTTTCGTCGTCATGGCCGCGGCCGATGAGGCCGAGCTGCGCCACATGGTACGCACCGCCGCAAGCTACGATGACGGCCCGATCGCCTTCCGCTACCCGCGCGGTAACGGCGTTGGTGTCGAGATGCCGCAACGCGGCTCGGTATTGGAGATCGGCAAGGGCCGGATCGTCAGGGAAGGCACCAAGGTTGCGCTGCTTTCCTTCGGCACCAGGCTGCAGGATTGCCTGGCCGCGGCCGAGGAGCTTGGCGCGGCCGGGCTTTCGACCACGGTCGCCGATGCCCGTTTTGCCAAGCCGCTCGACGAGGACCTGATCCGGCGGCTGGCCCGTTCACACGAGATACTGGTGACGGTGGAAGAGGGCGCGGTCGGCGGCTTCGCCAGCCATGTGCTGCAGTTCCTGGCCCATGAAGGGCTGCTGGAGAGCGGCCTGAAGGTGCGCCCGCTGGTGCTGCCCGATACATTTGTCGACCATGCCAAGCCGGAAAAGATGTATGCCGATGCCGGGCTGGACAGCGCCGGCATCGTGCGCACCGTGTTCGTGGCGCTGGGGCATACCGCGCAGGCCCAGCGCGCCTAGCTTTTAGACGCATTCCCGCGACGCCGACGCGATTCAACTTGGCTGCAAGATGCTAGTCTGAATCAATATCTCAAACGCTTGAATCAAATTACCGGCGAACAATCGTAACATGCTGTTTACGCTGCCGTTTGGCGATTTGCTTACCGTGTCCTTTGGCCGTTCTTCAACGCTGCCCTGCTAGAAGGCAACAGGCAGGGGAAAGCAGACCAATGAGATCGCTTTTGGGCGGCATCGCGCTTGCGGCCATCTTCGTCTTGTCGGCTACAGCCGAAACGCGCTACGACCGCAAACTCGAAGAGGCGGTGATGGGCGTCGTCGCCGGCAAGATCGGCGAAATCCGTGGCGGCTTCTCCTACAAGCAGGCGCCGCAATTCGCCGTCGTGCCCGATACCTTGCCGAAGGCGTCCAGTTCCGCTGACCGGCGCGCACACAGGTGTCCGGCGACAGCAGCGACGGTCTGACGCCGGCCGTCGAACGGCGGGTTTCGCGGACCATATTCTAAAGCATGATCCCGAAGAGACTCTAGAAACTAGAACCACATGTCCCGCACACAGCGACCATCTCTCGGCAAATCCTCGAATGTATCGAGACCCTCGAAATGGTCGATCGGGAGATCGGCGACGGCCTCGGGCGGCGCAAGCCTCACATTGACGGCGATGCGGTAGCGCCCAGCCGCCTCGGGATGCAAACCGCGCCAGGCCAGGACGCAAGCGCAGGTTGGGCAGAAGAGAATCTCAAGCGAAGGATGAGCCTTTCCGACGCGCCGATAGGCGCTTACGGGCCCGGCAAGGCGGATGCGTTCGTCGACATAGTCGTAAGCCCAGAGCGTGCCGTAGCGACGGCAAAGTGTGCAATTGCAGGCAGTGATCGAACCGGGATCGCCCTCCAGGGTCCAGTGGGCTGCGCCGCAGTGGCAGGTTCCCGTCAGCATGTTCCTCCTCCACGTTTCGACGGCTAAACGGCATCTCTTTCTTAGCATTGCGTCGGGTCTCGTGCGAGGCTCGACAAACAGCGCAGCGGCTTGATGCGCTCACCGCCTTTCCAACTATGCCTTGTCTGATCGCCAAATTCCTTGCCATCATCGTTGGCTTTCGCCATGAAGGCCGATGACTTCCCTTCCGCCAGCCAGCATACGCCAGCGGCTCGACGAATTGCTCGTCCAGCGCGGCCTGTTTGCCAGCCGCTCGCGTGCCCGCGACGCGGTCGAGCGCGGCACCGTGACGGTCGATGGCATCGTCGCCCTCAAGCCGGGCCAGGCCGTTCTGCCTGAGTGCAACATCGTCGTTGACGATCCGGCGCAAGGTTACGTGTCGCGCGCTGCACTGAAGCTGAAGGCTGGTCTCGACCATTTCGCCCTCGACCCCACCGGCAACGAAGCGCTCGATGTCGGCGCCTCGACCGGCGGCTTTACGCAGGTGCTGCTCGAACGCGGCGCGGCGCATGTCACGGCGATCGATGTCGGGCACGGCCAGATGCACTCCGACATTGCCGGCGATCCGCGCGTGACGGTAATTGAAGGCCTGAATGCGCGCGAACTATCGGCCGCCGATCTCGGCGGCCGTGTGCCGGATTTCATCGTCTCGGATGTCAGCTTCATATCGCTGAAACTGGCGCTGCCGCCGGCGCTTGCCTTGGCCAGGAATGGCGCAAAAGCTGTGTTTCTGGTCAAGCCGCAATTCGAGGCCGGCCGCGAGGCGATCGGCAAGGGCGGCCTGCTGAAGGACCCCTATGATGCGGCGCGCATTGCCGGCCTGATGCAGGACTGGCTCGATGCCATTCCCGGCTGGCGCTCGCTGGGGCTTCATCTGTCACCGATAGAGGGCGGCGACGGCAACCGCGAGTTCCTGCTCGGCGGCATCAAGGACGTCGAGACCCAGAGGCGATGAGCACCCGTTTCACGATCGCAAGGTTGGGCTCGCAGGGCGACGGCATCGCCGAGACGGAAACCGGCGAGGTTTTCATTCCGTTCGCGCTGTCGGGAGAGGTCGTCACCGCCGCGCGGGAGAAAGATCGCGCCACCTTGATGTCGGTCCTTGAGGCTTCGCCGTTGCGGGTCGATCCGCCGTGCCGGCATTTCGGCGCGTGCGGCGGCTGCGCCGTCCAGCATCTCGAGACTGAAGCCTATCACCGGTGGAAGCGCGAAAAGGTCGTGCATGCGCTGAAGAGCAAGGGCATCGCTTGCGATGTCGGGGCGCTGGTGCCGTGCGCGCCGCACACACGCCGCCGTGTCGTCTTCACCGCCCGGCGGAGCGAGGCGGGAATGCAGTTCGGCTTCGTTCGCGCGCTGTCATCCGAGATCATCTCGATCGAGGAATGCCCGATCTCGGCGCCGCAGATCGTCGCTGCGCTCGACCGTTTGAGGATGCTTGCCGGACTGATCTGCACCACGACCAAATCGTTCCACATGGCGGTGACGGTGACCGGTTCCGGCCTCGATGTCGCGGTTCACGATTCCGGCAAGCTCGGCGAGAACCAGCGCCGCGTCGCTTCCAACTTCGTCATCGCCGAGCGGCTAGCCAGGCTGTCGGTCGACGGCGAAGTCATTATCGAACCAAACAAACCGGTCGTCCTGTTTGGTGGCGTCGCCGTCGCAGTGCCTCCGGGCGCTTTCCTGCAGGCGACCGAGGCTGCCGAACAGGCGATGGCCAACATTGTCGTCCAGCATTTCGCGCGCGCCAAAAAGGTCGCCGATCTCTTCGCCGGCTGCGGCAGCTTCGCGCTGCGCCTAGCCGCAAGATCGGAGGTTCATGCGGTGGAAGGCGATGCGGCAGCACTCGCGGCGCTCGACCGGGCATTCCGTTTCGCCAGCGGCCTGAAGCGGGTGACCGGCGAACGTCGCGACCTGTTCCGGAGGCCGCTGACATTCAAGGAGTTGAATGCCTTTGACGGCGTTGTCTTCGACCCGCCTCGCGCCGGCGCCGAGGACCAGTCGAAGCAGATCGCGCGCTCCGACGTGCCGCTCGTCGCCGCGGTGTCTTGCAATCCGGTAACGCTGGCGCGGGACCTACGCATCCTCATGGACGGCGGCTACGCCCTGAAGAGCGTGACGCCGATCGACCAGTTCCTGTGGTCGCCGCATGTCGAGGTCGTGGCGCTGTTGGAGAAGCCGAGACGAAGGCGCTAGCAGCCAGGGCCTGAAACGCGCACCAAAAAAGCACATTTTGAACGCACGTCGTTCAGACTGTGCTAGGGAATTGCCATGAGCACCGCAGCCTTCGAAATTTCGGCATGGCGCTTCGGCGAGGAGCGGGCGCGTTTCTCTCGCCAAGGCGGGTCGCTGAACTGCTAGGGGTTAATATGACAGAACTGGCGGGGCTGACCGGTCTCGCGCGCAACACGCTTGCCGCCAAGTCCGGTGCGCGCAAGGTCGACGCCGCATTGAGTCCCATCGTCCGTATCCTGGCGATGGCCGGCGAGATGGCCGGTGATGAACATCGTGCGGCGATCTGGTTCAAGCATCAGCCGATCCCCGGTTGGGCCGGAAAGACCGCCTACGATCTGGTTCGCGAAGGCAAGACGGACAAGGTGCTTGCCTATCTGGAGGCAGTCCGCTCCGGCATCTATGCCTGAAACCAGGCTGACCCTGTGGCGCGCTTTTGTGCCGCGCTGGGCCGCTGTGAGCTGCTATGCTTCTTGCACGCGTTCGTATCCGGCCGCCTTCGCGGCCCTGACGAACTTGCGGTCAAAAGTCGCGAAGCCAGCGCAGTGAGCGGACTTGCCCAGATGCAGCGCGTCAGCGAAATCCAACCCCTGTTCCGAGAGGTCGAGCGCGGACGACACGACCGCCCCGTCTTCCACCTCTACCGTGGGAAGCCCGCTAAACACCCGTAGCGTACGGGCGATTTCAAGCGGCGCAAAACCGTAGGCGCTGCGCAACACCCATTCGACTTCCAGCATCACCGTGACGGCGACAAAGACCGGCTGGCTATCGATCAGCGCCCGGGCGCGGGAAGACTGCGACGGGTGATCGCCCGTCAGGTAGCGGACGATCAGGTTGGTATCAATTGCGAGCATGGCGCCGCCGCGCTTCGGCGAGCACGCCCGCGTCCATTTCTTCCAACGTCTTCGGCCTGCCGCTATAGCGCAGCGATCCAAACACGTCCTCTGGCCGCGTCTCGGCGAAGACTGGCGCAGGCTTCAGTAGCACGCCCTCCGGGGTATCCTCGACCAGAAGGCGTGTGCCGGCATGCCATTCCCTCCGTTTCCGGATCGCGCTGGGCAGGATGACCTGTCCCTTGGTCGAGACCGTAGTTACGAGCTTCTCTGCGGCAGCCATCTCGGCACGTCCTTAGGTGTAAGACGAATGTAAGATAGTCGAAGCTCTCGGCAAATTCAAGGCGCAAGCTACTCCTACTTAAAGCGATGACAAGGCAGTGGGCGGCGGGGATTGGTTGTTCCGGAGCGGCGATAATTCGGCGTCAACTCCATCAAACCCTGGTGCCGCCGACTGTCATCTGGTTCATCCTGAGATGCGGCTGGCCGACGCCGACCGGCACGCCCTGTCCGGCCTTGCCGCACATGCCGATGCCGGTGTCGAGCTTCATATCGTTGCCGACCATCGAAACCCGATGCATGGCATCCGGCCCGTTGCCGATCAGCATGGCGCCCTTGATCGGTTGCGTCACCTTGCCGTTCTCGATCATGTAGGCTTCGGTGCAGCCGAACACGAACTTGCCCGAAGTGATGTCGACCTGGCCGCCACCGAACGACACGGCATAGATGCCGTTCTTGACTGAGGCGATGATCTCGTCCGGCTCCATGTCGCCTCCTGTCATGTAGGTGTTTGTCATGCGCGGCATAGGCTCGTGCGCGTAACCTTGGCGTCGCCCGTTGCCGGTGGCTTTCATGCCCATCAGCCGGGCGTTCTGGCGGTCCTGCATGTAGCCGACCAGCTTGCCATCGTCGATCAGCACGTTATGGGCCGATGGCGTGCCCTCATCGTCGACGGTAAGCGAACCACGCCGCTCGGGCAGGGTGCCGTCGTCAACGACGGTGACGCCTTTCGCCGCCACCTGCTGGCCAAGCAGGCCGGCGAAGGCCGACGTCTTCTTGCGGTTGAAATCGCCTTCCAGCCCGTGGCCGACGGCCTCGTGCAACATGACGCCCGGCCAGCCGCTCGACAGCACGATGTCGAAAGTGCCGGCAGGTGCTGGAACCGCTTCGAGATTGACCAGCGCTTGCCGCAATGCCTCCTTGGCCGCGTGCCGCCAGCTGTCCTCGATCAGGAATTCACCAAAATCCTTGCGGCCTCCCATGCCGTAGGAGCCGCTCTCCTGGCGGTCGCCGTCGCCGACCACCACCGACACGTTGATCCTGACCAGCGGACGGATGTCGCGCACCATCTGGCCGTCGGCGCGCACGATCTCGACATGCTGCCAGGAGGCGGCGAGCGACGCCGTCACCTGCCTGACGCGCGGATCCTCGGCCCGCAGCCATGCATCGATTTCCTGAAGCAGCTTGGCCTTGGCCTCGAAGGAAGGCGAGGGGATAGGGTTTCCGTCGCTGTAGAGATGGCGGTTGGTGCGGGCAGGCGCTGCGGCAAGCGTGCCGGAATAGCCGCTCTTCACCGTCGAAACGGCATCGGCGGCGCGCAGCAGCGAGGCTTCGGAGAGATCGCTGGAATGGGCGTAGCCGCTGGCTTCGCCGGCGACGGCGCGCAGGCCGAAACCCTGGTCGGTGTTGAAATTCGCGGTCTTCAGCTTGCCATTGTCGAACATCAGCGATTCGCTTTCGCTATATTCGAGAAACAGTTCGCCGTCGTCGGCGCCGTTAATAGTCTCGGCAACGATTTGCTTGATGCGATCGTCGGAAATGTCAAATTGGCCGATCAGGCTGTTCATGGCAGGTCCATTCGCAGGAGGATTGTTTCCCACGATGTAGGCGCGAAGGCCCGCACAGACAATCTGAAATGAGATTTGCCGTGACCCGGCCGGTCAACATCACTGGATCATCACTGGATCGTGCTACAAGACCCGGTCTCAAGGCAGGGCGGCGAAGCCGTCGGCGAAACCCTTGAGGTCGACGGGAATGCCGATCCCCTCTTCCGGCGTCTGGAAGACGATGAAGGTGGCGGACGTACCGGTCTTCAGCGTGTCGAGCAGCGGCTTTTCCAGGATGACCTCGGCATAGCAGCCGTCCTGGAAACAGCGCACGAAATACGCGCGGCCGATATCCTTGCCGTCGACATTGAGGCCGAGGCCGTTGGGCAACAGCACGCCGAGCGGCGCCAGCACACGCAGGATTTCGGCCTTGTTGTCGGCTGTGCGCAGCACGACAACGGAAAGACCCATTTCCGGACGGTCCTCGGCGACGACGTTCTGCATCATCACGCATTGTTCGGATGTAGCACCGGCGGGCGTATCGCAGATGATCGACCACGCCCCATGCGTTGACTTCACCGTGCCGCTTGGCTGCGCGGCATTGGCCAGGCCGGCGCCGGACAAGGCTATTGCGGCGGCAACAAAGATGACCTTCGCCAAGGTTCTCGAAAGCCAAGGGTTCATGACGGCTCCATTGCGAATCACGGCACTTTAAGCCGCACTAAACCCAAGTAAAGGACGAGACCCCGGCGATCCGCCCCGACACAGGCAACAATGCGCTTTTCCGTGCCAATTTCGCCCTAATTGCGACGGTTCCGCGCGCCGCGCAGCTCATTCTACCCGGATGCCGCTCTGGTGATTCGCGGCGAGCCGTCACCGCACGAAGCCAGCGCCGCGCTTGCGCGCAAAAATGCCGCACGGGTTCCGGCGCTCCTTTCTTGCGGAGGCAAATAGAGTATGGTTTGAACCAGCCTTGAATTGTCCGGGATTCCCGTCCCGGCATTGTTCGACATTCTTGCGGTCCGATCGCGAGGAACTGGGAGATGACGAGGGCGATGAGAAAATTCCTGGCAACCGCCAAAATCGTAGCTAGTGCCGCCGCCACGTTGTTTGCCGCTGCATCCGCTCATGCAGCCCAGCCCCAACCTTGGGAAACCAGTTTTCAGCCTCCGGCGACCGACATTATGAGGCAGATCGAGTGGTTCGGGAACTACTCGTTCGCGTTCATCATTGTGATCACCGCCTTGGTGCTTTTCCTGATTGCCTATTGCATTTTGCGGTTCCGGGCGAGCGTCAACCCGACGCCGTCGCGCACCAGCCACAACACGCTGATCGAGGTCATCTGGACTGTCGGTCCCGTGGTCATCCTGCTCTGTCTCGCCATTCCCTCGTTCCAGCTGCTGACCGCGCAATACACGCCGCCGGAAGAAGCCAAGCTGACCGTCAAGGCGACCGGCAATCAGTGGAACTGGGACTACGAATACCAGGTCGACAACACGCTTTCCTTTAATTCCGCGATCCTTCAGGATGCCGACAGGGCTGCTGCCGGCAAGGAAGATCGCGCCGCGTATCCGCGCCTGCTCGCCGTCGACAATGAGATGGTGGTGCCGGTCAGCACCATGACCCGGGTGCTGGTGACGGCGACCGACGTCATTCACGCCTTTGCCATGCCGTCCTTCGGCATCAAGACCGATGCGGTGCCGGGCCGCATCAACGAGGTCTGGTTCAAGGCGGACAAGGAAGGCCTCTATTACGGCCAGTGCTCGGAACTCTGCGGCAAGGACCACGCCTTCATGCCGATCGCCATTCGCGTCGTCTCCGATGCACAATACAAGACCTGGCTGGCGGCAGCCAAGACCGACCTTCCCGGCGCCAACAAGGCGCTGATGGCCGAGGTCGATGGCACGAACAAGGTAGCGGCCGCCGGCAATTGATGCCGCGACCAGAAAAGATTCAGGGAACGGAGCCGACCATGGCGCACGCTGCAGCTCACGACGACCACGACCACAAGCCGTATCATGGCTGGGTCCGGTGGGTGTATTCGACCAACCACAAGGACATTGGCACGCTTTATCTGATCTTCGCGATCATGGCGGGCTGCATCGGTGGCGCCTTGTCGGTCGTCATGCGCATGGAATTGCAGGAGCCGGGCATCCAGATCTTCACTGGCCTGGCGCAGATGGTCTACGGCATGAACGGCGACGCCGCCATCGACGGGGGCAAGAGCATGTACAATGCTTTCACCACCGCGCATGCGCTGATCATGATCTTCTTCATGGTGATGCCGGCGCTGATCGGCGGCTTTGCCAACTGGATGGTGCCGATCATGATCGGCGCGCCGGATATGGCCTTCCCGCGCATGAACAACGTCTCGTTCTGGCTGCTGCCGCCGGCTTTCATCCTGCTGATTTTCTCGGCCTTCGTTCCGAGTGCGCCCGGCGCTTACGGCGTCGGCGGCGGCTGGACGCTTTATCCGCCGCTGTCGACATCCGGCCAGCCCGGACCAGCCATGGATCTGGCGATCCTGTCAATCCACATCGCCGGCGCCTCCTCGATTCTTGGCGCCATCAACTTCATCACCACCATCTTCAACATGCGCGCGCCCGGCATGACAATGCACAAGATGCCGCTGTTCGCCTGGTCGGTGCTGATTACCGCCTTCCTGCTGCTGCTGTCGTTGCCGGTGCTGGCCGGCGGCATCACGATGCTGTTGACCGACCGCAATTTCGGCACCACCTTCTTCGCCCCGGACGGCGGCGGCGATCCGATCCTGTTCCAGCACCTGTTCTGGTTCTTCGGCCATCCGGAGGTCTACATTCTGATCCTGCCGGGTTTCGGTATCATCAGCCATATCATCTCGACCTTTTCGAGGAAGCCGGTGTTTGGCTATCTCGGCATGGCCTATGCGATGGTTGCCATCGGCGCGGTGGGCTTCATCGTCTGGGCCCACCACATGTACACGACGGGCCTGTCGCTCGACACCCAGCGCTATTTCGTCTTTGCCACCATGGTCATCGCGGTGCCGACGGGTGTGAAGATCTTCTCGTGGATCGCCACTATGTGGGGCGGGTCGATTTCGCTCAAGACCCCAATGCTGTGGGCGATCGGCTTCATCTTCCTGTTCACTGTTGGCGGCGTCACCGGCGTGCAGCTGGCCAATGCCGGCCTCGACCGCCCGCTGCACGACACCTATTTCGTGGTCGCGCACTTCCACTACGTGCTGTCGCTGGGCGCGGTCTTCGCGATCTTCGCCGGCTGGTACTACTGGTTCCCGAAAATGACCGGCTACATGTACTCGCCCGTGATCGCGAACACTCACTTCTGGGTCACTTTCGTCGGCGTCAACCTGGTCTTTTTCCCGCAGCACTTCCTCGGGCTTTCCGGTATGCCGCGTCGTTATATCGACTATCCCGATGCCTTCGCCGGCTGGAATATGGTGTCGTCCTACGGCTCGTACATCTCGGCTGTCGGCGTCGTCATCTTCCTGTTCGGCGTCTTCGAGGCGTTCCAGAAGAAGCGGGTCGCCGGCGCCAATCCTTGGGGCGAGGGTGCGACCACGCTGGAATGGCAGCTGCCTTCGCCGCCGCCGTTCCATCAGTGGGAACAGTTGCCGAAGATCAAGTAGGCGGTTGCCTCCTTTAATACGGAACCGCCGGCCGGCCGGCGGTTTTGGCCAACGGAATGATGGACTTTAAGTACGCATGGCCCTTGCCGAAGACAGACTGATTGACGAGCCAGGCTTCCGCATGTCGGAAGCGACGGCGGGCGATTTCTTCGCCCTGCTGAAGCCGCGCGTCATGTCGCTGGTGGTGTTCACTGCGTTTGTCGGCATGGTCGCCGCCCCGGTGACCATCAATCCGCTGCTGGCGGTGATCGCGATCCTGGCTATTGCCATCGGCGCCGGCGCCTCCGGTGCGCTCAACATGTGGTATGACGCAGACATCGATGCGGTGATGACGCGCACCGCCGGCCGTCCCGTGCCGGCCGGCCGCATCCGGCCAGGCGAGGCATTGAGTTTCGGGCTGGTGCTGTCGGTTCTGTCGGTGATGACGCTCGGCGTGCTGGTCAACTGGTTGGCAGCATCGCTTCTGGCCTTCACGATCTTTTTCTATGCCGTCATCTATACGATGTGGCTGAAGCGCTGGACGCCGCAGAACATCGTCATCGGCGGGGCTGCCGGTGCCATTCCGCCGGTCATAGGCTGGGCGGCGGTAACCGGATCGGTGAGCCTCGAAAGCTTGGTGCTGTTCCTGATCATTTTCCTGTGGACGCCACCGCATTTCTGGGCGCTCGCGCTCTTCAAGTCGGAGGACTACGCCAAGGCAGGCATTCCGATGATGCCGAATGTCGCCGGCCAGGCCTCGACCAGACGCCAGATCTTTGCCTATGCGCTGGTCCTCGCGCCGGTTGGCGTGCTGCCCTGGGTTCTCGGGTTCACCACGCCGGTCTATGGCATCCTTGCATTGCTGCTCGGCGCCGGCTTCGTCTGGTATGCGTGGAAGGTGCTGCAAATGGCCGATGACGACCGGGCGATGAAGCCGGCCAAGGCCTTGTTCGGCTATTCGCTGCTCTATCTCTTCGCCATCTTCGCCGCCTACCTTGGCGATTGTGTCGTCTCGCGCGCGCTGACCATTGGTGGAGCATGAGCATGGCCGAAAAGAAGCTTGAACTGGTCACGCTGACCGAACGTCAGCAGAAGGCCCGCCGCAATCGCTCGGCCGCAATCGGTTTCGCGCTGGCGGCGCTGGTCGTCATATTCTACGTCGCGACCATCGTGAAATTTGGTCACAGTTTCCCCGGCTCGATGTGAGCTCACAATGACCAGGCAAACAGTCACCGATCCTACGAAGAAAAACACGAACCGCGTCGTCGCTGGCGTCTGCATCGCGTTTTTCGGCGGCATGATCGGCATGGCCTACGCCGCGGTACCACTCTATGCGATGTTCTGCCAGGCGACAGGCTACGGCGGCACCGTCAAACGGGCGACCCAGCAATATGCCGATCGGGTGCTCGATCGCGACATCACCATCCGCTTCGACGCCAACACCGCCGGCGTTCCCTGGCAATTCCAGCCGGTCGCCCGCTCGATCACCATCAAGATCGGCGAAACCGCCGAGGCGCATTTCAGCGCGACCAACAAATTCAACCGTCCCATCACTGGACGCGCCACCTTCAACGTGCAGCCGGAACTGGCCGGACCTTACTTCAACAAGGTCGAGTGTTTCTGCTTCACCGACACGACGCTGAAGCCGGGCGAGACACTGGACATGCCGGTCGTCTTCTATGTCGATCCCGACATCGTCAACGCGCCGGAATTGAAGGATCTGACGACGATTACCCTGTCCTACACGATGTTCCCGGTCGACAAGACCAAGCCGGTCGCATCATCGGTGCCGGCCGACGGCCGCCGCAACAAGATTTCAGATACCGAAGCAAGCCTCGGGGGTTGATATGGCAGACGCACACGCAAAACCACAACATGACTACCACCTTGTCGACCCGAGCCCGTGGCCTTTCCTGGGCTCCGTCGGGGCGCTGGTGACCGCGTTCGGCGGCGTCTGTTACATGCAATACCTCAAGGGCGGCGATTTCCCGATCTTCGGTTTCAATGTCGCCAATCCATGGCTGTTCTTCATCGGCCTGCTGATCGTCATCTACACGATGTTCGCCTGGTGGTCGGATACGATCAAGGAAGCGCATGAGGGACACCACACCCGTGTCGTGTCGCTGCATCTGCGCTACGGCATGATCATGTTCATCGCCTCCGAGGTGATGTTCTTCGTCGCCTGGTTCTGGGCCTTCTTCGACGCCAGCCTGTTTCCGGGCGAGGTCCATCAATACGCCCGTACCGCCTTCACCGGCGGCGTCTGGCCACCCAAGGGCCTCGAAGTTCTCGACCCTTTCCATCTGCCGCTCTACAACACCGTCATCCTGCTTCTGTCAGGTACCACGGTGACCTGGGCGCACCACTCGCTCATCCACGGCGACCGCAAGGGCCTGATCAATGGCTTGGTGCTGACCGTCGGCCTCGGCATGCTGTTCACCATGGTGCAGGCCTACGAGTACATGCACGCGCCGTTCGGCTTCAGGGATTCGATCTACGGCGCCACCTTCTTCATGGCGACCGGCTTCCATGGTTTCCACGTCATCATCGGCACGATCTTCCTGTTGGTCTGCCTGATCCGCGCCATGAAGGGCGACTTCACGCCCAAGCAGCATTTCGGCTTCGAGGCCGCCGCCTGGTATTGGCACTTCGTCGACGTGGTGTGGCTGTTCCTGTTTGCCTCGATCTACGTCTGGGCATCGAACGGCGCGATGATCGAACCGCACTGAGATCGAGCTGAGGAAATCGACAAGGCGGCTGCGGCGACGTGGCCGCCTTATCTTTTGCGGCAAATGCTCCTAGGATGGACCTCATGAGCGACGACAAGGCGATCTGGCCACCAATCGATCCGATCTCGGCCGGCTTGCATGGCCGCTGCCCCCGCTGTGGCGAGGGCAAGCTGTTCTCCGGGTTCCTCACGGTCGATGATCGCTGCTCCAATTGCGGCCTCGATTATTCCTTCGCCGATGCCGGCGACGGGCCGGCGGTGTTCGTTATCCTGATCATCGGCTTTATCGTCGTCGGCCTGGCGTTGTGGATGGAGGTGACGCTCAATCCGCCGCTCTGGCTGCATCTGCTGCTGTGGATTCCGCTGACGCTGGTGCTTTGCCTGGCGGCGCTCCGGCTGATCAAGGGCGTGCTGCTGACGCTGCAATACCGCAACAAGGCGGCCGAGGGCCGGCTGGACCGCGGCGAATGAGCGAGGCATCCGGTTCGGTGGCCGGCCGGTCGCGGCCGAAGCGCGCATTGGCACTCGGCCTGGGTATCGTCGTGTTTTTGATCCTGCTGGCGCTCGGCACCTGGCAGGTTCAGCGCCTGCACTGGAAAGAGGGCCTTCTCCAGACGATAGACCAGCGCACGCATTCGGCGCCTGTGCCATTGGCCGAGCTCGAAAAGCGGTTTGCTGCCGCCGGCGACGTGGACTACACGCCGGTGACAGTGACCGGCACTTTCCTGCATCAAGACGAGCGGCATTTCCTCGCCACCTGGGAAGGCCAGTCCGGTTTCAACGTCTTCACGCCGCTACAGCTCGACGATGGCCGTTTCGTGCTGATCAACCGCGGCTTCGTGCCTTACGATTTCAAGGATCCAGCCAAGCGGCCGCAGGGGCAGGTAACGGGCAAAGTGACGGTGACGGGGCTCGCCCGCAACCCGCTGCCGGCCAAGCCCTCGATGATGCTTCCCGACAATGATCCGCAGAAGAATATCTTCTACTGGAAAGATCGTGACGCGATGGCCTCGAGCGCCGGCCTGCCGACAGGTGCGGCGCTGGTGCCGATCTTCATCGATGCGAACGCCACGCCCAACCCCGGCGGGCTGCCAGTTGGAGGTGTCACCGTCATCGACCTGCCGAACAGCCATCTGCAATATGCGATAACCTGGTACGGCCTTGCCGCCGCCCTTGCCGGCGTCCTGATCTCCTGGCTCCGCCGCCCGGCGAAAGACCAATGATCGCCGCCACTACCCTTGACAGGGCAGGGCCGCGCACCTCATTTCGCGCCTTGAGCTCAGAAGTCATAGTCCGATCAACCGGCCTACAATCAGCGTAAGATGCAATCATGCTTTATACAAAGCCGCCGCTGACCATCCGGCTCTGCCAGCCCCGCGGTTTCTGTGCGGGCGTTGACCGTGCCATCCAGATCGTCGTGCTGGCGCTGAAGAAATACGGCGCGCCGGTCTATGTCCGCCACGAGATCGTGCACAACCGCTACGTCGTCGAAGGGCTGCAAAGCCTTGGCGCGGTGTTCATCGAGGAGCTCTCCGAGATCCCGCCCGAGCATCGCCAGAGCCCGGTCGTCTTTTCGGCGCATGGCGTGCCGAAATCTGTGCCGGCCGACGCCCAGTCCCGCAACCTGTTCTATCTCGACGCGACTTGCCCGCTGGTCTCGAAAGTCCATAAGCAGGCGATGCGCCATCAGCGGCTTGGCCGCCACGTGCTCTTGATCGGCCATGCCGCGCATCCGGAGGTGATCGGCACAATGGGCCAGTTGCCGGACGGCGCGGTCACTCTGATCGAGACCGAGGCCGACGCCGCAAGCTTCGTGCCCGCAGACTCGCAAGCGCTCGGCTTCGTCACCCAGACGACGCTGTCGGTCGAGGACACCGCCGGTATTATCCGCGCCCTGCGGCAGCGTTTTCCCGAGCTGCACGCGCCGGCGGCGGAATCGATCTGTTATGCCACCACCAATCGCCAGGAAGCGGTCAAGGAAACAGCGGCCGGCGCCGATCTCTTCCTGGTTGTCGGCGCACCTAACTCCTCCAACTCGCGGCGCCTGGTCGAAGTGGCCGAGCGCGCCGGCGCCTCGATGTCGCTTCTTGTGCAGCGCGCCTCCGAAATTCCGTGGAATGAGATTGCCGGCATTTCGACGCTCGGCCTGTCGGCGGGCGCCTCGGCGCCGGAGATCATCGTCGACGAGATCGTCGATGCGTTCAGGCAGCGCTTCGACGTGACCATCGAGCTGGCCGTGACGGCGACGGAGACGGAGGACTTTCCGGTGATGCGGGTGTTGCGCGATGTCGAACTGACGGCTGCCGACATGGCCTTCGTCAACGGGGCCGCGTAGCAACGATGGCGGTTTACACCGACGTCAACGAGGGCGAGCTCGGCGCATTCCTCAGGAACTATCCGGTCGGCGACCTCTTGTCCTACAAGGGCATCGCCGAAGGTACCGAAAACTCGAATTTTCTGCTGCACACCAGCAGCGGCTCCTACATCCTGACGCTTTACGAGAAGCGCGTCGACAAGGCTGACCTGCCGTTCTTTCTCGGCCTCATGGCCCACCTCGCCAGAAAGGGCATTTCGTGCCCGCTCCCGGTCACCGCACATGATGGCGGTGTGATCGGAACACTTGCCGGCCGGCCGGCGGTCATCATCACCTTTCTCGAAGGCCTGTCGCTGCGGCGGCCGACGGCTGCGCATTGCGGCGAGGTCGGCAAGGCGCTGGCGGCACTGCATCTCGCCGGCGCGGATTTTCCGATGACCCGCCCCAACGCCCTTGCCATCGATGGCTGGCGCAAGCTGTGGAATGCCGCCCGCGCCCGCGCCGACGAGGTCGAGCCGGGACTGGCTGCCGAGGTCGATGCCGATTTCGCCGATTTCGAGCGGAACTGGCCGAACGGTCTGCCGCGAGGCATCATCCATGCCGATCTTTTCCCGGACAATGTGTTCTTCCTCGGCGAGAAACTGTCCGGGCTGATCGACTTCTATTTCGCCTGCAACGACCTCTACGCCTATGACGTTGCCACGTGCCTGAACGCCTGGTGCTTCGAGAAGGATTTTTCCTTCAATCTGACCAAGGGCACGGCGCTGCTTGCCGGCTACCAAAGCGTGCGGCCGTTGAGCAGTGACGAGAAAGCTGCGCTGCCGATGCTGGCGCGCGGCTCGGCGCTGCGCTTCATGCTGACCCGGCTCTACGACTGGCTGACGGTCCCGGACGGCGGGCTGGTGATGAAACGCGACCCGACCGAGTATATCCGCCGGATGCGCTTCCACCGGGCGATCAACTCTCCTTCCGAATATGGACTGACATGACCAAGCGCGTTGAAATCTTCACCGATGGTGCCTGTTCGGGCAATCCCGGGCCTGGCGGCTGGGGCGCAATCCTGCGCTTCAACGGCGCAATTAAGGAGCTCCATGGCGGCGAGGCTGCCACCACCAACAACCGTATGGAACTGTTGGCGGCCATCTCGGCGCTTAATGCGCTCAAGGAGCCCTGCGCCGTCGATCTTTATACCGACAGCAACTATGTCAAGGACGGTATTTTCAGCTGGATCGACGGCTGGAAGCGCAACGGCTGGAAGACGGCCGCCAGGCAGCCGGTGAAGAATGCCGAGCTGTGGCAGCAGCTCGACGCGGCGCGTAACCGCCATCAGGTCACCTGGCATTGGGTCAAGGGCCATGCCGGCCATCCCGAGAACGAGCGCGCCGACGAATTGGCGCGGCTCGGCATGGCGCCATTCAAGAAAGGCCTCGTCAAGACTGCGGCGCCAGAACCAGGTTCGCAGTCAAAGCAGCCGGCCGCCACAAAGGCGCGGCGCTCGACGCAAAGCTATTGAATTCCGGCTGCGGGTCCGCTCTCTGGCAGGAAAGCTCTTATCATGCCGATTGCATACTACATCACGCATCCCCAGGTTCAGGTCGATGCCAACGTTCCAGTGCCGGAGTGGGGACTGTCCGACATCGGGCGAGCGAGAACATCTGCAATGCTCGATCAGCCGTGGGTTGGGTCGATCCGGCGGATCGTGTCGTCGGGTGAACGCAAGGCGATAGAAACCGCCGAGATACTCGGAAGGCATCTCCGCCTTGCAGTCGAGGTGAGGGAACGGATGCATGAGAATGACCGATCGGCAACCGGTTTCCTGCCGCCATCGGAGTTCGAAGCGGTCGCCGACCAATTCTTCGCCAATCCAAACAGCAGCATTCGTGGATGGGAGCCAGCTATCGAAGCCCAGCGTCGTATTCTAAGCGAGGTAGACACTGTGCTACGCACCGACGCCGCCGTCGACGTTGCTTTCATAGGTCACGGAGGTGTCGGAACGCTCCTGCTGCTCTCTTTGAGCGGTCGGGAAATCAGCCGCGAGGCGGATCAGCCAGCGGGCGGTGGGAACTACTTCGCATACGATATCAGCGCGCGTCGCGTTATCCATGGATGGCAGCCGATCGACAGGCCGACGCAGCGCCGCGACAGTTAATTACCTATCGGATCAGCAGGGCGGTGCCGAACAGTCCGATTGCGAACACCGTGTGCGACACAAGATTGAGGGCGCGGACCTGCATCGGATTGGGCCGCTTCGAAGCGGCCCAGCCGGCGCCCATGCCGGGCGCCAGCAGAAACCAGCCGGCGCCGACGGTGACCATGCTGATGATAAAGGCCGGCAGGAAGGTCGGCGCGGTGAGCCAGGCCGTTCCGGCCAGCACGACCAGTATGAAGCCGTAGACGATGCCGACAGCATAATGAAAGGCCCAGCCAAGTACTGATTCATGCGGGTAGGGCGAGGCCTTGCCAATGTCGTCATGGAAGACCTTGCCTTCCCTGAGATGCCAGACCCAGCGGCCGACCAGCCCCCAGTTCGGCCGCGGTTGAGCAAACGCCTTGCTCAGGAAAATCGCCCAGACATCCATAAGCGCGGTTGCGCCGATGCCGATCGCGACGCTGCGCCAGACGATGTCAGACATAATCGAGGTCCCCAAAAGCAAGCAGTCCCGAAGAGCCGACGCATGGTCCCGAAAACCGGGTCGGCTTTCGGAAGGATCATGCGCCGATGCAAAAGTCAGCGTCCTTTGGACGTTGAGCGCTCGAAGGCGCCCTTTGCCGTGCCTGGCCTAGGCTGTCGCCAGGACGGAAAGCTGTCCGAGAATGTGAGCCGCACCGGATTCGTCGACGCCGGGCTTTGTCTCGACATTGAGTGCGGTGACCTTGCCGTCATCGACGATCATCGAAAAACGCTTCGAGCGTAGCCCCATGCCGCCGCTGGAGAGGTCGGCGTCGAGGCCGACCGATTTGGCGAAATCGCCATTGCCATCGGCAAGATAAAGGATTTTGCCTTCACCGCCGCTGAAGCGGGCCCAAGCCCCCATGACGTGAACATCGTTGACCGAGACAACGGCGATAGTGTCGACGCCGCGCGCCAGGATGGCGTCGTAATTGTCCAGGTAGCCGGGCAGATGATTGTTGCTGCAGGTCGGCGTGAAGGCGCCTGGAACGCCAAACAGCACGACCTTCTTTCCTGAGAATATCTCGCCCGTCGTGATCGGCCTTGCACCGTCGGCGGTCATTGTCTTGAAGGTCGCATCGGGCAGTTTGTCGCCAACGGAGATCGTCATGATGGTCCTCGCTTGGAAATGGAAGGGAGCTCCTTGCGATAGCGAATTAAGGCGCGCCCGGCAACCGTCCAGACGTTGGCATCACGGGAATGGCAACAGGCCTTCGACCGCGCCTGCGGCACTTGTCAGTGTGTAGTGCAGGCCGCCATCGGTTGGCGTTGTCGACGGCCTGTCGAGGATCGGTACAGTAAAGATCAGCTTGCCATCCTTTTCGCTGCGTGCCGGGGCACCGAACATGTAGTCGCGTTCGCCGGCAACGAAGAAGTCGGCGCCCTCGGGGCTGCCCGGAAAGCTCGCTTCGACAATCAGCGTTTCGTGGTCGCCCGGCAGTACGTTTATGCCGAAATCGGGCGTTGCCGTGGCGGGCAGGGTTGCAAGGCCCGCCTTGACCAGTGCCGCATCCTCGGCGTTGTCGGGATCGGCGCCGGGATCGACGGTCAGCCTTGTCTGCACCGGGATGCAGATGGTTTCGCAAATGCCGAGGAAGATGTCCGCATCGATGACGGCCGGTTGGCCGGGCGCGGCAAGCGTGAACGTCACCGGCAACGAAACCGGGTGGTCGTAGCCGGCCCATTTGCCATAGCCGTCATCGTGGCGCTGCGGCGGCGGAAACGAAAGCGTCGCGTCGGCAATGTTGGTGCTGGCCGAGACGTCGATCTGTGGCGGCACGCCCGCATCGCCCGGATCGCGCCAATAGGTTTTCCAGCCGGGCTTCAGCGCAATGTCGAGGACGCCCTGGAGACGTCCGGCCTCGTCGGCTTTGCCGCTTGTTACCAGCCGCACCCTGCCGCCTTCGCTGTTGTACCAGGCCGACGAGGAGGCTGAGGCGGGGAAGCCGGTCGCCGATCCAATGGCCACACCAAGCAGCAGGATTTTCAAGCTTTGCATGGCGATGATTTGATCGTCCGTTGATGGCCGCGCAATGATTTCATGACGCCGCCGGCATCATATTTGCGTGACCTTCGGCTTTTGAGCCTGATCAAATCGGGCGCCGCCCATCTTTTCGACGCCCCGGAAACGCGTTACGCTGTGGCCATGGATTTGTTGCGCCATAAAAGGACGGCCGCAGGACCCGGCTTTCTCGACGATCAGTTCCTGATTGCCATGCCCGGCATGAAGGACGACCGCTTCACGCGCTCCGTCATCTACATTTGCGCGCACAGCGACGAAGGCGCGATGGGGCTGATCATCAACCAGACGCAGCAGATGCTGTTTCCGGACCTGCTCGTGCAACTTGGCATCATGAACGAGCTGGAGGCAATTCGCCTGCCGCCGCCGGCGCGCGACTTCGTCGTGCGCAATGGCGGACCGGTGGATCGCAGCCGCGGCTTCGTTCTGCATTCGGGCGACTACCGGGTGGAATCCTCGCTCGCCGTGTCCGATGATGTCTGTCTCACCGCGACCGTCGACATATTGCGCGCCATCTCCTCCGGCCGCGGACCCCGGCGGGCTCTGATGGCGCTCGGCTATGCCGGCTGGGGTGCAGGCCAGCTTGAAAACGAGATCGTCGAGAATGGCTGGCTGACTTGCCCGGCAAGTGCCGAGCTTCTGTTCGACGCCGACATCGATCGCAAATATGACCGGATCCTCGCCTCGATCGGCATCGATCTCGCGCATCTCAGCCTGGCTGCCGGTCACGCCTGAGCCTCATCACGTCCCCGAAACTTGTCACGCTTGAGTGAGCGGATACTGTTCCTTCAGCGTCTTCAGCACCTGGTCGCCCGGCATCGGCGCGCCGAACATGAAGCTCTGCACGTATTCGCAGCCCATCTGCCGCAACTCCAGCGCATCGCTCTCGTCCGAAATGCCTTCGGCGACAACCGACAGGCCGAGTTCATGCGCCATGTTGACCATGGATTTGAGCAGCACCGCACGTTTCGGCGTCGCGTCGTCGACGAAGCTCTTGTCGATCTTGATAGTGTCGAACGGAAAGCGCGTCAGATAGGCCAGCGATGAATAGCCGGTGCCGAAATCATCCAGCGACAGGCCGATGCCAAGCTGCTTCAACTTGGTCAGCACATGGGCGGTCTGCTCGGGATTGTCCATCACCAGCGATTCGGTGAGTTCGAGCCGGAAGCAGCGCGGTTTCAGGTTGGCTCGCGCGATCACCGAGCGGACGTCGCTGACCAGGTCGCGGCGGATGAGCTGGCGGCTGGACAGATTGACCGAGACCGACAGCGGCGCATCGCCGATCTGCTTTTGCCATCCCGCCAGGTCTTCGGCAGCCTGCTGCATGGCAAACAGCCCAAGCTGCACGATCAGGCCGCAGTTTTCGGCAACCGGAATGAAATCCGCCGGCGGGATCATGCCGCGCCGCGGATGGTCCCAGCGCAGCAGCGCTTCGAAGCCTGCGACGCTGCCGTCCTCCAGCCGCACGATCGGCTGGTAGGCAAGCGTGAATTCGCGTCGTTCGATGGCGCGGCGCAGATCGGACTCGAACTGCAGCCGGTCGGTGCCGACGGTGCGGAAGGCGGGACGGAACGGCTCGATCCGGTCGCCGCCGAAGCGCTTGGCCTGATGCATGGCAAGCTCGGCATCCTTGACCATGTCCTCGGCCGAGGTCTGCGTGGCGGTCCAGGTGATCAGCCCGATCGAGGCCGTCAGCACGATCTCGCGCTTGGCGAAGGTGATCGGGTTGTTGATGGCGTGCTTGATGGCATCGGCAATGGCCGCGATGCGGGCCGGATCCTGCTCCGACAAAAGCATCAGCGCGAACTGGTCGCCGGCAAAGCGCGACAGCGAATCCTTCGGCTTGAGCAGTCGGTGCAGCCGCCGCGCGATAGTCAAAAGGATGGTATCGCCGGCCGAGATGCCGAGCCCGTCATTGACCTGCTTGAACCGGTCTATGTCGATGACGAAGACGGTCGGGCGCACCTTCTCTTCGGTGCGGGCAATCGAAATGATCGCCTCCAGCCGGTTCATGAACAGCTCGCGGTTGGGCAGGCCGGTCAGATTGTCGTGCACGGCGTCATGCAGCAGCCGTTCCTCGGATTTCTTCTGCTCCGTCACGTCGACCATGGTGCCGACGCAGCGGATGACCTCGCCGTCCGAGCCGATCACCGGCCGGGCGCGCAACGAAAACCAGTGATAGTGCCCGTCGGCGCCGCGCAGGCGAAAGTTTTGCGACACCCGGCCGCGCCGGTGCTCGAGCACCACGTCGAGTGTCGTGCGAAACGTGTCGCGGTCGTCGGCATGCAGCACCGGCAGCCAGTTGCGGGCAGGGCCGCCGAGGCTGTTGGGGGCAAGACCGAGCTGAATGCTGACGTCGGGACGAGTGACGACGCGGTCGCGCAGCACGTCCCAGTCCCACACAGTATCGCCCGATCCGGCAACCGCCAGCGCCTGCCGCTCAAGGTCGGAGAACAGGCCCTGATGCAGCGCGCCGCCGGCAAAAGCGTGCTGCATCACGGTGAAGCCGATCAGCAGGATGATGAGGATCAGCCCACCGCCCAGCGCCGGCTGAGCGATATCGTTGTCCAGCATGCCGGTGATTGCCATCCACGATCCGCATAGCCACAGCAGAACCATCACCCAACTGGGCACCAGCATGATGGCGCGGTCGTAACCGCGGATACCGAGGAAGATGATCAGGCCGAGCCCGGTCAGCGCGGTGGCGGCGAAGGACAGCCTGGCAATGCCGGCGGCAACCGCCGGATCGATGATGGCGACACCGGCGATCAGCACCAGCCCGAGAATCCAGACCAGTGCGCCGTAGCTGAAATGGCCGTGCCACCGGTTGAGGTTGAGATAGGCAAACAGGAACACCACGAAGGTCGCCGCGAGCGCCACCTCCGTTCCGGCGCGCCACATCTGCTCATTGCCCGGTGAGATCTCTATGATCTTGTTGAGAAAGCCGAAATCGACGCAGATATAGGCAAGCACCGCCCAGGCTAGGGCCGCCGTTGCCGGGAACATCGAGGTCCCCTTGACGACGAAAAGAATGGTCAGGAACAGCGCCAGCAGGCCGGCGATGCCGATGACGATGCCACGAAACAGCGTGTAGGAATTGACCGAGTCCTTGTAGGATTCAGGATCCCACAGATAGACCTGCGGCAGCTTGGGCGAGGCGAGCTCGGCGATGAAGGTAATCACCGTTCCGGGGTTCAACGTCACCCGGAACACGTCGGCGTCGGGGCTGGTCTGACGGTCGAGCGCAAAGCCTTCGCTGGGCGTGATCGCAGCGATACGGGTCGAGCCGAGATCCGGCCAGAACAGGCCGGAATTCACCAGCCGGAAATGCGGTGCGACAATCAGCCTGTCGAGCTGCTGGTCGGTGGTATTAGCGAGCGCGAACACCGCCCAGTCACCGGTCGAGCGCGCATCATTTGCCTCGACCTCGATGCGCCGCACGATGCCGTCCGGGCCTGGCGCGGTCGACACCTGAAAATTCTCGCCCTGGTTCCGGTAGATCGAGACGGCCCCCGAAAGATCGAGCGCAACGTCGTCGCGGGCGATCTTGATCGGTTCTACGGCAAACGCCGAGGATGCCGCGCAGAGCGTGACGATTGCCGCCAGCATAAAGGCAAGCAGCGACCCCTTGCGCAGAAAATTCGTCAAAATCAGTCCTTTGTTCCAACGCCCGGCGGATCGTCCGCGATTCGGGCGTATAGGTAATGGTCCTGCCAGATGCCGTTGATCCTGAGATAGGATCGTAGCAGTCCTTCGCGCCGGAATCCGGCTTTTTCAAGCACGCGGATCGACCGGGCGTTGTCGGGAATACAGGCAGCTTCGATCCGGTGCAATCGCAGCGTTTCGAAGGCGAAACGCGTCACCACCTTGACGGCATCGGTCATCAGGCCGCGTCCGCTGAAGCGCTCGCCGATCCAGTAGCCGATATGGCCGCTTTGGGCGACCCCGTGGCGGATATTGCCGAGGGTGATACCGCCGGCCAGCCTGCCGCTGCTTTTCTCGAAGATGAAGAAGGCGATCGCCGTCCCCTGCGCGTAGTCCTCGCGGTAGCGCCCGATACGATGCCGCCACGCCGTGCGGTCGAGTTCGTCAGGGGTCCATCGCGGCTCCCACGGCTCAAGAAAAGCGCGGCTTTCACTGCGCAGCACCGACCACTCGCGATAGTCGTTGGTCAGCGGTACGCGCAGCGTGACAAGCTCGCCCTTCAGTGCCGGCAGGTCGCGGCGAAAGAAAGGGAGCGCGAACACGACGCTCGAATAGGCTTAGACGGCAAGCTTACGGGCAGTGGTCTGCGTGCCCGAAAGCGAATCGAGGATTGCCTCATAGGGCGCGAGCGTACCCACCGGCCCGACGGCTGTAAGCGTCGGCTTGGTCGAAAAAAGCCGGGACGACAGATCCGTCAGCCGCTCGACAGTCAACGCCGCCAGCCGCTCCATCAGCTCTTCCTTGGCGATCGGCCTGCCGAACAGAAGCAACTGCCTGGCGATCTGGGAGGCGCGGCTGGCCGGGCTCTCGGCCGACATGATCAGCCCGGCGCGGTATTGGGCACGCGCCCGGTCAAGCTCCTCCTGCAGGATGTTTTCACCGGCCTTTTGCAGCTCGTCAATGATCACAGGCACCAGCTCGGCAATATCGCTTTGTCCGGTCGCCGCATGGACCCCGAAGACGCCGGTGTCGGAAAAACCCCAATGGAAGGCATAGACCGAATAGCACAGGCCGCGTTTTTCGCGGACTTCCTGGAAAAGTCGCGACGACATGCCGCCGCCCAGGATCATCGACAGGACCTGGGAGGCATAGAAATCGCGGACGTGATAGGCGCGGCCCTCGAAACCCAGCACGATCTGGGCGTCCATCAGGTCGCGGTCCTCGCGAAAATCGCCGCCGACATACTGCGCATATTGCGGGATGGTGCCGTCGGCCTTGCCGCGGAAGCTGCCGAGACGCTTTTCGACTTCCCGCACGAAATCGTCGTGCTTGATATCGCCGGCCGCCACCATCACCATGTTCTCGGCACCGTACTGTCGTTCGATGAAGTCGTGCAGCTGCTTCGAAGTGAAGGATTTGACGGTTTCCGGCGTGCCAAGAATCGAGCGGCCGATAGTCTGGTGGCGGAAGGCGGTCTCGGTAAAGTGATCGAAAACGACGTCGTCGGGCGTATCGTGCGCGGCGCCGATCTCCTGCAGAATCACATGCTGCTCTCGTTCCAACTCCTGCGGATCGAATTCGGATTCCTGCAGGATGTCGGAAAGGATATCGACGGCCAGCGGCACGTCGTCGCTCAGAACCCTTGCATAATAGGAGGTCGTCTCGACGCTGGTGGCGGCATTGATCTCGCCGCCGACGTCCTCGATCTCCGAGGCAATCTCGAAGGCGCTTCGCCGCCTGGTGCCCTTGAAAGCCATGTGCTCGAGCAAGTGCGCCATTCCGTGCTCTTCGTCACGCTCGTTGCGTGCGCCCGACTTGACCCAGGCGCCAAGGGCAACAGATTCGAGGCTTGGAAGGGTTTCGGTGGCGACTGTCAGGCCGTTCGACAGACGGCTTACCTCAACACCCATATGGCAATTACTCCCTAACGCGCCGCCCGCGTGTGGCGGCCGAGATAATCTTCCACCATTTTCAGGTCGGATGGAAGTACCGTGTATTTTTCCTCGGCGCTCATCAACCCGCCTAGCCATGCAGGCAGGGCAGGCGACACGCCGCTGGCGGCTTCGACGGCGGCGGGAAACTTTGCCGGGTGCGCAGTGCCCAGCACCACCATCGGCACCTCACCCGCAGCCTTGCCGGCGGCCACATGCACGGCCGCGGCCGTATGCGGGTCGAGCAGATAGCCGCTCGCCGCAAGTGTGGTGCGGATGGTGGCGGCGACCTCGTCCATGGTGGCGCGGCCGGCGTCGAATTCGGAGCGGATCCTGGCGATTTCCCCGGCCTCGATGGTGAAGGCGCCGGACTGCTTGAGCCCGTCCATGTAGCGCCGCACGGTCGAGGCATCGCGGCCGGACGCCTCGAACAGCAAGCGTTCGAAGTTCGAAGACACCTGGATGTCCATCGAGGGCGACGTGGTCGAAAAGACCCCCTTCATGCGGTATTCGCCGGTCGCCAGCGTGCGCGCCAGAATATCGTTGTCGTTGGTGGCGATGATCAGCCGTTCGATCGGCAGCCCCATCTTCTTGGCGGCATAGCCGGCGAAGATGTCGCCGAAATTGCCGGTCGGCACGGTGAAGGAAACCGGCCTGTCGGGCGCGCCGAGCGACAGGCCGGACGAGAAATAATAGACGATCTGGGCCATGATGCGGGCCCAGTTGATCGAGTTGACGCCGGACAGCGATACCCGGTCGCGAAAACCGTGGTCGTTGAACATGGCCTTTACCAGGCCCTGGCAGTCGTCGAAATTGCCTTCGATCGCCAACGCATGGACGTTTGCGGCGGTCGAGGTCGTCATCTGCCGCTGCTGTACCGGCGAGACGCGGCCGTGCGGGAAAAGCACGAAGATGTCGGTGCGGTTGCGCCCGGCAAAGGCATCGATGGCGGCCCCTCCGGTGTCGCCGGAGGTGGCACCGACAATGGTGGCGCGCTGGTCGCGCTCGGCCAGCACATGGTCCATCAGCCGCGCAAGAAGCTGCATCGCCACGTCCTTGAACGCGAGCGTCGGGCCGTGGAACAGCTCGAGCACGAAGCTGTTCGGCCCGGTCTGCACGAGCGGGCAGACGGCCTCATGGCGGAAGGTCGCATAGGCTTCGCGCACCAGCCGTTCGAACACCGGCGCCGCGATCTCGCCGCCGAGGAACGGCGACAGCACACGGATGGCAAGATCGGGATAGGCAAGGCCGCGCATGGCGCGGATCTCGGCTGCGGAAAAATGCGGCCAGGCGCTCGGCAGGTAGAGCCCGCCGTCGCGCGCCAGTCCGGCCAGCACCGCGTCGGAAAATCCAAGCGCGGGCGCTTCCCCGCGGGTACTCACATATTGCATCGTCACGTTTCCATTGCTGCCGGGAATTTTCGCCCGCCGCGAGGTGGTGGATTTCTGCGCAGGCTCAGTCGCATTTTTGCCGCGCGGTTGATATACGTCACCGGCTTTGCGAGAGGGAAGTGCAGTTCATGGCGTTTCATTCATTCAACGGTCGTTTTGTCGCGGGTCTGGCGCTCGCCGGCTTTATGCTTGCCGCCGCAGGTTGCCAATCGAGCGACAATGGAATTCTCGGCTTCGGCAAAAAGGATACGACACCGCCACCGCCACCCGATCCCAAGGTGCTTTCCAGCCAGCTGCAGGCCTATTGCCCGAAAGTGACGTTGCGTGACGGCACTGCCTTCTTCAATACCTACGCCAAGAGCGGTCCGAAGCCGAAGAAAAAAACCGATGTTGCCGCCGAGGAAGCCGCCCAGCCGGCAGCGGACGCGGCTGGCGCCGATCAGCCGGACGATTCCGCCAAGATCATCTATCAGGCTTCGATCACCGATGTGACCCGCGACTGCAGCCGCGCCAACGGCTCCTTGTCGATGAAGATAGCCGTCGCCGGCAAGGTCGTGCCTGGCCCGATGTTCACCCCCGGCACCATCACCATGCCGATCCGCATCGCGGTGATGCACGGCACCGAAGTTCTCTATTCGCAGCTTCACTCCTATCAGGTCCAGGTTACCGATCCTTCGAGTGCCACGCAGTTCGTCTTCACCGATTCCAACGTCGTCGTTCCGGAGCCGACGGCGAAGGACTACCAGGCATATGCCGGGTATGACGAGGGCGCTCCGAAAGTAGCGACAGACAAGCCGAGGAAGAAGAAAGCCGCCGCGACCAACTGAGCCGCTGCATTCGCGCCACGGCGGTTGGAGGCGGCCTCTCAGGCGTCCGCCGACCATTCCGACAGCGCGGCGATCACGCTTTTCAGTTCCGCCCAGCGGCGGATGACCGTTTCCGCGCCGGCCTCGGTCAGCGCATCGGCGTGGCCGGGATAGCTGTGCGCCGCGCCGGTGAAGCCGATGACGCGCATTCCCGCCGTCTTGGCGCCGGTGACGCCATGCACCGAATCCTCGATGACAAAGGTGTTCGCAGGATCGGCCTTGAGCTTTTCCGCGGCGAACCGAAACACGTCCGGCGCCGGCTTGGATTTCCCGGTCGGGGTTTCCAGCGAGGAAAAGATACGGCCGGCAAAGAACGGCAAAAGCTGCACCTTCTCCAGCATGAATTCGATTCGCTCCGAACGCGAATTCGAACAGACGCAGCGCGGCACTGCTACCGCGGCGACAGCCTCGTGCGCCCCGTCGATGGCACGCACGTCGCTGCGCAGCCGACGATCGACCAGCTGTTCCTCCTTGTCGATCAGCGAGGCCTGGAACGGGATCCGGGACTTTTCCTCGACCCGCATCATGATGTCCTTGAAAGTCAACCCGGCATAGACCTCGGAAATCTCCTCGGCCGATATCTCGTAGCCGGCCGAGGTCAACAGCTCGGCATCGATCCGCGCGGCGATGATTTCGGAATCGACGAGCACGCCGTCGCAATCGAAGATGACAAGGTCTGGCTGGGGCATGGTGATCCGGAAAGCGGGATGAGGGGAATGCCGAGGGCCCTTTGGTCCAAACGGCTCAGGCGGCGCGGCATACACCAACAGGCCGGGCTTCGCAAATTCGGCGGGCTGCTTCACTGAATATTTACGCTGATCGGTAACCATAACGGACAGTAAACAGTAACGCGTGCCTTGGGTGTCACAATGTCTGCCGTGCGTCTTCTCGACGAGCTTTCCGATGCTCCCCAGCAATCCGAGTGGCTGGATACGATCCTGAAGGGCGACTGCGTCGCCGCGCTCGAACGGCTGCCGGAAAAGTCGATCGACGTGATCTTCGCCGATCCGCCCTATAATTTGCAGCTCGATGGCGATCTGCACCGGCCCGACCAATCCAAGGTCGATGCCGTCGACGACCATTGGGACCAGTTCGACAGTTTTGAGGCCTACGACGCCTTCACCCGCGCCTGGCTGCTGGCGGCGCGCCGTGTGTTGAAGCCCAACGGCACGATCTGGGTTATCGGCTCCTACCACAATATTTTCAGGGTCGGGGCAAAGATGCAGGACCTGGGCTTCTGGATCCTCAACGACGTCGTCTGGCGCAAGACCAATCCAATGCCCAATTTCCGTGGCCGCCGTTTCCAGAACGCGCATGAGACGATGATCTGGGCATCGCGCGACCAGAAGGGCAAGGGCTACACTTTCAACTACGAGGCGCTGAAGGCATCGAACGACGACGTCCAGATGCGCTCGGACTGGCTGTTTCCGATCTGCACCGGCGGCGAGCGCCTGAAGAACGACAATGGTGACAAATTGCATCCGACGCAGAAGCCGGAAGCGTTGCTTGCCCGCGTCATGACGGCATCGACCAGGCCGGGCGACATCGTGCTCGACCCGTTCTTCGGTTCAGGAACCACCGGGGCTGTGGCCAAGCGGCTTGGCCGCCACTTCGTCGGCATCGAGCGCGAACAAACCTATATCGATGCCGCCATGGAACGTATCGATGCGGTCCGGCCGCTGGAAGGCGCCAATTTGACGGTACTGACCGGCAAGCGCGCTGAGCCGCGCGTCGCCTTCGTCACGCTTCTCGACAATGGCCTGGTGGCGCCAGGCGCCACGCTTTACGACGCCAAGAAGCGCTGGGCGGCAAAAGTGCGCGCCGACGGCACGCTGGCGATCGGCGACAGTGCCGGGTCGATCCACAAGATCGGCGCCGAGGTGCAGGGGCTGGACGCCTGCAACGGATGGACCTTCTGGCATTATGAGCGCAGCGGCGGCCTGACCCCGATCGACGAGCTTCGCCGCATTGCTCGGCTAGGCATGGAGCGGGCGGGCGCCTGACGGCTTCCGAGTTGCGACAGATCGGTTAATGCGAAGGCTCAACCAACTCCTGGAACCGATTCAAATCACACTTTGATCCCAAGGCGCTCAAGGTCCGCCCTGAGCGTCTTTGCATCGGTGAACAGCACCGACTGCCAGCCCGCCGCCTTGGCGCCGTCGACGTTCTTCTGGCTGTCGTCGATGAACAGCGTCGCTGACGGTTCGAGGCTGAACGCGGCGACGTGGTGGTCATAGATGGCGCGATCCGGCTTGATCTGGCGGATGTCGCCGGAAACGGTGACGCCGCGCGGCCGATTGAGGAAATCGAAGCGCTCGCGGGCCTCGGCGAGCGTATCCGCAGCGAAATTGGTGAGCATCGTCACGTCATGGCCGCTGTCGATCAGGCCGATCATGATGGCGACGCTGTCCTCATAGGCGTGAGGCACCATCTCGTGCCAGTGCCGGCGGAAATTGCGGATATTTTCGGCGTGCTCGGGATATTGCGCGATCGCCAGCGCTTCGGCCTCTTCCCAACTGCGGCCGCGATCCTGCTCGATGTTCCAATCATGCGTGCAGACATTGTCGAAGAACCATTTCCGTTCGTCGGGATCGGGGATCAAGCGACTGAAGGGCAGGTCCGGATCATAGTGGATCAGCACTTTGCCGATGTCGAAAACGATGTGGCGGATTTCAGTCATTCTTCTCTCTTTCAACGCGGCCGCTGCTTTTTCGTCGCGCCCGGCATCGCCGCTTCGATTACCTTTTTCATGACGCTCGGCAGCGCTTCCCCGGAAATTTCATGGGCCAGCGACCAGAAATGCCCGACCGGGGCGGCAACGTCGGTCTCCGCCTTGAACACGTCGAGTTCAAGCGCAAAATGGGTAAAGATATGGCCGATGCGTCCGGCCTGCTGCCAGTTGCCGGGGAGCGGGGCCGCCGCTTCCGTGGTGGCGCCGTCTATGCGCGCCGTCCAGCCGGTCGTCGGCACCTCAGTCATGCCGCCGAGCAGGCCTTTGTCCGCGCGCTTGCGCAGAAGGATGGCGCCGTCGCACCTGACGGCAACGAAGGCGGCACCGCGGCGTAAGGGTCTTTCGGCCTTGGGCAGGCGGACCGGAAAGCGTTCGGGGTCGCCCGAGATCGTGGCGCTGCAGTCCACGCGAACGGGGCACAGAATGCAGCGGGGCCGGCGCGGCGTGCAGATCGTCGCGCCCAGGTCCATCATCGCCTGCGCGAAGTCGCCGGGCCTTGTCAGGGGAACCATGCGTTCGACCTGGCCGCGTATCTCGCCCTTGGCTTCGCCCAGCGGCGTGGCGATCGAAAACAGCCGTGAGACGACCCGTTCGACATTGCCGTCGACGACCGCGGCTGGTCGGTCGAAGGCGATCGCTGCGATCGCCGCCGCCGTATAGGCGCCGATGCCGGGCAGTTCCTTCAAGCCGGACTCGCTGTCCGGAAAGCGGCCGCCTTGCCGCGCGACGAGATCGGCACAGGCTTTGAGGTTACGGGCGCGGGAATAATAGCCGAGCCCGGCCCAGGCCTTCATGACGTCTTGGGTCGGTGCCGCCGCCAGCGCCTGGACCGTTGGCCATTTCTGCATGAACGCCTGAAAATAGGATTTTACCGCCTCGACCGTGGTTTGCTGCAGCATCACCTCGGAAAGCCAGACCAGATAGGGATCGGGCCGCGCCCCGCCCGCCAGCGCGCGCGGCGAAACGCGCCAGGGCAGGTCGCGGTGATGCGCGTCGTACCAGGCAAGCAGCCGGGAGGCGATCTCGACATTGTCTCCGGATACGGCCTTGCGGGTCTGGTCGTGCAGTGCCATTGATCGAGGGTCGGCCCTAATCCATTGGTGCTGAAGCTGGAGAACGCACATGGCAGGGAAAAGGCCCTTCGGCAATCCCGTTCCGGTGAGCGATCTCGCAACCGAGATCCTCGACCCGGTGCTGCGCAAGCGGGCCGGTATGTCGATCGGACTGGTCCAGTCATGGGAAGAAATTGCCGGGCCGCGGCTTGCCGGCCGCTCGCGCCCGGAAAAGATCCAGTGGCCGCGCCGCATGCATGAGGACGATCCTTTCGAACCGGCGGTGCTGGTGATTGCCTGCGAGGGTGTAGCGGCACTGCATCTGCAGCACGAGACCGGCGAGATCATCAACCGGGTCAATGCCTTCCTCGGTTTCAATGCGATCGGCCGGATCAGGATCGTGCAGAAGCCGGTAATGGCGGGCAAGGACAAGCCGAAACCCAGTTTGCGGCCGCTGACTGCGGCCGAGAAAGCGAAGCTGTCGGGCACCGTTGGTTTGATCGAGGACGGCGGGCTGCGCGCCTCGCTGGAGCGGCTTGGCGCCACCATTCTCGGTCAAAAGAAACCGTGATCTCGCGCTATCGTGATGGTATGCCCGGATTTGGCGATTGGAATAGGGGCGGTAATGCCTTAATTCGCGCCAACTCTCGCTTTTTGTAGACTTTGCATTGCAAAATCCAACTATTGCCAGGTGATTCGTATGATCCGTTCCTTGTCCCGCAGAAACCTTTTGACTTCGCTGGCCGCAATACCAGCGGTGGCGCTGCTTGCCGCCTGCAGCGACTCGGGCGAGAAAGCCGAGGCGCAGGATGTGAAGCCTGCGGCTCCGGAACCTGCGAAGCCGGCCGCTCCGGCCGCCGCGGCGGCGCCGGAGGCTCAGGGCACGGTCGATATGGCGGCACTGCTGAAGCCCGGCGCATTGCCCGACATGCAGCTCGGCAAGGACGATGCAAAGGTCACTATCGTCGAATATGCATCGATGACCTGCCCGCATTGCGCGCATTTCGCCGAGACCACTTTTCCGGAGCTGAAGACGAAATATATCGACACCGGCAAGGCCCGTTACATACTGCGCGAGTTTCCGTTCGATCCCAGCGCCGAGGCCGGTTTCATGCTGGCGCGCTGCTCCAAGGACAACTATTTCCCGATGGTCGACGTACTGTTCAGGCAGCAGGCGAACTGGGTTGGTGTGAACAATACCAAGGACGCACTGCTGCAAATCGCCAAGCTTGCCGGTTTTACACAGGAGTCCTTCGAGGCCTGCTTGACGGACCAGAAACTTCTGGACGATGTGAGATCTGTCCAGAAGCGCGGCGCCGACGAATTCAAGGTCGATTCCACACCGACCTTTTTCATCAACGGAAAGACCTACAAAGGGGCGATGTCGATTGCGGAAATGTCGGCCATCATCGACCCTCTGCTCTGACGTTTCGGCAGCGCCGAAGCGGCGTAGCTTCGGCGTGCGCACTTCTTTGTCTTGCCGCGGGTTCTCCTTGCAAAACCGCGGCACAGTTTTGCGAAACTTGGCTATGGGCCGGCGCGAATGAAGTTCTCGCGCCTTCGCCTCCTCGGCTTCAAATCCTTCGTCGAACCCGGCGAGTTCGTCATCGAACGCGGTCTGACCGGCATCGTCGGGCCGAACGGCTGCGGCAAGTCGAACCTGGTCGAGGCGCTGCGCTGGGTCATGGGCGAAAGCTCCTACAAGAACATGCGTGCGTCCGGCATGGACGACGTCATCTTTTCCGGCTCGGGAACGCGTCCGGCCCGCAACACCGCCGAAGTCACGCTGTTCCTCGACAATAGCGACCGCACCGCGCCGTCCGCCTTCAACGACGCCGACGAATTGCAGGTCTCGCGCCGCATCGAGCGCGAGGCCGGCTCGCTCTACCGCATCAACGGCAAGGAGGCTCGCGCCAAGGACGTTCAGCTGCTGTTCGCTGACCAGTCGACCGGCGCCCGCTCGCCCTCGATGGTCGGCCAGGGCCGCATCGGCGAGCTGATCCAGGCAAAGCCGCAGGCGCGCCGCGCGCTGCTGGAGGAGGCGGCCGGCATTTCCGGCTTGCACACACGGCGCCACGAAGCCGAGCTGCGGCTGAAGGCGGCGGAACAGAACCTCGAAAGGCTGGACGACGTCGTCGGCGAGCTGGAGGGTCAGATCGAAAGCCTGAAACGCCAGGCCCGCCAGGCCTCGCGCTTCAAGAACCTGTCGGCCGACATCCGCAAGGCCGAAGCGACGCTGCTGCATCTGCGCTGGACGCTGGCCAAGACGCAGGAAGGCGAAGCGCGTTCGGCGCTGGCGATTGCCACCGCGCTGGTCGGCGACCGTGCCGCCGCCCAGATGGCTGCCGCCAGGGAACAAGGCATCAACGCCCACCGGCTGCCGGACCTGCGCGATGCGGAAGCCGCTGCCGCCGCCGCCTTCCAGCGTCTATCGATCGCCAAGGCGCAGATCGAGGAAGAGGCAGGCCGCATCCGCGCCCGCCAGGCTGAGCTCGACCGCCGACTGCAACAGCTCGATGGCGACCTTGCCCGCGAGGAGCGCATGGTCCGCGACAATGCGGATATCCTCGAACGCCTCGCCGCCGAAGAAGCCGCGCTCAACGCCGAAAACGCCGGCGCCGCCGAGCGCGAGGCCAGCACCCGCGCGGCTTTCGAGCAGGCGGCATCGACGCTTGCCTCGAGCGAGGCCAGGCTCGCCGCGCTGACCGCCGAACGGGCGGAGGCTGCCGCCTCGCGCAACCAGATCGAACGGACGCTGCGCGACACCGCTGAGCGCCGCGACCGCTTTGCCCGCCAGCTTGCCGATGTCGACCGCGAACTGTCGGAGATCGTCTCCAGAGTCGCCGGCCTGCCCGATCCCGCCGAGAAGCGGCTGCTGGTCGATCAGGCGCTGGCGCTGCTCGAAGAGGCTGAGGCAGCCGCCATTGCCGCCGAACAGGCGGTCGCCGAGGCGCGTGCAGGCGAAAGTGCTGGCCGCCCACCGGTTCAGGACGCAAAGGCCGAGCTGGCGCGGATCGAAACCGAGGCCCGCACGCTGGCCAAGATCCTCAACGCCGCCAGCGGCGATCTATTTCCCTCGGTGCTGGAGCAGATCAGCGTCGAGCGCGGCTACGAGACGGCGCTGGGTGCCGCGCTTGGCGAAGATCTCGACGTGCCGCTCGACCGCAGTGCGCCGGTACATTGGGGCCAGAGCGAAATCCAGCCTGCCGACGCCGCATTGCCCGAAGGCATAAGGAGCCTCGCCAGCGTTGTGCGTGCGCCGGCACAGCTGGCCCGCAGGCTGGCCCAGATCGGCATTGTCGAAGCCGCCGACGGAAGACGGCTGCAGACGCTGCTTGCTCCCGGTCAACGGCTAGTCAGCCGCGAAGGCGCGCTCTGGCGTTGGGACGGCTTCACCGCCAGCGCCGATGCCCCGACCGCCGCCGCGCAGCGGCTGGCGCAGAAAAACCGGCTGGCCGAGCTCGATGCCGAAGCAGTCCATGCCACGCGCACCCTGCGCGAAGCTGAACAAGCCCTTGCCCAGGCCGAACAGGCGCTTGCCCAGGCGAGCGAGGCCGAACGCAACGCCCGACAGGCCGGGCGCGACGCCCAGCACGGGCTCGACGCTGCCCGCAATACGCTGGCCGAGGCCGAAAAAGCCGGCGGCGAGCTGTCGAGCCGGCGTGCAGCACTTGACGAGGCGCGCGCACGCATTGTCGACAGCCATGAGGAAACGGCGGCGGCATTCGTCGAGGCGGAAATGCTGCTGCAGGACGCGCCCGATCTCGGCGATCTGCAATTGCAGCTCGAGCAGTCGGCCGCCAACGTCGCCCGCGACCGCGCCGCCCTTGCCGATGCGCGTGCCGTTCACGAGGGCCTGAGGCGGGAAGCCGAGGCACGTGCGCGCCGGCTCGACGCCATCAGCGTTGAACGGCGCAACTGGGTCGAGCGCGCCGAAAACGCCTCGACGCAGATCGCGGCGCTCGGCGAACGCAAGGCAGAGGCCGAGGCCGAGCGCGAGCAACTGGCCGACGCTCCCGACGAGATTGACGCCAAGCGGCGCGCCCTGCTGTCGCAGCTCGCCGAGGCCGAAAGCCTGCGCAAGGCAGCGGGCGACCGCTTGCAGGAAGCGGAGAACCGGCAGTCCGAGCTGGACAAGGCTGCGACTGCTGCCATCCAGTCGCTGGCCGAGGCGCGCGAATCCCGCGTTCGCGCCGAAGAGCGGCTGACCGCCGCCGACGAGCGTCGGCTGGAAGTCGAGGCGCGCATCCAGGAAACGCTGAACACGCCGCCGCATCTGGTGATCCGCCACACCGGCCTCGAATCCGACAGCCCGATGCCCGAAATGGCCGAGATCGAGCGTCAGCTCGACCGGCTGAAGGTCGAACGCGAACGGCTCGGTGCCGTCAATCTGCGCGCCGAGGAGGAGCAGAAGGAACTGTCGGACCGGCTGGAGACCATCGTCTCCGAGCGCGACGACATCATCGAGGCGATCCGCAAGCTGCGGCAGGCGATCCATAGCCTGAACCGCGAAGGCCGCGAGCGGCTGCTCGCCGCCTTCGAGGTGGTCAACGGCCATTTTCAACGGTTGTTTTCGCACCTGTTCGGCGGCGGCACCGCCGAGCTGCAACTGATCGAGTCCGACGATCCGCTCGAAGCGGGGCTCGAGATCCTGGCGCGCCCGCCCGGCAAGAAGCCGCAGACGATGACGCTGCTGTCCGGCGGCGAGCAGGCGTTGACGGCGATGTCGCTGATCTTCGCCGTGTTCCTGACCAACCCGGCGCCGATCTGCGTGCTCGACGAAGTCGACGCGCCGCTCGACGACCACAATGTCGAGCGTTTCTGCAATCTGATGGACGAAATGGCCGCAACGACCGAAACGCGCTTCGTCATCATCACACACAACCCGATCACCATGGCGCGCATGGACCGGCTGTTTGGGGTGACCATGGCCGAACAAGGCGTCAGCCAACTGGTGTCGGTTGACCTGCAGGCGGCCGAAGCCATGCGCGAGGCAAGCTGACGCATCAGCTTAATGGTGGTCTCCACCTCGGCTTTCGACTATAGCACGACAAAATGGGCCGGATCTGCCGCTCCAGATACCGGCCCGGCTATGCGCGTGGAGAAGCTTGTTGCCTATACTTGTCACCGGAGCCGCGGGATTCATTGGCAGCCACGTTTGCCACCATCTGCTCGACCGGGGAGAAGCGGTCGTCGGCGTCGACAACATGAACGACTATTACGACCTGGCGCTCAAAAAGGGGCGGCTTGCCCGCCTTCTGCCCCATAAGGATTTTTCGTTCCACCAGATCGATATTGCCGAACAGGGCGCGCTTGCAGCCGCTTTGGCCGGGCAAGGCATCGTTAGGATCGTGCACCTTGCCGCGCAGGCGGGCGTGCGCCACTCACTCGACAATCCGCGGCTCTATATCCGCTCCAATGTCATGGGCCACCTCGAAGTGCTCGAATTCTGTCGCGCCGAACCGGCATTCGAGCATCTGGTCTATGCCTCGTCGAGCTCGGTGTATGGCGGCAACCGCAGCGTGCCGTTCAGCGAAGCCGATCAGGTCGACAAGCCCGTTTCGCTTTACGCTGCCACCAAGAAAACCGATGAGTTGATGAGCCACACCTACGCCCATCTGTTCGGCATACCGCAGACCGGCCTGCGGTTTTTCACGGTCTACGGTCCCTGGGGCCGTCCCGACATGGCCTATTGGATGTTCACCCAGGCGATGCTCGAGGGCAAACCGATCCGGGTCTTCAACAATGGCGAAATGTGGCGCGATTTCACCTACATAGACGATGTTGTGAAGGCGGTTGTCGCCGTGCTCGACAAGCCGCCGGCGGCTGACGTTCCGCCGAACAGGCTCTACAATGTCGGCAACAACCGGCCGGTGCGTCTGGGCGACTTCATCGACATTCTGGAAAGGCTGCTCAAGGTCAAGGCAATCCGCCACAACGAGCCGATGCAGGCAAGCGACGTCGAGAAGACTTACGCCGACATGACCGCGCTGGAGCGGGATTTCGGCTTCAGGCCTAGCGTTTCGATAGAGGACGGGCTGAAGAAGTTTGTTGACTGGTACCGGCCGTACTCGAAGCAGTGATTTGCATCGCTCGCCGTGACGCCTTCAAGCGTGACACCTGGAGTGGGGCGCAAGTCGGTCCGCAAAAGCATCGTTTTGTCCTAACATCCTGTTAACCACATGCTCGCTGAAAAGTATCCGATTAACCTTTGAGGCGCTTATGACCGCTATGTTTCGTGGCTTGCTGTTCAGTATGAGCTGTGTGGATGTGCGGATTCGGGGGCTATTTCGGTTCAGTCCGGGATGCGGAAGCTTTGCTTGCGCGCATGACGTCTGCGATCGCCCATCGCGGGCCGGATGAACAAGGGAAATTCGTAGCGCCCGAGGCTGGGCTTGGGCATGCGCGGCTGTCGGTGATTGGAATTGGTGATGGCCAGCAGCCGATGTCCGACGAAACCGGCAATTTGACGATTGCGTTCAACGGCGAGATCTTCAACTACGTGGAATTGCGCGAAGGGCTGCTGGCCAAGGGCCGACGCTTCCGCACATCGAGCGATACCGAAGTTCTCCTGCAGCTGTATGACGAGATGGGCGAAGACTGCCTGTCGCTCCTGAACGGTGATTTCGCCTTCGCGATTTGGGATAACCGGCGGCGGCGGATGGTGCTTGCAAGAGACCGCATGGGTGTTCGGCCGCTGTTCTACACCAGCAAGGACGGGGTGCTCTACTTTGCGTCGGAGATAAAGGCCCTGCTGAAGGTACCCGGCGTCTCGGCCGAAATCGATCCGATTGCACTCGACCAGATCTTTACGCTGTGGGCGCCGATCGCTCCACGCACGGCTTTCCGCAACATCCACGAGCTGGAGCCGGCAAGCGTGATGATCGCGACACAGGGGCAAGTCACGGTCAAACCATATTGGCACCTAGACTACCCGTATCCGGATACGCCATCGAAGATCACCAATGAGGACGACGCGGCCGAGGAACTGCAGGCCCTGTTGACCGACGCGGTGAGGCTTCGCATGCGCGCCGACGTGCCGGTCGGTTCTTACCTTTCGGGCGGGCTCGATTCATCCCTCGTTTCGGCACTCGCGGCCGGCATGACTCCTCTTAAGCTGCAGACATTTTCCGTGACGTTCGACAGCGCCGAGCATGACGAAAGCGCCTTCCAGACCGAAATGGCGTCGGCAATTAGCACGCAGCATCGAACCATCGCCTGCCGTGCCGGCGATATCGCCGGTGTGTTTCCCGAAGTCATCCGCTTTACCGAGCGGCCGATCATCCGCACCGCCCCGGCCCCCCTCTATCAATTGTCTGGCCTCGTTCGCCAGGCCGGTTTGAAAGTGGTGCTGACAGGCGAAGGCGCCGACGAGGTGTTTGCCGGTTATGATGTCTTCAAGGAAGCGCGGGTTCGCCGTTTCTGCGCGCGACAGCCGGCATCGCGCATAAGGCCACAACTGTTCCGCAAGCTTTATCCCTATCTGCCGGGCCTGCAACAGCAGTCCGTGGAGTACCTGGCTGCGTTCTTCGGAACCGGCAGCGCTGCCCTGGACGATCCGCTGTTCTCGCATCGGCCGCGTTTCAAGACCACATCAGCGGCGAAGATGTTCTTTTCCGGTGACCTGCGCGCGACATTGAAGGGGTATGACGCAGCCGAGGACCTGGCCAGCCGGTTGCCTGAGGCATTTTCCCGGTGGCATCCGCTGCATCAGGCGCAATATCTCGAAACCCGCTTTCTCCTGCCGGGCTACATCCTCTCCAGCCAGGGCGATCGCATGGCCATGGCGCACGGTATCGAAGGGCGTTTCCCCTTCCTTGACCATCGCTTGGTGGAGTTTGCGGCCAGACTTCCGCCGGAGATGAAGCTGAAGGGACTGGTGGAAAAACACATATTGCGCAAAGCTGCCAAGCACCTGCTTCCGACGGCCATCCGCGAGCGCACCAAACAGCCTTACCGGGCACCGGAAGCCCGCTCCTTCGTTGGAGCGGGAGAACTGGACTACGTACGCGATTCACTGAGCGAGGCGAGCATCGCCGCCGGCGGACTATTCAACGCCAAGGCGGTGGCGAACCTGCACGAGAAATGCCGCTTGCAGCCAGCGTCCGGATTCCGCGACAATGCGGCTTTCGTCGGCATTTTGTCGACGCAACTGTGGCAGAAGATTTTCACCGGCGAAAAGGTCGGTGCAGCACGAGCGGCCTGAGAAATCGAGGGAATGAAAAATCATGATAGCAATCAAGGACAAGGTCAAAACCTTTATCGTCGACAACTTCCTGTACGGGGACACGTCCTACGAGCTTGCAGACTCCGTATCACTGATCGAGAACGGCATCATCGACTCGACGGCCGTGTTGGAGCTCGTGGCATTTATAGAGGATGATTTCGGCATAGCGATGGTCGATGCCGACATCGTACCGGCCAATCTGGATTCGATTGACCGCATCTCAGCCTTCATCAAGGCAAAGGCAGAAGCGCTGGCAGCGTAGGCGCCATCGGCGAGGAGCGTCCGTGCGGATCGAACATTTTCTGACGGCGAAGGCCGCTGCCCATCCAGCCAAAACGGCATTGATCACCGAGCACAAAAGGCTGTGCTATGAAGAGCTGGACGATCATTCGAGCCGTCTGGCCGCCGCCCTTTTCATGAATGGCGTCAGTCGCGACGACCGGGTCCTGATCTTCATGGACAATTGCTGGGAGGCTGCGGTTTCGATTTTCGCAGTTCTTAAGGCAGGCGCGACTTTCAGTCCGATCAATGCATCCACCAAGGCCGAAAAGCTGGCCTACATCATCGCCGATTGCGACGCAGCTGCGATCCTCACGCAAGCAAAACTGATGCCCGTGGTCGCCGAGGCGTGCGGATCGTCCGGCAAGACCGGCATCTTCGTGGCCTCCACCGTTGGTGCCGATAACCAATGCCCGGCAGGGGCCACATCCCTGGCGGATTGCTTGACGCTCCAAGCCAGGGAGATTGACCACCGCGGCGTTGACGTCGATCTTGCGATGTTGATCTACACCTCGGGCTCGACCGGCCGGCCCAAGGGCGTGATGATGACGCACCGCAATTGCGACGCGGCGGCCGACTCCATCACCACCTACCTGCGCAACTCGCCCGACGACATCATCTTGAATGTTCTGCCCCTCGCTTTCGACTACGGCCTCTATCAGTTGCTGATGGCTGTCAGGCTCGGCGCCACGCTCGTGCTCGAGAAGTCCTTCGCTTTTCCCCAGGCGGTCTTTGAACGCATCCGCCAGGAAGGCGTCACCGGGCTTCCGCTCGTGCCCACGATGGCAGCGATGATCCTGCAGATGCGTGATCTGGCGCCGGGCTTCCTGCCCAGCCTTCGCTATATTTCCAACACGGCGGCTGCCTTGCCGCCGGCTCACATAGAACGCTTGCGGTTCCTTTTTCCCGGTGTCAGGCTCTATTCGATGTATGGCCTGACGGAATGCAAGCGCTGCACCTATCTGCCGCCCGAGGAGCTCGACCGCCGGCCGGGGTCGGTCGGAATAGCCATTCCAAACACCGAAGCCTTTATCGTCGACGACCACGGGCAACGAGTGCCGCCGGGCATAGCAGGTGAATTGGTCATTCGCGGGCCGCACGTCATGCAGGGTTATTGGCGAAACGAAGCTGCGACGGAACAAACCCTGCGCCCAGGCCCGAACCCTTGGGAGAAGGTTCTCTACACCGGCGATCTGTTCAGGGCCGATGAGGACGGCTTTCTCTATTTCGTCGGCCGCAAGGACGACATCATAAAGACACGGGGAGAGAAGGTGGCGCCCAAGGAAGTGGAAGCCGCGCTTCACGCTCATCCGGGCATCGCGGAAGCGGTTGTCTTCGGCGTGCCGGATGCTGTGCTTGGGCATGCGATCGGCGCATTTGTCGTACGGTCCGACCCAGCGCTTGGCGAAAAGGATATCATACGTCACTGTGCACGCCACCTTGAGGACTTCATGGTGCCCAAGGTCATCGAGTTCCGCCGCGAGCTGCCTAAGACCGATACCGGCAAGGTCAGCCGTCGGCTTGCGGCAGAGATGATGGAGGCCGCGCAATGAATGTTCGCCCGACCGAGGACGCGCGGACCTTTGTGGCGAAGGCTCTGGCGATCGACCCAGCCGCTGAAACGGACCGTATCGTAACAGCCTTGCGCCAGCAGTTGCGCGGGCTTCGCAAGCGGGGCCTTGTGCTCGGTCTTTCGGGCGGGATCGATTCGAGCGTGTCGGTCGCGTTGGCCGCACGTGCCGTCGGTCCGCGGAATGTGCTTTGCCTGTTCATGCCGGAAAGCGATTCTGATCCCGAAAGCCTGCGGCTCGGCCGGCTCGTCGCCGAAACTTTTGGTGTCGAGGCTGTGACGGAAGATATCGGGCCGGCCTTGCGCGCAATGGGCTGCTACCAGCGCCGCGACGCCTTCATCCGCGAATTGGTCCCGGAATACGGCGAAGGCTGGGCCTCGAAGATCGTGATCGCGAACGCGCTCGAGGGCCAAGGCTATAATATCTCGTCGCTGGTGGTGCAGGATCCCGAAGGCAAGCAGACGAAACTGAGAATGCCGTTGCCTGTCTATCTCGGTGTCGTCGCCGCTACCAATATGAAGCAGCGCACCCGCAAGCAGATCGAATACTATCATGCTGATCGTCTGAACTTCGCCGTTCTTGGAACACCGAACCGGCTGGAATATGATCAGGGATTCTTCGTGAAGAACGGTGACGGCGCCGCGGACGTCAAGCCGATCGCCCACCTCTATAAAACGCAGGTCTATGCGATGGCGCCCCATCTCGGCGTTCCGGAGGAAATCCGGAACCGGCCGCCGACCACCGATACCTACTCGCTGGCGCAGACACAGGAGGAGTTCTACTTCTCGCTTCCATATGACCGTATGGATATTTGCCTTTACGGTCTCAACAACGGCATGGCGGCCGAAGTGGTGGGGCAGGCGGCGGGGTTGGCCGCCTCACAAGTGGAACGCGTCTGGGCCGATATCATCGCCAAGCGCAAGGCGACGCGTTATCTGCACCAGCGTCCGCAACTCGTCGAGGAAGTCGAAGAACTCGGTACCTGACCTGCTTCGAGACCGGCCACGTCCCAAAAAGCGCCTTAGGGTCAAAACTCAATCAGCAGGCTGCCGCCAATGGCCGAGATGGGCGGGAAGTTGCCGTTCGTCTCATCTGCCAGACGAGCACGTTGCGCCAGGAGCGGAAGCTTAGCAGGGGTCACGCCAGCGCCCAGTTAGCGCTACGAAGCAGACCTTCAGCCTGTGCCGGAAGCGGGGCCCGGCTTACCAAGTGGCATATCCAGGAAGCGCGTCCCCCCTCAGCTAGGCACCGTTTTCGGCTCTACGCTATACCTGCGCGACGAGCCCCTTCCTTAATCGCAGCGAGGGCCAGAGGATTGGTGACGGGATAGGTTCGGATGAAGTTCTCGACGGTGAACCTTGGAAACTCGACGGCAATCCGCCTGGCGATCGACTGCGCCTGCGCCGGCTCTTCGAGCAGCGCGTGACACAGGGCACGGAACATCAGAGTGACGGGAATATCCGGCGGACTTTGGCACAGCGACGACAGACTGTCGGCATAGCGACCGGCGACGAACCGCGCCCGGGCGAGCTGCGCGTAGTACCAACTCGGAGCCTGCGGATTGAGGCGAAGCGCCCGTTCGGCAAGAGCACAGCCTTCTTCCGGATTTCCACACACGAGAGCTCGGCTTGAGGCAAGCATCGACAGCACATCGGCGTCATTGGGTGCCAGGGCCAGCGCCCGGTCGTATTCCTCTGCGGCCCCGCTGATATCGCCGTCAATGGCGCGGAGAGCGCCCATGTAAAGGCGCGTCATCGGATCGGTAGGGTCGAGCGCCAGAGCCTTTTCCACGCATTTTCGCCAGCGCTCGACCGAAGCGGCTGAATCTGGCGTGAAGGCATTGAAGGCGTCGACCGCATGTGCCAATCCCAACGTCATCCAGGCCCGCGCGAAGCCGGGGTCGAGTTCCACGGCGCGGGACAGCATGCGTATGGCTTCTGCCCTCGCATCGGTCGTGAATCTGTCGTGCAGTTCCACCCCGAGTAGATAGCAGTCGTAAGCACCCAGGCTCGAGGGAGGCTTCCGCCGAGCCACCTCACGCCCGAGATTGGCGAGCTTGCCGAAAGTGCCTGCCAGGGCATTGATGACGTTCTGTGTGATGCTGTCCTGCATGAGAAAAAAATCATCGGTCGACTCGTCGAACCGCGCCGACCAGAGGTTGGCTCCGGTCCGGGTGTCGACCAGCTGCACCGCGACGCGGACACGCCGCCCGATCGCCTGGAGGGTACCTTCCAGCAGGTAATCGGCGTTCAGTTCCCGTCCAACCGAGCGTGTGTCGCTCGCCCGTCCCCGATAGGACTGCATGGTCTGGCGCGAAATGACCGCAAGGTCGGGATAGCGCGCTAGGTCGCCGATCATGTCGGCCGACAGGCCGTCTGCCAGCCGCGTCCAGCCGTCGTCGGCGCTCAGGTTTTCGAACGGCAAAACCGCAATTACCGGCGGCTTACTGTCGTCGCCGGAAGAAAGGCCTGGTTTGGCACCGACGATCTTGCCCGCAGTAGCGGGGTCGATCAAGACACGGTACACGCGAACCGGTTCGGCGATACTTTTCATTTTCTGCACGCCGAGTGAGGCAAAGCCGATCGGCACCTTTCCCCTCACATGGTCGCAGGCGGTGGCGGAAATCGCGATTCCTCCAGGTTCCGCCAGCCCTTGCAGCCGATCGGCGATGTTCACCGCATCGCCGTGGATGTCGTCACCCTCAACGATAACATCGCCCAGATTGATGCCGATGCGGAAATCAAGCCGCCGTTCTGGCTGCGTGAGAACGTTCACCTCCGCCTTCTGTTGCTGGATTTCGACGGCGCAGCGTAGGGCGTCGACCACACTGTGGAACTCGACCAGCATCCCATCTCCCATGGTTTTCACCAGTCGACCATGGTGCGCAGCGATCCTTGGCTCGAATACTTCGTTCAGGTCGGTTCGGAAAAGCGCACGCGTACCCTCGTCGTCGATCTGGCTCAAGCGGCCATAGCCGACGACATCGGCAATCAGGACGGCTGCGAGATGACGTTCCATCCCCCCAATCCTTCGCGGATTGTTACCCGCTTTCCAAGCTTACAGCAGGTCGCAGGTTGATGCCATTGCCGCCGCCCCTGAAAGACAGCTTTTCGGGTCTGTGTACCATGCTGCATGAGAGCCCGAATGTCGGACAAGGGTCAGATCGCGTCATGCGACGCTCCCAACTGGATGACGGCAAAGGGTCGAACTCGGTCGTTCAGAGTGATTGGGTTTTGACCCAAGCATTTTGCAGCCAAGTGGAAACGCGCCTAAAATAAATAGATAGAGCGGGATGCTCGGTTCAACTTGAAAGCATCCCGCCTCAGCTGAAACGGCTGCCGATCAGCCGGCTCCACTGCTCGCCCGCAAGCCCGTTCAGGAAAACTTGCGAGTTCTTCATGGCGTCCAGAAGCTCTGGATCGCGTGAATGCACCACCGTTGAGGCAACGGTCAGGAAAGCAATGCGTCGTCCAAGCATCGCCTCCAGAAGTGCAGGTTGAATGCGTCCGCGCAGGCCGCTGACGCCGCGCGCGGCGGCGTGATCGATCAGACAGTCAATCACCGGGCCCGCCTGGCCGGGGAGGGCAAAGATCTGCAGCACGCGACCAATTTCATACTTTCGTGCGTAATAGGCGAAAGCGCCGACATTGGTGCCGACTGGCGACGTCACACAAACGTAGACAAGCTCGCCCAGATCCGGCTTTTGTGCCGCATCGGTCAGGATGTGGTCGAGTTGGCCTTCCGTCCAATCTGGGCGCAGGGCGAATTGAGCGGTAAACGGTTCGATGAGCCTGGCAAATGCGTGGCTGTCGATTTCGGATGTGCGAAACGCTCCGTGGCCTGCCCCGTCCACCGCCACACCCGACCAACGTCGTTCGCTGGACGTCATCCTTCTGCAGTAAAATCGGTCGACTGTACGCGCCAGCGGATTGAGCATTCGCGCAAGCGCCATGCGATTGGCGGAAAGGCTGAGCATGAAGGCCGCGGGGCGCATCACGCGGACCCAGTCAAGGCTGTATTGCGGCAGGACCACGCCGCGCAGCCGGGTCCACAATTTCACGGAAATATCGTTGGCCGTCTCGCTGAAGGAGATGTCCTGCGGACCATCCAGGTAAGCTTTCAGCAAGCGGGCGCCGGCCAGCGGGTCGTGCTCATGGTCCTCGACCATGAGCGAGCTACAGATGGCCGCGCGTAGTTGTCGGCCGTTGAACGTCATAGACAGGACGTGGACGCCGACAAATCCGGAGACGCGACCGGCGTCGTTGACATGGACAAGCGACCGGAGGTTGTCTGCGCAACCGGGCGCATCCAGATAAAACCGTTTCATGTATTCCACGAGAGAGGCCGGCGCTTCGGTCCTCTCCTTCAACAGCACGCGCTGAAACATGTTCGCAACTGCCGGGAGGTCGGCGCCTTGCAAGGCGCGAATGACGCTCAAGCCCGGCTCCCGCCACCAAAGTCCCATCCACCGAGCTTCCGGGCCAGGGCGACGCGAGGCACGAGAACATCGGGCGCGCGTTCCAACTCGACGCCCATGAAGCCGTGCAACCTCGGCCAGTTGCGATCGCCCCGGTGACCGAACGGAGTGCTGAATTGCTGCGGCAAGATGGAACCCTTTGCTTGACCGACGAAAAACCGGCGTCATTGCTGCTAGCAGATTCAGGTAAACCGATATTAAAGTCGTTGCTTTGAATGGTAGCGAACCGGGTTTGTCCGGGCCCATACCTGGACATCAGCAATTTTGGTTCCTGGCGGGCTCTACACGACCAGCGGCATGGGTTGCGTGCTCCGCGCCGAACCGTTTCGGCTGGCCAAAGTTTCGCGTGGCGGCTCTTGACTGGGAGCGCGGGCGTAATACGGTGAGGACAAATACCGGCTCTGACCGCCGGGCGGCAAGAATGCCTCGTATGCTCTCGCCTGGCGGCGGTGGCTGCGGGGCATTGTCATTTTGAGGCATTGCTTGAAACGGCATATCGAGATCGGCATTCTCTATTCGCGGTCCGGCAACTACCGGCTGGTGTCCGAATCCTGCCGTGCGGGTGCGATGAACGCCATCGCCGACGTCAACGCCGATCCCGCTATCCCATTCGAATTCATCCCGATCGAGCGCGACCCGCAGGGCAACATCGATCGCTATGCAAGCGGCTGCGCGGACATTCTCGCCAACAGCGGCGCGCGTCACATCATTGGCTGCGTCACCTCGTGGAGCCGCAAGGAGGTCATTCCAATCCTGGAGAGGGCAGGCGGCACGCTGTGGTACGCCTGCCCGTACGAGGGCTTCGAAGCCAACGAGCATGTCGTCTACACACACGCCTGCCCCAATCAGCATCTCGTACCGCTGCTTGCCTATGTCGTGCCTCGTTTCGGCGCCGACGGCTTCCTGCTCGGTTCCAACTACATCTGGGGTTGGGAGACCAACCGCGTGGCGCGCGACCTGATTGCGGACGCTGGCGGCAAGGTGCTGGGCGAACGCTATCTGTCGCTCGGCGAGGTCGATGTTGCGCGGCTGATCGCGGAGATACAGGCGACGAGACCTGATTTCATTCTGAACAATCTCATCGGCCCTTCTTCTTATGCCTTCATCGCTGCCTATGCGGAGCTTGGCCGGCGCGACCCGCATTTCAGGCCGGAGCGTTGCCCGATCCTGTCCTGCAATCTCACGGAATGCGAATTGCCGGCGCTCAATGGGGCAGGCGATGGCCACCTTTCCGTTGGGCCCTATTTTCACGACATCTCGGGGGCGGATCGCGGTGCGGCTCCAGTGCCTTCCGTCATGCCGGCCTCGTCCTTCGAGGCGGCGGCTTATGCCTCGGTGCGCATGCTCGCCGAGATCCTCACCCGCAACCCCGGTGCACAATGGACGGACCTTCCCAAGATCTTTACCGAAACATCATTTCGAACGCCACTGGGCGACATCGCCATCGACCCGCAAACCCAGCATGCTACCTTGCCGGTGCTAATCGGACGTATCGATGGAACATCGTTCAAAACGGTCACGCTGACGAAGGGCGTGGCACCCGATCCCTACCTTTCCCGCTATGACCGGACGGAGACGTTCGGGCGGCCACGCCTGCGGGTGGTATCGTGAGCAAGATGGCGCGTATCCCGAACCTTGGAGGCGCCAGGGCTTTTGTCCTGCATCGTCCACATCCGACCGTGCAGGCGATCACAAGGCAATTGTCGGCCATCGGCCTTGAGGCGATTGGCTTCTGGCCGGAACTGCCGGCCGAAGCCTTGGCGGCGGACTTCGTCTTCTTCGACGTCGATCTCGGCTTTGACGAACAATTTCCGTGGAAGCCGGGCGAGGCACCGATGCCGCTGATAGCACTGATCGGCTCCGAGGCGCCGGGGCGCGTCGAATGGGCATTGTCGCACAAGGCCGATGCGCAGTTGCTGAAACCGGTCGGCAATGCCGGCGTCTATAGCGCGCTTTTGATCGCAAGGCAGAGTTTCGAGGCGCGCAAGCTTCTGGCCGGCGAGATTGCCTCGCTTCGTCAGCGGGTCGCGGAGCGCCAGACCATCGTACGCGCGGTGGAGGTCTTGTCGAAGGGCGCCGAGGACGGCCGTGCCTATGCGCAGCTCCGCTCGCTGGCGATGAGCTGGCAAATCAGTGTCGAGGAAGCCGCGCGCAGGATCGTGGCGATGACACAAGAAGAAGGCGACGATGACCAATCCGATCGCGCCTGAGCTTTCGGCCGCCGGGCGTATGCCAGCCAAGCCTCGCGCCGGCGTCTGGCGACGTCTGCTAAAACGGCCTCTCGCTTTACTCGGCCTCGGGATTATTGCCGTTGTCTTGGCCGGCGCCATTCTTGCACCGTGGCTGACAGGCTACGATCCAAACGAGCAGATGTTCGACGGGCTCACGCTTGAAGGCGCGCCACTGCCGCCGGGGGCCCAATTCTGGCTGGGCACCGACCTGCTTGGCCGCGACCTGCTGACCCGTCTCCTTTTCGGCGCGCGCACGTCGCTGATCATCGGCATCGTCGCCAATGGCGTGGCGCTTCTGATCGGCACGTTGGTCGGCATCACGGCCGGCTATTTCCGCGGCTGGATCGGCAGCGCGCTTATGCGTTTCACCGATTTGATGATGGCTTTCCCGGCGCTGCTGCTCGCCATCTGCCTGGCGGCGGTGCTCCAGCCGAGCCTATGGATCGTCGCCATGGTGATCGCATTGGTGAACTGGGTGCAGACCGCCCGCGTCATCTACACCGAGACAAGTTCGCTCTCCGAGCGCGAGTTCATCGATGCCGAGCGCACCATCGGCGCAAGCGCCCCGCGCATCCTGTTTCGTCATATCCTGCCGCACCTTTTGCCGACGATCATCGTCTGGGGCACGCTCGGCATCTCGACGACGGTGCTTCTTGAAGCGACGCTCAGCTATCTCGGCATCGGCGTGCAACCGCCGACTGCTTCCTGGGGCAACATCATCTTCGAAAACCAAACCTATTTTCAGGCAGCGCCCTGGCTGGTTTTCTTTCCGGGTGCGGCGATCCTGGCGCTGGCGCTAGCCTTTAACCTGGTCGGCGATGCGCTGCGCGACATCCTCGATCCGACGCAAAGGGGGCGGGCATGATCGCCTATCTCGGCCGCCGCGTTGTCCAGTCCGTGCTCATCTTGCTCGGCGTCTCCCTGATCACCTTTGCGTTGCTCTATCTGCTGCCCGCCGATCCCGTCCGCCAGATCGCCGGCCGCAGCGCCACGCCCGAGACGGTCGAAAACATCCGCCGGCAGCTCGGCCTCGATCAGCCCTTCGTCGTCCAGTATTGGCACTATCTGATCAGTCTGCTCAGCGGCGATCTGGGACGCTCCTACATTCAGCGCTCGGAGGTCACGGAGCTTATCGTCTCGCGGCTGCCGGCAAGCCTGCTGCTGATGGTCGGCGCCATTGCCTGCGAAGTCGTGATCGGGCTGACGATGGGCCTCATCGCCGCCGTCAAGCGTGGCACCGCCACCGACCAGTCGCTGATGGTCGCCTCCTTCGTCGGCGTCTCGGCGCCGCAATTCGTTGTCGGCCTGCTGCTGCTTTATGTGTTCGCGGTGCGGCTCGGTTGGTTCCCGATCGGCGGTTACGGCACCTGGCGTCATCTGGTGCTGCCGTCGCTGACCATGGGAATTCTCGGTGCCGGCTGGTACGCCCGCATGATGCGCTCGTCGATGATCGACGTGCTGCGCCAGGATTACGTGCGTACCGCGCGTGCCAAGGGTCTTGCACGCAGCGCCATTATCTTCCGGCACGCGCTGCCCAACGCCATCCTGCCGGTCATCGCCATGATCGGCATCGACATCGGCATCTTCATGGGCGGCATCGTGGTTGTCGAAAGCGTGTTCGGCTGGCCAGGCATCGGCCAGCTAGCCTGGCAGGCCATTCAGCGCATCGATATTCCGATCATCATGGGGGTCACCCTGGTTTCGGCCTTTGCCATCGTGCTCGGCAATCTCCTGGCCGACACTGTCGCACCGTTCATCGATCCACGCATCAAGCTCAGATGAAAACCAAGAAAACCAGAGAAAGGGAACATGACATGAGAAAATATCTGATATCGACCGTGGCGGCATCGGCGCTTGCGCTGGTGCTTGGCATGACAAGCGTACGCGCCGAAGACGCCGTCGATCCGAATGCCAAGCAGGGCGGCGCGATCACCATCACCTACAAGGACGACGTCGCCACGCTCGATCCGGCCATCGGCTATGACTGGCAGAACTGGTCGATGATCAAGAGCCTGTTCGACGGGCTGATGGACTACGAGCCGGGCACCACCAACCTGCGGCCCGACCTTGCCGAGAGCTACGAGATTGCGCCCGACGGCAAGACCTTCACCTTCAAGCTGCGCCACGGAGTGAAGTTCCACAATGGCCGCGAGATGACCGCCGACGACGTGAAATATTCGCTCGATCGGGTCACCAATCCAAAGACACAGAGCCCGGGTGCCGGCTTCTTCGGCTCGATCAAAGGCTATGACGACGTCGCTGCCGGCAAGGCGGAAAGCCTGGCGGGCATAACCGTCGTCGATCCCTACACGATCAAGTTCGAGCTGACCCGGCCCGACGCCACCTTCCTGCATGTCATGGCGATCAACTTCTCGCATGTCGTGCCGAAGGAAGAAGTCGAAAAATACGGTGCGGACTTCGGCAAACATCCGGTCGGAACCGGCGCCTTCAAGCTCGCCGAATGGACGCTCGGCCAGCGCGTGGTCTTCGAGCGCAACCCGGATTACTGGCACAAGGGTCTGCCGCATCTCGACAAGATCACCTTTGAGATCGGCCAGGAGCCGATCGTGGCGCTGCTGCGGCTCCAGAAAGGCGAGATCGACGTTCCCGGCGACGGCATTCCGCCGGCGAAATTCCAGGAGGTGATGGCCGATCCCGAGCAGAAGGCCCGTGTCGTCGAGGGCGGCCAGTTGCACACCGGCTATATCACCATGAATACCACCATGGCGCCCTTCGACAACGTGAAGGTGCGGCAGGCGGTCAACATGGCGATCAACAAGGACCGCATCGTCCAGCTGATCAACAACCGTGCGGTGCCGGCCAATCAGCCGTTGCCGCCGTCGATGCCCGGCTATGACAAGGCATTCAAGGGCTATCCCTATGACCTGGCCAAGGCCAAGGCCTTGCTTGCCGAGGCCGGGCATCCCGACGGATTTGACACGCAGCTGTTTGCCATGAACACCGATCCCAACCCGCGCATCGCGCAGGCCATTCAGCAGGATCTGGCGGCGGTCGGCATCAAGGCCAGCATCCAGTCGCTCGCGCAGGCCAACGTCATCGCCGCCGGCGGCGACAAGGCCGGTGCGCCGATGATCTGGTCCGGCGGCATGGCCTGGATCGCCGACTTCCCCGATCCGTCGAACTTCTACGGCCCGATCCTCGGCTGCGCTGGTGCCGTCCCGGGCGGCTGGAACTGGTCGTGGTATTGCAACAAGGAGCTCGACGCCAAGGCGGCCGAAGCCGACTCAATCGTCGACCCGGCCAAGGCTGGCGAACGCGCCAAGATGTGGAGCGAGATCTACGGCAAGATCATGGAAGACGCGCCTTGGGCACCGGTCTTCAACGAGCAGCGTTTCACCATGAATCAACCCGCATGGGTGGTGCCGACAACCTCTACGTCGACCCGGTCCACATCCCGATCAACTACGACAATGTGTATGTGACCGATGTGCAATAACTGCGACTACACCATCCACGGGCGCCACCATCATTTCGGCTGGGACAATTCCTTTGTCCCGACCGAACGGGTGGCGCCAGGGTCGACGATCGAGTTCCAGTGCCTGGACTCGTCCGGCGGGCAGCTGACGATGGAGAGCACCGTCGACGACGTTGCTTTGCTCGACTTTGCCAAGGTGAACCCGGTCACTGGGCCAATCTATGTCGAAGGGGCAGAGCCGGGCGATGCCCTGAAAATCACCATCGAGGCGTTCAAGCCGTCCGGCTTCGGCTGGACGGCGAATATCCCGGGATTCGGTCTGCTGGCGGATGACTTCACTCAACCGGCACTGAATATCTGGAAGTACGACGCCGCCTCGCTCGAACCGGCGCTGTTCGGCAAGAGCGGCCGGGTGCCGCTCAAGCCCTTCGCCGGCACCATCGGCAGTGCCCCGGCTGAGCCGGGTCTGCATTCGGTGGTCCCGCCGCGGCGCGTGGGCGGCAATCTGGACATCCGCGATCTCGCCGCCGGCACGGTTCTCTACCTGCCCGTAGAGGTCGCGGGCGCGTTGTTCTCGGTCGGCGACACGCACGCCGCGCAGGGTGACGGCGAGGTCTGCGGCACGGCGATCGAGAGCCCCATGAACGCCGTGCTGACGCTCGATCTGGTCAAGGATGCCCGGCTGCGGACGCCGCGTTTCACAACGCCCGGTCCGGTGTCGCGGCATCTCGACGCCAAGGGCTACGAGGTGACAACCGGTATCGGGCCGGATCTGATGGACGGCGCCAGGAGCGCCGTTTCCCAGATGATCGACCTGCTCTCCGGCCGCTACGGCATGGATCCGGTAGATGCCTATATGCTCGTCTCGGTTTGCGGTGACCTGCGCATCAGCGAGATCGTCGACATGCCCAACTGGGTGGTTTCGTTCTACTTCCCCCGCTGCGTCTTTGAATGAAGGTGGAGGACATCAAACGATCCGGGCAGGCCGCCGCGGAGAGTGGCTCTGTCAGGCCGGTACTCAGCGTCTCAGGTCTGAGCGTCGCCGTGCGCGGCGAGGAGGGCGAGCGCGACGTCGTTTCCGACCTGACATTCGGCCTGATGCGCGGCGAAACGCTTTGCATCGCCGGCGAGTCCGGTTCCGGCAAGTCGATGACGGCGCTGGCCATCATGGGCTTGCTGCCGCAGCCGGCGGCACGCATCGGATCAGGCTCCATCCGGCTCGGCAATCAGGATCTCGCGGCTCTCAGCGAGAGCGGTATGCGCCGCATCCGCGGCGACCGTATTGCCATGATCTTTCAGGAACCGATGACATCGCTCAATCCGGTTCTGTCCGTCGGCCGTCAGCTCACGGAGGCGATCGAGGCACACACCTCGATGTCGCGCTCCAACTCGCGGCTGAGGGCGCTCGAGGCGCTGAAGGCAGTCCGAATTCCGGATGCCGAACGGCGGCTCGAGCACTATCCGCACGAACTCTCAGGCGGCATGCGCCAGCGCGTGATGATTGCCATGGCTCTGGCCCTGAACCCGGACGTGCTGATCGCCGATGAGCCGACGACTGCCCTCGATGTCACGGTTCAGGGCGAGGTGCTGGAGCTGCTGCGCGACCTGCAGCGCGAGCACGGCACCAGTGTTATCCTGATCACGCACGACATGGGCGTCGTCGCCGAGATGGCGGACCGCGTCATCATCATGCGCGACGGCCGGATGGTCGAGCAGGGCAGGGCGGCTGACATCTTCAATCGCCCGCAGGCCGACTATACACGCGAGCTTCTGGCCGCCGTGCCGCGTATCGGCGGCGGACGGACGGCCGAAGACCGACAAGATGCCGCCAACATGCCGGCCGAGCTTGTATCTGTCAGCGATCTTCACGTCCGCTTCGACCTGCACGGCGGCTTCTTCGGCCGCGTTGACCGCAGGGTGCACGCGGTCGAAGGCGTGAGTTTCTCGATCGCGCCGCACGAAACCCTGTCGCTGGTCGGCGAATCGGGCTGCGGCAAGTCGACGACGGCCAAGGCGATCGCCGGACTGGTGCCCTTCACCGGCAGCATTTCAATCGGCGGCCACGACCTGTCGGCGCTCAGCCGCAAGGAGCGCAAGGCTGTCCGCCGCAATGTGCAGATGATCTTTCAGGATCCCTTCGCGTCCCTCGACCCGCGCATGCGGGTCGGCGATCTCGTCGCCGAGCCTCTGCTGATCCACGGCCTCGGCGACAGAGAGCAACGGCATGCACAGATCGCCGCTCTGTTCGAACGCGTCGGCCTCTCCGCTGACCAGATGGAGCGCTATCCCCACGAATTCTCCGGCGGGCAGCGCCAGCGAATCTGCATTGCACGGGCGCTGGCGCTGCGACCAAAGCTGATCATTGCCGACGAGAGCGTCTCTGCTCTCGACGTGTCGGTGCAGGCGCGCGTGTTAAGATTGCTGAAGGAGCTGCAGCGCGAATTCGGCGTCGCATATCTCTTCATCTCGCACGACATGGCGGTGGTCGAGAACATCTCCGATCGCGTGGCGGTAATGTATCTGGGGCAGATCGTCGAGATGGGCACCCGCGACCAGATCTTCTCCAACCCGCGCCATCCTTACACAAAGCGGCTGATCGAAGCCGTTCCGGTTCCCGATCCAGGCCGGCGCCGCGCCAGGTTCGCCCGTTTGGACAGCGAAATTCCAAGCGCTGTGCGGCGCATCGGTGACGAGCCCCGGAAACTCAAGCTCGAAGATGTTGGCGACGGCCACCTCGTCGCCACTTGATCGAGCTTAGGCTGCCTCGTCCAGCCAATCCCGCAGAGGCTCGGGGACAGCTGCATATGTGATGTTCGAGTGGCGGAAAATGATCGGCGATGGCGCTGCCGCGGCAGCGCCGTTCGGCGATGCCGAGTTGGCAAGATCACCCGTTTACATCTGACATGTTAGCGTGCTAACGCTACGTCCACATTGATTTCAACGGAGATCGCATTGGCTTCCCGCTTTGGTCTTTCGGTTGCCCTGACCACACCCTTCGACCCGTCGGGGCAGATAGCGCTCGCGCCGATGATCGCGCATGCCCGAGCCTGCCTTGGCGCCGGCTGCAGCAGCGCGACGCTGTTCGGCACCACCGGCGAAGGAGCCTCAGTCGGCACCGACGAGCGACGGATCGTCACCGAGGCCATGCTGGCGGCCGGTATTCCGCCACATCAGCTCGTCGCCGGAGTGCTGGTCGATGCAGCCGAAGATGCCGCCGATCAGGCCCGGCACGCTTTGCAGCGCGGCGTTCGCAACATTCTGCTCGCTCCGCCGAGCTACTTCAAGAATGTCGGCGAGGACGGGCTGTTCGGATGGTTTTCCGCCGTCTTCGCCGCACTCGGTCCGCTGGCGCGCGACGTGCTGCTCTATAACATCCCCTCAGTCACCATGGTGCCGCTCCCGCTTGGGCTGATCGGCCGGCTGCGCGCCGCTTTTCCCGCTGTGGTGGCCGGGGTGAAGGATTCCGGCGGGGACTGGAGCTACAGTGAGGCGCTGCTTGAGGCGCACGGCGATCTGGTGATCCTCATCGGCGACGAACGGCATCTGGCGAGAAGCGTGCGCCGCGGCGGACAGGGCGCGATTTCCGGCATGGCTAATTTTGTTACCGGCGAAATCCGGGCAATGGTCGAAAACGGGGGCGACGACCCACGCGTCGAAGACTTCGTGCTCGAATTGCTCAAATACCCGGTCACGCCGGCGGTGAAGGTCATGGTCGCGCGCAAGACCGGCGACGAGCGCTGGCTGGCGGTCCGCCCGCCCCTAGAGGCGATCGATCCGCAGGGGCAGCGGCAGCTTGCCGCTGCCTACGACAGGCTGTTTGCGACAGAGGCGGCCTGACCGACAAGGCCGGGCTGACCGACAAGGAAGCGAGCTGAAGTGGAAGACGGCAGCGAACCGATCACTCTCCGGGAGAAGGCCTATGCCAGCTTCACGCGGCATTTGCTGGCCCGCGATCTGCGGCCGGGGCAGTTCGTGTCACAGCGCGAACTGGTCGCTTTCACCGGGCTGCCGCTGGGTGCCATTCGCGAGATCGTCCCGCGTCTCGAGGCCGAGGGACTGCTGACCACCATCCCGCAGCGCGGCATGCAGATCGCGCATATTGACATCAATCTGATCCGCGAGGCATTTCAGTTTCGGTTGTTCATGGAACGCGAGGCAGTGGCGCTATTCACGACCAGCGCTTCTGATGCCGAACTTGCCCGCATGCGGCGCGAACATGAAGAGATGCTGGCTCAAGCTCTCGGGCAGGCGCCGACGCCGGAAATGGAAGCCAAGGCTCAGAACATCGACTGGGCGATGCACGACACCTTCATCAATGCGCTCGGCAACGAGATTATCGCCAAGGCCTATCTGGTCAACTCGGTGAAAATCCGGCTGATCCACCAGGAGCGTTTCCGCATCGACGGTCGTGTGGTGCCGGTGATGCGCGAACATTTGGCGGTCATCGAAGCCATGGAGAGCCGCAATCCGCAAAAAGCGGTTGAAGCGATCAGTCTGCATATCGACAATGCGCGCCGGCTGGCGCTCCAGATCTGAGAAAATATAGCCGCGCCGCGGTTCGCGGCGCATCCACAACGACAGCAACCGGGAGGAAGAAATGTCGTCCAATCTGTTCAACCCAACCAGGAGGCAACTCCTTGCCGGAACCGCGGCGCTAACCGCGGCCGGCCTTGTGGGGCTTCGCCCCGGCTTTGCCGCAGGCGTTGACTGGAAACGCTTTGCCGGGACGACGCTTGACGTCAATCTGGTGAAAAGCCCGCGCAGCGACACCATCCTGAAATATCTCGCCGAGTTCGAGGAACTGACCGGCATCAAGGTCAATGCCGAGGCAACGCCCGAGCAGCAGCAGCGCCAGAAGACGGTGATCGAGTTGAGCTCGGGCAAGCCGAGCTTCGACGTCGTGCATCTGAGCTACCACGTGCAGAAGCGCCAGTTCGAGAAGGGTGGCTGGCTGGCCGACATCGCCGGCTATCTCGCCGATCCGTCGCTCACCGACCCGGCGCTGGTCGAAAGCGACTTCGCCGAAGCCGGCATGCTGTTTGCCAAGGACGGCCAGGGCGTGCTGCGCTCGCTACCGTTCTCGGTGGACTACTGGATCCTGTATTGGAACAAGGAGCTGTTCGAGGCCAAGGGCCTCAAATACCCAGAGACCTTCGAACAACTGGTGGCAGCCGCCGAAGCGCTGACCGACCCCTCGACCAATACATACGGCTTCGTCGCCCGCGGGCTCAAGAACGCAAACACGCCGGTGTGGACGTCGCTGATGCTCGGCTACGACATGACGCCGCTAGATGACAAGGGCAAGCTGCGCACCGAGGCTCCCGAGGCGATCGAGGCTGCCGCACTCTATCAAAGATTGATGACCAAGTCCGCCCCTCCGGGCGTTACCGGGTTCAACTGGGCCGAAGCACAGTCGGCCTTCCTGCAGGGCAAGATCGGCATGTGGCTCGACGGCGTGGGTTTTGCCCCGCCGATGGAAAATCCGGAAAAATCGAGGGTGGTCGGCAAGGTCGGTTATGGCGTGATGCCCAAGGGTCCCAAGGCGCATGCCTCGGGCACCTTCGGCGACGGGATTGGCGTTACCGCCGCCAGCGAGAAGAAGGAGGCTGCCTATCTGTTCTGCCAGTGGGCGGTATCGCCAACCATGGGTGCACGGCTGTTGCAGGCCGGCGCCGGCGTTCCGTTCCGCAAATCCGTGCTGGAGGATCCCAAGGTGCGCGAAGGCGTCACCATGCCGGCAAGCTGGCTTGATGCCGTGGTCGGCTCGGGCAATATCAGTCGGCTGGCACTGCCGGTCATCATCCCGGTCACGGAATTCCGCGACATCTATGGCGTGGCGCTGACCAACATGATTGCCGGCGCCGATCCCGCCGCGGAGCTGAAGAAGGCCACCGAACAGTTCCAGCCGGTTCTCGACAGGAGCGAGCAGGGCTGATGTCGGCCACCACCCCAGAACAGACCGGGGTGACGATGCCGGTTATCGACGGGAGCCAGACGATCCGGCTGGCTCCCAACTACTGGCCTTTCGTTGTCCCCGCACTCGTCGTCGTCGGCGCCGTCATCGTTTTCCCCTGGGCTTTCACCCTGTGGATGAGCGTCAATCGCTGGACGCTCGGCCAGTCGCGGAGCTTTGCCGGGATGGAAAACTATCTCCGCCTGGCCAGCGACCCACGTTTCTGGGAATCCCTTGTTCATACGTTGACCTACACCTTCCTCTCGGTTGCAGCGCCGATGCTGCTGGGCACTCTGGCCGCCCTGATCTTCGATGCCAGGTTTCCGCTGCGCGGCTTGCTGCGCGGCGTCTTCGTCATGCCGATGATGGCGACACCCGTTGCCGTCGCACTGGTTTGGACAATGATGTTCCATCCTCAGCTTGGCGTGCTCAACTACCTGCTGTCGCTAGTCGGCATCCCGGCTCAGGAATGGATATTCAACGCCAACACGGTCATCCCGTCGCTGGTTGCGGTCGAGACCTGGCAGTGGACGCCGCTGGTCATGCTGATCGTGCTTGGCGGGCTGGCCTCGGTGCCGCGCGAGCCCTTCGAAAGCGCCGAGATCGACGGCGCTAATGCCTGGCAGCAATTCCGCTATCTCACTCTGCCGATGATCGCGCCGTTCCTGATGATCGCGGTCATCATCCGCACCATCGATGCGCTGAAGAGCTTCGACATCATCTACGCGATGACCCAGGGCGGGCCGGGAACGGCGTCGGAGACCATCAACATCTATCTCTACAACACCGCCTTCTCCTACTACGATATCGGCTACGGCTCGGCCATGGCCGTGGTGTTCTTCATTGTCATCGTGGCCCTGTCGTTTGTCCTGCTGATGCTGCGCCAACGCTCGCAGTGGATCGATACGGAGGGCAAATAGATGAGTTCACGGCTGCTCAACCAGATCGGTCTGTTTTTCGCTGCCCTGGTTTTCGTCTCGCCGGCGATCCTGTTCTTCCTCTGGATGATCTCGCTGTCGCTGAAATTCGAGATCGACAACGGTGCCTATCCGCCGATCCTGATCCCCGAACGCTTCGCCTGGTCGAACTATGTAAAGGTGTTCGAGGAGAACAATTTCCTGCTCTATCTCTGGAATTCGGTTCTGGTGACCGGCACGGCGACCTTGCTGGCCCTGCTGATCGGCGTACCGGCCGGCTATGGCATCGCACGGCTCAAGGCTGAACGATCGGCGGTCGTCATCATGATCGCCCGCATGACGCCTGGGCTATCCTATCTCATCCCGCTGTTTCTGCTGTTCCAATGGATCGGGATACTCGGCACGCTGTGGCCGCAGATCATCATCCATCTGGTGGTGACGGTGCCGATCGTGGTGTGGGTGATGATCGGCTATTTCGAGACCACGCCGATGGAACTGGAAGAGGCGGCCAACATCGACGGCGCCAGCTCCTGGCAGGTTTTCCGGCTGGTTGCCCTGCCCATCGCCAAGCCGGGCATCGTCGTCGCCTTCATCCTGTCCGTGATCTTCTCGTGGAACAATTTCGTCTTCGGCGTGGTGCTCGCCAGCCGTGAGACGCGCACACTCCCGGTCGCCGTCTACAACATGCTGTCCTACGAGCAGGTCAGCTGGGGGCCGCTCGCCGCGGCGGCGCTGGTGGTGACGTTGCCGGTGCTGATCCTGACCATGTTCGCGCAAAGGCAGATCGTCGCGGGGCTGACCGCCGGCGCCGTCAAGGGCGGCTGAGGGGCGCCCAGACATCACTCTTTTTCCAGGAAATTTCCAATGGCATCGGTAACGATCAACAACGTGCAGAAGGCCTTCGGGGCCACCAAGATCATTCACGACGTCAGCGTCGATATCGCCGACGGCGAATTCGTCATCCTGGTCGGCCCGTCGGGATGCGGAAAATCGACGCTGCTGCGCATGATCGCAGGCCTTGAAACGATCTCCGGCGGGAAGATCGCCATCGGCGAGCGTATGGTCAACAATCTGCGGGCACGGGACAGGAACATCGCCATGGTGTTCCAGAATTATGCGCTCTATCCGCATATGACTGTGGCCGACAATATGGGCTTTGCCCTCAAGATCAAGAGAGCCGATCCGGCCGACACCGCTGGCCGGGTCCGGAAGGCAGCCGGCATTCTTGGCCTGGAAAAGTTGCTTGACCGCTATCCGCGCCAGCTTTCTGGCGGCCAGCGCCAGCGCGTCGCCATGGGCCGCGCGATCGTACGCGACCCACAGGTCTTCCTGTTCGACGAGCCGCTCTCCAACCTCGATGCCAAATTGCGCGTCCAGATGCGCGGCGAAATCAAGGCCCTGCACCAGCGGCTGGGTACCACGACGATCTATGTCACGCACGACCAGATCGAGGCCATGACGATGGCCGACAAGATCGTCGTGCTGCATGACGGCCTGGTCGAGCAGATCGGCGCGCCGCTGGACCTCTACGACCATCCGGCCAACCTCTTCGTTGCCGGTTTCATCGGCTCGCCCGCCATGAACTTCATCGCCGGCCGCATCGAGGAGGGCGTGTTCCGCAGCGCCGGCGGGTTGGTCCTGCCGTTGCCGGAAGGCGCCCAGCCGGCGGATGCCGCAGGACGCGAACTCGTCTACGGCATTCGTCCGGAACATATCCGGGCGACGGGGCAAGGCGTGCCGGGCACGATCACGCTTCTCGAGGCGACAGGCTCGGAAATCTTCACCAGGGTCGACTGCTCCGGTGAAGAAATCTCCTGCCTGTTCCGAGAAAGGCTTGTGCTCAAGCAAGGCGAAGGAGTGCGGATCGAAATCGACCGCGCCTGTGCGCATCTGTTCGACGCCGAAACTGGTCGGCGCATCTGACTCGGTGGTCCGCTGAATGCGTGGTCGGCCTTAGGTCGGCAAGGCGAATTCACCGGCGAGTTCGATGGCGCGGCCTTCGCGGGCCGATCTCTGGGCGGCGAGACCCATGACGACGGCCCACCAGCCGTCTTGCAAGGTCACTTCAACCTTGCTCTGTCCGCGCACCGCAGCGGTGAAGCGGGCGTGCTCGAAATAGGTCGAACCGTTATGGTCGCCTGCCTCGAGCAGCCGGGGGTCGACGGGAATCTCCAGCAGTCGTGGTCCAGGCGGATTGCGCGGACTAACGATCAACTGGGGCACTGGCGCAGGGCCAAGGTGGGTCGGCCAGAAACGGCCTGGTCCGGGCACCAGACATTCGATCTTTCCGTCGCCGCCGATAGCGCAGAGTTCCTCCTGGTAGCGGCTGCCCTCGGCAAACATGCACAGTTCCAGCATGGCGCGCGCGCCGCTCGCGAAATCAACCAGCACATAGCCATGGTCAAGGATATCCGGCCTCTCACCGCCATAGCGTTCGTCGAGATGGTTTACGGCCTGTCCAGCGCTCGCCATCACGCGGACGGGGTCCGATCCGAGGATCAGCCGCATCAGGTCGAAGAAGTGGCAGCACTTCTCGACGAACGTGCCGCCGGTGTTGCGGTTGAAGCGGTTCCAGTCGCCGACCTTGGCCAGAAACGGGAAGCGATGCTCGCGGATCGTCAGCATGCGGATGCCGCCGGTGGCGTGGCGCGCCTGCTCGACGAATACGGCGACGGGGGGCATATAGCGATATTCCATGGCCACCCAGACGAGCGGAAGCCGAGCTTTCAACGCCGCGATCCGCCCCTCGTCGGCGCCCTCGGTGAAGAGCGGCTTTTCCACCAGTACCGGCAGTGGTCGAAGTGCGGCGATCTGCTCCATCTGACCGAGGTGCTGGTGGTTGGGGCTGGCAATCAAGACGCAGTCCACCTCATCCATGGCCAGCAGTTCGGCGATCGATGCCGCCGATCGCGCGCCCGACGCCGTCGCCAGCGACGCCGCCAACATGCCGGGGTCCGGCTCGACGATCGCGGCCACATGCGCGTCGGGCAACAGAGTGATGTTGCGGATATGCTCGCGGCCCATCATGCCGCAGCCGATGATGCCGTAGCCGATCGATGATCTGGTCACGCTGCGTCTTCCTCCGGCCTATCTGAAACGCGTGACGTACCGCGCCGCGCCCGGATCGAACCAGCTGCGGGAATATTCCGCGCTGGCGCCGTCGCCAGCCCAGGCGATACGTTCTATGAACCCCACGACCGTCCCCGGCGGTGGCCTGAATTCGAGCGGGGCCCAGTCCGGGGCGGGTGCGACGGCAACATGGTCTTCGGCGCGAACGATCGAAAAGCCGAGCGCGAGCCGGTAGTGGAGATAGAGGGATTCCGACAAATCCTGGCGCTTGAGCCGCTCGGCGCGGCTGACGTCCAGCCAGATCTCCTCGACCGCGGCCGGCTCGCCGTCGAGCCGCCGCAGCCGGCGTATACGGTGGGCTTCGCCGGCGCTGCCGAATTGGGGCAGGTCGGCGGGCTTGGGCAGTCGCTCGACGGACAGCACGTCGGCGCTCGGCAGGCCGCCACCGCCGATGCGCTCCAGGCGAAAAAAGGCATAGACCCCGAGCAAGTCGCCGCGCGCCCGCACATAGTTGCCCGAGCCCTGGATGCGGTCGAGAAGGCCCTTTTCGGTCAAATCTGCCAGCGCCCGCCTGAGCGTGCCGACGGCAATCCCGAGGCTCGCGGCCATCTCGCGCTCGGGCGGCAGCCGCGCCCCGTCGGCCAGCCGTCCGGCCGCGATTTCGCGGATCAGCATTTCGCTGGTCTGCAAGTGCACAGGCAAGGGCCCACGCATCTGGCTGGATCGGTGGCCGGGGTCCGCCCTTGTCAAATGCATCCGGTGTCCAATCACATCCCGGTTTCGGGTTTGGCTCAAATTGATACAGTATTGATCTACACCAAAACGAATGCTACGCAAGCCCTATTCGCAGCTCCGGACCTCTTTGAAGAATGGCCCGGGCTTCTTTTTTGAAGAGTGGCAATGAGCATCGTCCCAATCACCTCGCCGGATCTCGATGCAGCCGAAGTCTCGTGGTTCGCCGCACTCTGCTCGGACGACCATCGCTATCTCGGTGTGCCGAACGGCGCGTTGCGCTCGAGCTGGGCGCATTGCTCCGAGATCGTGAAGACGTCCGAGGAACTAGGTTTCCGCAACATCTTGTGTCCGTCGTCCTATCAGGTCGGCCAGGACACGCTGAGCTTCGTAGCCGGCTGCGCGCCGATCACCTCGAAGATCAATCTGCTCGCCGCTGTGCGCTGCGGCGAGATGCAGCCGATCATGCTGGCGCGCACGATTGCGACGCTGGATCACATGCTGGAAGGCCGGCTGACGGTGAACATCATTTCGTCGGACTTTCCGGGCGAGACAGCCGACAGCGCCTACCGTTATCAGCGTTCGCGCGAGGTTGTGCAGATCCTGCGCCAGGCCTGGACCAGGGACAGCATCGATTTTGAGGGCGAGGTCTATCGCTATAAAGGACTCTCGACGGCGCCAGCGAAGCCCTATCAGCAAAATGGCGGCCCGCTGCTCTATTTCGGCGGTTATTCGCCCGACGCGCTCGAGCTTTGCGCCGAACAGTGCGATGTCTACCTGATGTGGCCGGAAACCAGGGAGGAACTTGCCGGCCGCATGAAGGCCGTCCACGAACGCGCCGAGCGCCATGGGCGGACGCTCGACTACGGCCTGCGCGTCCACATGATCGTGCGCGATACCGAGGCCGAGGCAAAGGAATATGCCCGGGAGCTGGTTTCGAAGCTGGACGACGAGCAGGGCAGGGCGATCCGCGAGCGCGCGCTCGACGCCCGATCGCTCGGCGTATCGCACCAAGCCAGGAACCGCCAGATCGCCGATGCCGAAGGCTATGTCGAGCCGCATCTGTGGACGGGCGTCGGGCGGGCGCGCTCTGGTTGCGGCGCGGCGCTCGTGGGCTCGGCCGATCAGGTTCTGTCGGAAATCGAAGCGTATATGAAGTTGGGGATCCGCGCCTTCATCTTTTCCGGCTACCCGCATCTCGACGAGGCGCGTCATTTCGGCACCAAGGTGCTGCCCCAGCTCAAGACATGCTCGCTCCCGCACGCCTATGGCCGTGTGCCGGAACGGACCCCGGCGACACCATTGGGAACGGGGGAGCGCCGCTGATGGAGCATGTCGTGTGCGATCCACGCCTTTTGCGCAATGCCTTCGGGCGCTTCGCCACCGGCGTCACGGTCGTCACCACCGGCACGGCCGACGGCCCGGTCGCAATCACTGCCAACAGCTTCTCATCCGTGTCGCTCGATCCGCCGCTGGTGCTCTGGTCTATCGGCCGCCACTCGCGCCGGTTCGAAGCCTTCGCCAATTCCGCGCACTACGCCATTCACGTGCTGGCGGAAGATCAAATCGATCTGTGCTGGCGTTTTTCGAAGTCGGGGACGGACTTTGCCGATCTTGACCTGTCGTGGAGCGAGCACGGCGTGCCATTGCTGCCGCGCGCACTGGCGCGGTTCGAATGCAGCGTCGCCGACCGCTTCCCGGCTGGCGACCATATGATCCTGCTTGGACGTGTCCTTGAACTGCAGACGCAAGAGGGTTTGCCGCTGCTTTTCGCTGGCGGCAAGTCGCGCGCTCAAGAGGCCAGTTGATGACCGCCGGCGCCGCTTCGGGCTGGTGCCGTCGACTGGCGCACCACGAGATTGCAGGCAAGTTCGACGCGACGCGGCGGCGACCCCGAATGGGCCATATCGTCGAGCAGCAGGCTAAGCGCCGCCGATCCAATCTCGCGCATGGGAATGTGCATCGCCGTCAGCGGCGGGTTGCAGAAGGCAGCGAGCGGCAAGTCGTCCATACCGACCACGGACACATCGCCAGGCACCGAATATCCGGCCTCCTGGACGCCGGCGATGGCACCAAACGCCAAGCTGTCGCCGGCCGTCAGCACGGCGGTGAAATCGAGGCCACGGGCCGCGATGCGCTCGGTCACGGCCCTGCTCGCAAGTCCCGGCAGCCAGTCCTGCACCTCAACCACGAAGTCGTCGAAGCCGGCAATTCCGGCTGTGATCAGCGCGTCGCGCCAACCTTCGTAGCGCCGCTCGATCGTGCGCCGGCCACGCCGCATCAGGAACAGGATGCGGCGGTGGCCGAGGCCGATCAGATGCTGCGCCGCAAGCATGGCGGCAGAGCGATTGCAGGGCGTCACGCTCGAATGGCGCATCGAGGGATCGTCGCCGTTGACGAGCACGATCGGCTTGGCGAATCCGGCTGTCAGCGTCAGCACATCGTCATCGTCCAGCGTCAGAAACAGGCAGCCGGCGACGCTGTCGTCGCGCTCGGATTCACGCAGCAGCGCTATTTCGTCCTCGGGCGCCGAAACCGGCCGGGTCACGAGTTCGACGCCCAGCAACCGGGCGCGCTCGTTGAGTCCATCAAGGACATGGTAGGTGAACTGATTGCGGGCACTGTCCACCATTGCCACGCTGCTTGCGGCCAGGATGACCTTGCGGCCGGCAACCGAGGCGGGAATGGCATAGTTCATCGACTTCGCCGTTTCGATGATCCTGGTGCGAAGCTCGTCCCTCACGCCGCCGACGCCGCTCAGCGCACGGGAGGCGGTGCTGACCGACACGCCGCAACGCGCCGCTATCTCTTCAAGTCGAATGCGGCGGCTGGGGCGGCCGCGCTTGCCCTGGATATTCATCCGCTCCGTCACCTCCGGCAAAGTCATCCGATTAATGCAAAAAATTTTCAGATTGCGCAAGAAAAATGGCTGTGAAACAGTTCCGATGAAGCGGGAGAAACGGGAGGAGTGATGCCGCTATCGGCCGAACGCCTGAATTCCGTGCTTGCCAGCCTTGTGGCCGGCATGACCGGCTTGCGTCATGACGGGCGGTTCCATGAGCCGAATCTCGACGGCACGCCGGGCGACTATGTCAGCTTCGACAGCTGGGAATGGCCGCAAGGCGTCGGGCTCTACGGGCTGATTCGGCTGTGGGCGCAGACCGGCGACGATCGGCTGCTGCAGACGATCGAGGCCTGGTACGACCGACGCATCGCTGCCGGTCTCCCTGCGATGAACGTCAACACCACCGCGCCCCTTTTGGCGCTAAGCGAATTGTGGCGGCGCCGGCGCCAGCCGCGCTTCGAGCCGGTGCTGCGCGAATGGGCCGAGCGGGTGGCCACCGCCTTGCCACGGACGCCCGAAGGCGGTTTCCAGCATGATGTTTCGGACCGGGTCAACGACGACGAATTGTGGGACGACACGCTGTTCATGGTGGCGCTGTTCCTCGCATCCTACGGCCAGGCTGCCGGCCAGCGTCGCTTCGTCGAGGAAGCAGAAAGGCAATTCCTGGTCCACGCCCGTTATCTCGCTGACCCGGCATCAGGGCTGTGGTTTCACGGCTGGACGTTCGCGGGACGGCACAATTTCGCCCGCGCGCGTTGGGCGAGAGGCAATGCCTGGATTACCGTCGGCATCCTGGAACTGGTGGAGTTCGCCGAAATTGCACCTTCGGTCCGGGCCTATCTGCTCGGCGTGCTGGACACGCAGATCAACGCCCTGCTCGAGGTGCAGGCAGGTTCGGGCGCATGGCACACTCTGCTCGACGACCCGACATCTTACGAGGAGATTTCCGCCACGGCCGGCTTCGGCTACGGGTTGATGAAGGCCGCGCGGCTCGGAATCGGCTCGACAGAGTGCCGTGCCGCCGGCCTCCGCGCCTTGGAAGCCGTGGTAGCCAACATCGATGACAAAGGTGTGGTGGCGAACGTGTCCTATGGCACACGCATGGGCGCCGACCTGCAGTTCTATCGCGATATACCCATCCATCCGACGGGCTACGGGCAGGCGCTGGCCATTCTGTGCCTGACCGAAGGGGCGCGTCATCTGCAGTCGAAGGTGGAGGCGGCATGATGCGGACGCTCTATGGCGCGTCGCCGGGCGATATTGCCGGCATGGACACGGACCGGCTGAGGGCCGAGTTCCTCGTCGACGGCTTGTTCCGGCCTGGCGCGATCGAATTCGTCTACACCCATGTCGACCGCATGATCGTCGGTGGCGCGGTGCCGCTGGCCAACCCGCTGGCATTCGGCGACGGGGCCGAAGTCGGCACCCCGCTCTTCTTTGACGCGCGCGAGATGGGCATCGCCAATCTCGGCGGCAATGGCACGGTCGCGGTGGACGGCCGGCGCTTTCACGTGGCTAACCGCGACATCGTCTATGTCGGACGCGGAGCGCGTGAGGTGACGCTGGAGAGCGACGATCCGGAGAGGCCGGCACGCTTCTACATGAACTCGGTGCCGGCTGGCGCCGATATTGCGCACCGTCTCATCGTCAGCAGCGAAGCCAGGCCGCTTGTGCTCGGCGAGGAGGCCCGTGCGAACAGGCGCACGCTGCGTATGTACATCCATCCCGAAGTGGCCCCGTCCTGCCTCTTGCTGATGGGGATCACCGACCTCGCGCCGGGCAGTGTGTGGAACACCATGCCGCCGCATCTGCATGAGCGGCGCATGGAAGCTTATTGCTATTTCGACCTCGCCGAGGCCGACCGTGTAATCCATCTGATGGGCCGGCCAGACAAGACGCGCCACCTGATGGTCGCTGACGGCGACGTCGTCCTGTCGCCTGCCTGGTCTATCCATATGGGTGCCGGCACCGGCCCTTATGCCTTCGTCTGGGGCATGACCGGCGAGAACCAGGCCTACACCGATGTCGATCCAGTTGCCGTGAAGGATTTGCGATGAGCGAGGCCGCGCAAAGCGTTCGGACGGACTTTACGCTGCGCCGGCCGCTCATGGCGGGGCAGCCAATCGTCTATTGGCGGCTCGGGTCTATCGCCGAGCAACGCTACGACGTGGCCGACCAGCCCATGCAAGGCGAGATGGATCCCTTCTTCTTCCTGACCAAGCACAAGAATTTCATTCCCCATGAATATCCGTGCCGCACGCAGTTCGCAGCGGAACGACGCGGCAAGCGACCACAGGTCAGCGCCGAATTCGGCGCCGAGCGCATCTGGCTGCCCTTCGCCTCGCCGCGCATCGACCTATCGGGCTTCTGGTTCCGGCCGACGGTGCTTGGAACCTGGGCCGAGACCACCATCGAGGCGGCCTCGACTGGCGAGGCGCTGGTGCGGCTGCGCACATGCGGCGGCGCCACACTCTTTGCCAATGGCGAGGAAGCCGGCTGGATGGCGCCCTACGGCCGCAACCTGGAAAGTGCAGAGCATTTCAAGATCGCGCTGAAGGCTGGCCGCAACGACGTCCGGATATGGTTCGACGATCTCGCAGAGCGCGACGCCCGCTACTATTTCCAGCTCGATTATCTATCCGGTCCGGCTGCTTCGGTGGCACTGCCGATCGAAGTCGAGAGCGGCGTTGCCGATGCGATGGAAGCAGCCCTTGACGACATGCATTTCGACCGTCCCGCCTATGACGGCGGCGAGGTGGCGCTCGTCACCGGCGTGGCCCTGCCGCGCGACGCGCAAGTCGAGATCGAGATCGAAGGCGATTTCATGTCGATCGAGACGCCGGTGCGCTTCGCCTTCGATCTGCCGGCGGGCCAGACGCGGCTGCCGATCGCCGATACCGAGCAGCTGCCGGCCGACTTTCGCCATTTCAAGGTGGCGCTGACGGTCGCAGACCATTCCGTATCGCGTGTCTTCGGCGTCGAGATATGCCACGCGCGCCGTCAGGGCGATGCGCCGGAAACGCTTACCGCGCGTATAGATGAAGCCCTGCGCGAGGTCGCCGGTCACGCCGAGGCCGACACCGTGCGCGCGCTGGCGCGCCTGGCGATCGGGCGGCAGGGCGCCGAGACCGACGCCATGATCTCTGGCACGCTGCCGGCGATCGAGGATTGTCACGATTGCGCCGACTTCATCCTGGTGCCGCTGCTGTGGTGCCGCAAGGCCTATGGCGATCGGCTGGAAGCGAGCCTGCGCGCGCGCGTCGACAACGCCATCCTCGGCTATCGCTACTGGATGGACGAGCCCGGCAATGATGTGCAGTGGTACTTCTCCGAGAACCACGCGCTGCTCTTCCACACCGCCGCCTATATTGCCGGGGGCCTGTTGCCTGATGTGCGGTTCGTGCGGTCGGGCCGCCTTGGCCGCGAACAGTCCGCGGTTGGAGCCGCGCGTGTACGCGCCTGGCTCGACCATTTCGAGGCATGGGAGATGGCCGAGTTCAACTCGGCGCCTTATTTCCCGATCGACCTCAAGGGCCTGTGCGCGCTTTACGCGCTGGCCCCGGACAAGGACATCGCCGAACGTGCCGGCAAGGCAATCATACGCCTGCTTGAAATCGTCGCCCGCTCGGCGCATCGCGGCATCCTCACCGGGGCGCAGGGCCGCTCCTATGAGCACACGCTGCGCGCCGCGCGTTCCCTGGAATTATCCGGCATCTGCCGCATGCTTTGGGGCAAGGGCAACTACGGCATGCGCTTTCACGCGCTGCCGCAGCTGGCATTGTGCCTGCGGGATCACGATTTGAGCGTTCCGGACGGGTTGGCAGCAATTGCTTCCCTCACCGACGATACGGCGTGGGAATGGACTTTTGCGCAGGGACAAGACCGCTTCGCGCGGCTCTACCACTACAAGACGCGCGACCATGCGATGGGCAGCGCCGCTGGCTACCGCTGGAACCAATGGGGTTATCAGGAGACCGTCATTCACGCCCGGCTGGGCAAGAATCCGGATGCGCAGATCTGGATCAACCACCCCGGCGAAGTGCTGCAGTCGGGATATGGCAGACCATCATATTGGGGTGGCTCAGGCACTTTGCCCCGGCTTCACCAATACCGCGACCTCGCCGTCGTCAGCTTCTTCTGCTCGGATGAACAACCCGACTTCACGCACGCCTGGTTTCCCGCACGTGCCTTCGATGCCGTGCAAGTGGGTGGCGATCGGGCGTTCGCGCAATCGGGCGACGCCTTCGTCATGCTGAAGACGGATGTTCCGCTCACGCAGGTAGTGGCCGGCCCGACGGCCGGCAACGAGTTGCGGGCGGCGGGACGCAGGACGACATGGATCATTCGCCTCGGTGACCAGAATGCCAATCGGCCGGCCCTCGACGCCTGGACTGCCGTTTTTGGGGACCTGTCGGTGCGGTCGGGTCCCGGCGGCGAGTTGATCGTCGAGGATCCGGAATACGGCACGGTGCATTTCCTCGCCGACGCAAGGATCGTGGCTGAGGGACGTACACTCGATCCGGCCAACTGGACCGTGCGCGGTGAGGCGATGCGCATGAAGCACAGAGAGTAGGGAGGAGATCGGCTGCGACGCTCAAGAGGAGGAGGGCGTAGCAGGCTTGAACCATCGGGGCGCCGCCCCGCTAAAGGAGGAGACGAAGCATGAATAAGACCCGCACTTTGCTGGCCGCGCTATCGGTCAGCCTGCTCGCATCGACCAGCGCGTTTGCCGGCGACGTGCGCATCATGTGGTATTCGGACGGTGTCGAGGGCGATGTCATCCAGGACATTCTGAACCGCTTCATGAAGGACAATCCCGACATCCACGTCACGCTCGACAACGTCGCCTACAAGGTGATCCAGGAGCAGTTGCCCATCCAGCTCGAAGCCGGCCAGGGTCCGGACATCGCCCGCGTCACAAACATCAAGGAGCTTGCCCAGCACTGGCTCGATCTCAGGCCACTGGTGGCCGATCCGAAATATTGGGAGGACAATTTCGCTGACACGCTGGACTGGATGCGCCCCGACGGCTCCAACGCCATCCCGGGTTTCATGACCCAGCTCACGCTCACCGGCGGCTTCGCCAACAAGACGCTGTTCGAACAGGCCGGCGTGCCGCTGCCCGGTGACAAGGCGACCTGGGACGACTGGGTCAAAGCCGCCGCCGAGGTGGCGAAGAGCCAGCAGCTTCCGGCTGCCTTCGCCATCGACCGTTCCGGTCACCGCATTTCGGGTCCGAATGTCTCCTTCGGAGCGAACTATATCGGCCCCGATGGCATGCCGGCGAAAGTGGACGACGGCACCAAGGCTTTCGTCGGCAAGCTCGTCGACTGGACCGCCAAGGGCCTGATGCTGAAGGATACCTGGGTTTCGGCGGCAGGCTCGACCTATCGCGCGGCCGCCGACGACTTCATCAACGCCCAGATCCCGTTTTATTATTCGGGTAGCTGGCAGGTCGCCAATCTATCGACCAAGATCGGCGATAGTTTCGACTGGGTGGCGACCGGCTCGCCTTGCGCTATCGCAGGCTGTTCGGGCGTGAAGGGCGGCGCGGCGCTGGTCGCCATCAAATACACGAAGAATCCCAAGGACGTCGCCAAGGTCATGGATTATCTGGCCCGTGGAGACGTGGTAAAAGAGTTCAGCGAGCGCACGCTGTTTCTGCCCGCGCACAAGGGCGTCGTAGACAAGGGCGGGCTGAAATGGGTCTCGGCCGACAAGAACGTCGGTCCGGCGCTCGACAAGTTCGTCAAGGCGGCGGGTGAAACCCTGCCGGCGGCCGATGCGCTGCCGCCGTGGAAGTGGGCCAACGCTTACTTCGCCGCGCTGGTGACGCGCGTCAGCCAGGTGATGGCCGGCGAGCTCAGCCTCGACGATGCCTGGGGCAGGATCGACCAGGATATCGCCGACAAGGTTGCCGAGGCGAAGTGACCGCCGCCGCGACACTGAAGGCAGGGATTGGCGCCGCCCTCGCGGCGCCGGTCGTGTGGCTGGCGTCGATCGTCAACGTGCCGCTGAAGTTCTGGCAGCGAGCGACGGGCACCGGCGGCATGGCCGCGTTCTTCCTCGCCCCAAACATGGCGATCTTCGGCATTTTCGTCCTGGTGCCGATGATCATCAACTTTTTCTATTCGGCCACGTCGGGAACGGCCTACTTCCTGCAGGACCGAACCTATGTGGGGCTCGAGCAATATCAGCGCCTGCTCGATTGCGGCAACTACCTGGACACTGCCACTTGCCACGAGGATCTCTTCTGGAAGGCCGTGCACAATACCGGCCTGTTCGTCGTCGTGCAGGTGGCGCTGATGACGGTCGTGTCGATGGCGACAGCGTTGATCCTCAACCGCGAGATCGTCGGGCGCAGCTTCTGGCGCGCGGTGTTCTTCTTTCCGGTGCTGTTGTCGCCCGTCGTCACCGGCCTGATCTGGCGTTGGATCCTGCAGCGCCAGGGCCTGCTCAACCTGATCGTCCATGATCTGGGCGGCGAGCCGCACAACTGGCTGACAGACCGTTTCTGGGCTTTCACCGCCGCGGTCAGCGTTTCGGTTTGGGCACATATGGGCTTCTATACGCTGATCTTGCTTGCCGGATTGCAGGCGATCCCGCGCGACCTTTACGAAGCGGCCGAGATGGACGGCACGAAGCCGGCGCGGGTGTTCTGGCGCATCACGCTGCCGCTGCTGATGCCGAATCTGCTTGTCGTTATCGTACTGGCGCTGATCCGCGCTGTGCAGATCTTCGACGAAGTCTATGTGCTGACGGGTGGAGGGCCGGGAACCTCGACCCTCTATATCACGCAGTACATCTATGAGATCGGCTTCGCCTCCCTGCTGCGCAACCCGGGGCTGGCTTCGGCGGCTTCGATCCTGATGGGGTTGGTGCTGGTCGTGCTCACCTTGGTTCAGCTGCAGGTCGGACGCCGGGGTGAGCGGAAAGGAGCCCGCGAATGAGCGGCGTGATGACATTCCTGACCCGCCGGCGCGGCGGTCGCGGCTGGCACTGGACGGATATCGTGAGCTGGCTGTGGCTGCTCGGCGGCGTTGTCATCATGTTCGGCCCGGCCGTCTGGCTGGTGGGTTCGTCATTCAAGACGCCGGCACAGCTCGCCGAGTTCCCGCCGACCATAATGCCTTATGTCAGCCAACACGCGAGGGTCGAAGGCTACGACAAGCCGCTGACCCTCTACAGGGTGAAGTTGCCGGATGGTTCGACCAAGGTGCTGGCCGAGGTGCGGCGCATCGGCATCGTGGCGCAAATGGTGGATCCGCAGGCGCCGAACGATATCGTGAAGGTCAACATCGCCGACCGGCAGCCGGTGCGCGAAATCGGCTTCGCGACGGAGAATTACACCGAGCCCTTCGTCCATTTCGACTTCCTGCGCTATCTGCGCAATTCGGTTTTTGTGACGGCAATGGCAACGCTGATCACGCTGCTCACCAATTCGATGGCCGCCTTCGCCTTGTCGAAATACAAGTTCCGCGGTCGCGATCTGACGATGCTTGTGATCGTCGGTACGCTGATGGTGCCGCTGTCGGTCATCCTGGTGCCGCTCTATTCGGTGGTGGGCGCCGTCGGACTGCTCGATTCGCTGTGGGGCGTGATTTTGCCGACCGTGGCGACGCCAACCGGCGTCTTCCTGCTGCGCCAATATATGCTGACCATCCCCGACGAGCTGCTCGATGCGGCGCGCATGGACAACGCTTCCGAATGGCAGATCTACTGGCGCATCGTATTGCCGCTTGCAGCACCGGCGCTCGCCGTGCTGGCGATCTTCTCGGTCGTCTGGCGCTGGAACGACTTTCTGTGGCCGCTGGTGGTGCTGTCGCGCAAGGAACTCTACACACTCCAGGTCGGCCTCAACACCTATGCCGGCCAGCTAAACGTGCAGTGGCACTACATCCTGGCGATGACCGTGGTGACGATGATCCCCGTCGTCCTCGTCTTCGTCTTCCTGCAGCGTTACATCACTTCCGGCATTGCCGGCACCGGGCTGAAGTGAGGATGTCATGGGACGGATAACGCTGACCAACATCGATCGCGCTTACGGCAAGATGAAGATCTTGCACGGCATCAACCTCGACGTCGGTGACGGCGAGATGCTGGTCCTCGTCGGCCCGTCGGGTTGCGGCAAGTCCACGCTGCTGCGGTTGATTGCCGGGCTCGATCGGCCGACCGACGGCAAGGTCGAGATCGACGGGGTCGACGTCACTAACGTTTCGGCCGCGCAACGCGGTCTGGCGATGGTGTTCCAGTCTTACGCGCTCTACCCGCACATGAGCGTGCGCCAGAACCTCGCCTTCGGGCTTGAAAACATTCGTATGCCGAAGGCCGAGATCGACGCGCGGATCACGGAAGCGACGCGCATGCTGGAAATTGCTCCCTATCTAGACCGCCGGCCCGGTCAATTGTCGGGCGGCCAGAAGCAGCGCGTGGCGATCGGCCGTGCGGTGGTGCGCAATCCGACCGCCTTTCTGCTCGATGAACCGCTGTCCAACCTCGATGCCGAACTGCGCATCACCATGCGCGCTGAACTGGCGGGCCTGCACCGGCGGCTGGCAACCACGATGGTCTACGTCACCCATGACCAGATCGAGGCGATGACGCTGGCGGACCGCATCGTGGTCATGCGCTCGGGGCGGATCGAACAGGTCGGCCGGCCGCTCGATCTCTACAACGCGCCGGCCAACCTGTTCGTCGCCGGCTTCATCGGCGCGCCGCGGATGAACCTGCTGCCGGTGAAGGTGCGTTCGGCAAGCGGCGCCGAGGTGCGTGTCGAAGGTCCAGGCGGGCTGTCGGCCTCGATCGCCGCCGACGGGGTCGCGCTGAAACCGGGAGACGACGCGACGCTTGGCATCCGGCCACACGACATCCAACTTTCGAATGGCGGCAAGGGATCGGTGGAAGCGCGGGTAACGCTGGCCGAGGCGTTGGGACCGGAAACAGTTGTCCACGCCACCATTGCCGGCGACAGCAAACTTATCGCCGTTCTCAAGCAGCAGGGCGTTGAATCGCAAGGGCCGCCGATCAACCTCGCTCTGCCGCCGGAGCGCATGCATCTCTTCGATGCCGCCGGGCTGCGTGTCGCACCGCGTTAGCCGGCGGCAAGATAGTGGGTTGCTTTTCATGAACCCTCGCAACTGCGCACAGCGAATGCGTGTTGCGCTTGTCAAAATAGGTGAACGTTAAGACAACCGAACTCTTCAAGAGGGCGCTCTCTGCGATCATTGCTGCCACAGGATGATCCGGAAACACTTCAAAGTGGATTTTCTCGTGGGCGGTCTTCGGCACTACGGAGATCCGCGCCGGCACGTTCGCGCGCCTGAATCCGGCTGACTGATAATACGACCTGTGCTGAGGTTCAGTACGAACTACCGATCAGGTTCTGTTGTCCGGCTTCGTCATCCAAAGGACCGGGATGCGCCTGATCACGCTTGCGCCATTTGGCATTCTGCTCTTCGCAGGCGCGATGTGGCTGCTGTCTGCTTCGACGAGCGGTAGCGTCTTACCTGTCCGGCTCGTATTCCCAGTGATATGTGTTGATGCATCGATCCGCGTCGCTCCTCGCGCGAGGCCATCGTAAGGGCCCCCGTAGCGGCGATATCTCCGCGCAATGCATGGATTTCCATGAGATGCAGCCGAGGCATGGCGGAACTAGATTTAGGCGGTGAGTTCGCCTGTCCAGATATTGAAAACAAGTGCTATATCAAGCGCTGACCGTCCCCAGGCTTTTTTGTCCGACAGGAGAAGCCAATGACAGCAGCGTCCAACTCACTTGGCGAAATCGACCCCGAAGCAACGCTTGCGCTGCAAATCATCGAGAGCATGCCCGGCCACGCGTGGGCAGCCGATGCCGCCGGAAGATTCACCTATGTCAGCCCAAACACCCTGGCGTTCCTCGGCAACACGCATGAGGGTCTCAACACTTCCGAAGACGACGATGAGTTCGGCTGGCGTCGAGCCGTCCATCCCGACGATTATGATCCTGTAGCCGCCAGATGGCGGCATTGCCTCGAAACCGGCGATCCCTATGATACCGAGCATCGCCTGCGGCGCGCCGATGGCGTCTATCGCTGGTTTCGAAGCTCAGGACGACCTTTTCGCGATAGCCAGGGGCGCATCATTCAATGGTACGGCACGACAATAGACATTGAGGACCAGAAGCGGGCCGAGTCAGCATTGCGCGACCGGGAGCGGGAACTCTCGCAACTCGTGGACATGGTCCCGAGTCACATCTGGCGGCTCGATCCCGACGGCGAGCCGATCTTCTTCAATGGGCGCATGGTCGACTTTCTCGGCCTCGACGTAGCGGATCTGGACCGACCGGGCATGAGCCGGCTGGCGGTGATGATACAGGCCGCCGTTCATCCGGACGACGCGGCAGCATTCGGCGATGCACTCCGTGGTTGCTTCGCTACCGGTGCGAGCTTCGCGATGCGCTATCGCCTGCGCCGTGCCGATGGCGTCTATCGCTGGATGTCGAGCCGGGCGGAGCCGATGCGCGATGACGCCGGCCGCATCGTCCAGTGGTACGGCCTCTGTCACGACATAGACGATCAGATGCACGCCGAAGCGGCGTTGCGGCAGAGCGAGCAGCAACTTCAGCACATGATCGACGCGGTGCCGGTCCGCATCTGGAGTGTGATGCCGACCGGCGGGCCGGTCTACTTCAACAAGCGATACCAGGACCATTTCCGCTCCGTTATCGCGAACTTTGATGTGCTCGGCGAGCCGGGCATCGAAACGTTGCTGCACGAGGTGATTCATCCCGAAGATGCGCCCGAGGTGCAGCGCACGTTGTTGACCTGTTTCGAAACTGGCGGCGGCTCCGCGATGCGGTTTCGCTGGCGCGAAAAAGACGGCACCTATCGCTGGGCAGAGTGCAGGGTCGAGCCGCGGCGCGATGACGACGGAACGGTCGTGCAGTGGTACGGGGTTTCTCTCGACATCGACGATGAGGTGCGCGCGCAGGCCGCGTTGCGCAAAAGTGAGCGGCGCCTTCAGCAGCTGATCGACACCGTGCCCGCTTTGATCTGGAGTACGACACGGGAAGGGACGCCTTCCTACGTCAACAAACGGTTCACCGATGTAACCGGGGCCACGCTCCACGACATCACCGCCCCGGACGGGTCGCCGTCGCTGAGCGTGATCCACCCAGACGATATCGACACCGCACGGCAGGCGATCCGCCATTCATTCGCAACGGGCGTGCCTTACGTTCAGAGATATCGCCAGAGGCGGGCCGACAGCGGCTATCGCTGGACCGAGACTCGCGCCGAGCCGCTGCGCGACGAAGATGGCAGCATTCTCCAATGGTACGGCGTGAGCGTCGACATCCATGACCTGGTGACCACGCAAGCCGCGTTGCACGACCGGGAACGAGAGCTCTCGCAGCTCGTCAACATGGTTCCGAGCTACCTCTGGCGGCTGTCTCCCAACGGTGAGCCGACCTTCTTCAACAAGCGCCTGATAGATTTTCTCGGCCTGGACATAGCGGACGCGGAAAAGCCGGACACGAGCCTGCTGGCGGCCTTCATTGCCACCGTCGTCCATCCCGACGATGCAGCCAGCCTGAAGGAAGCACTCGACAGCTGCTTTGCCACCGGCGAGCGCTTCTTCATGAAGTATCGCCTGCGCCGTGCCGATGGCGTTTATCGTTGGATGGAGGGCCGCGCGGAGCCGCTGCGGGACCAGGGTGGACGCATCGTCCAATGGTACGGCCTTACGCACGACATCGACGATCAGCTGCGCGTCGAAGAGGCGCTGCGCGAGAGAGAACGCGCTCTCTGGCAGCTCGTTGAAACGCTGCCGGCAATGATCGATTGCGCCGCGCCGGATGGCGAACCGATATATCGCAGCCAGCAGCTCCGCGAATTCCTCGGATACAATCTTGAGGAATTGGACGAAGCGGGAAAGTCCCGGCTGGCTGGCACACTCGACGCCGGTGTTCATCCCGACGACCTGACAGGTGTCAAAGAGAGATATGCCCATTGCCTGTCCACAGGCGAGCCGTATGCGCGACGGCACCGTCTGCGGCGCTTCGATGGTGAATATCGCTGGGTCGAGACGCGCGCCGCGCCGATGCGCAACGCTGAAGGCGCCATAGTGCAGTGGAACGTTATCTGCCTCGACATCGAAAATGAGGTGCGGACACAAGAGGAGCTTCGGCTGGCACAAGAGAGACTTGCGCGTGCGAGCCAGGCGGCGAGCCTTGCCGAACTCTCCGCATCCATCGCTCATGAGGTGAACCAGCCGCTGGCCGCCATCGTAGCCAACTCCAACGCATGCCACCGTTGGCTGTCCGCCGAGCCCCCGAACGTCGAGCGCGCGAAGATCACGGCCGAGCGTATCATCCGCGATGCCAACTCGGCGGCGGATGTCGTCAGCCGCATCCGTGCCTTGTTCAGACCTTCGCTTGAAATGAGAACCAGCACACCGATCCCCAGCGTCGTTGCCGAAGCACGTGACCTTATGGCCGAGGAAGCCATGCGGCGTCGCGTTCGCATGGACATCGACGTCGAAAGCAACCTTCCGCTGGTTGCGTTCGATCGCGTCCAGATTCAGCAGGTCCTGGTCAACCTCATTCGCAACGGCATGGAGGCGATGGACAACACGGCGGGCGACAAGGTTCTCGGAATGCGCGTGCGCCGGATAGAGGACACGATCCAGACCGAGGTCCGCGACCGAGGCCCGGGTATCGAACGTCCCGACAAGATATTCGAGCCGTTCTTTACAACGAAAGGGAACGGAATGGGCATGGGGCTCGCGATCTCCCGTTCGATCATCGAGTCTCACGGCGGACGCCTTTGGGCGGAGAATAGCGTGCCGCGTGGGGCGACATTCATCTTCACCCTCCCGGTTGAAGCGAAAGCTGCGCAATAACTGGCGGCGCTCAGTAAGCGCTTGGTTTTTTCGGCTCTCGGTGAAGGGGCGCCGCCGCCCCGTGCAATGCATGGATTTCCATGAGGTGCGGTTGGGGCGTGGCGGGATTAGGGTGGCTACGTGAGTCCGTCAGCCCAGTCCAGCTATCAAGAGCAAGTGCTACACGAAGCGCCGACAATCTCCAGAGTTTGTTTGTCCGTCAGGGGCACCCGATGACGATAGCGCCCAACTCACTTGGCGAGACCGATTCCAGCGCAACGCGCGCGTTAACGCATGACTTGGACCGATCCGGACCGGGAAGTGGCCGATCTTTCGCGACGAATGAACCGGGCCTGATTCGCGGCAACATGATCAGTGATCTTGAAAGAGGCAGGTTGTCGCGCGTCTGGTCGCACCGTCCCCAATTCTTACATCTGGGGCTTTTTATTACGGCCTATGTCCTGGGCTGCGGCTTCGCCCAGTCGCTCGCAATCATACCTGGAACAGGGATTTCCATTTGGCCTCCGAGCGGGCTTTTCATCGCTACGCTTGTCTTCGCCTCCAGGTATAGCTGGCCGTGGTGGGTGCTGGGGGCCTGTGTGGCAGAACTGTTCAGCAACTTCTTGTGGTTCCACACTCCGCTGCCCGCGGCCTTCCTGATCTTTGCCGGCAACGCTCTTGAAGCGGTGGCCGGCGCATGGCTTGTGAACCAGACCTGCAAGCGCCCAGTTCGGCTGGAAACGTTGCGGGACGTTCTCGCATTCGTCGCACTGGCCGCTGGAGTTGCGCCAGTTGCAAGCGCGACGGTGGGAAGTGCGGCGCTTTCGTGGTTTGGCATACAATCGCAAACCTTTGCGACGGCTTGGCCGCTGTGGTGGATCGGAGACGCGACGGGAGTCCTGATCGTAGCGCCACTGGCGCTGGTCGTGTTCCAGAACTGGCGCGGCAAGGCGCAGCTCTCGGCGGCGCGGTGGATGGAAGCTTGCGTCCTGGGGCTGATCTTTCTTGGTACCGCCGCCCTTTCCTTGAGCGGCTATCTGCCCTTCGCCTACATCATCATGCCGCCTCTTCTTTGGGCCGCGGTGCGCTTTGAGTTCCGAGGCGCCGCCGTAGCATTGACCGTTCTCGCTCTGATCACGGCGGTATTCACGATATCCGGCGCCAGCCAATTTGCCGGCGATCCCGAGTCCCAGAAGCACAACCAGATCATGCTGCAGCTTTTTCTGGCCATCTCTGCATTTTCGGCGCTCGTCATGGCCGCCATTTCCAGGCAGCATCAGGCGGCGGTGCTCACTTTGCGCCAAAGTGTGGAGACCTTGCGGGAGCGGGAGCGAGAACTCTCGTTGCTGGTCGAAATGATCCCCGCTCACATCGCCCGTATGGCGCCCAACGGCGAACCAACCTTCTTCAGCAAACGCACGACAGACTATATCGGCCTCAACGACATCGCGGACTGGGACAAGCCGGGCACGAGCCGCCTGGCGACCGTGGTCGCGGCAGCCGTCCATCCCGACGATGGACCCAGGATGAGAGAATGGCTCAGCCGCTCGCTCGCCACCGGCGAACCCTATCCCATAAGGTATCGCCTGCGTCGCGCGGACGGCGTGTACCGCTGGAGGGAGGGCCGCGCCGAGCCGCTGCGGAACCAGAGTGGGGCGATCGTGCAATGGTACACGGCCAGCATTGACATCGACGATGAGGTGCGCGCGCAGGAGGCATTACGCGACCGGGAGCGGGAGCTCTCGCAGCTTGTCGACATGGTTCCGAGCCATGTTTGGCGCCTGACGCCGGACGGCGAGCCGACCTTTTTCAACAAGCGAATGGTCGACTTTCTCGGCCTTGACGTAACGGATTTGGACAAACAGGGCATCAGCCGGCTGGCGGCGATGATAGCGGCCATCGTCCATCCGGACGACGCAGCAGCATTCGGCGATACGCTCAGTCACTGCCTCGCCACCGGTGAGCGCTTCTCCATGAGGTATCGCTTGCGCCGCGCCGATGGCATCTATCACTGGATGTCGAGCCGGGCGGAGCCGATGCACGATCACGCTGGGCTGATCGCGCAGTGGTACGGTCTCTGTCACGACATAGACGATCAGATGCAAGCCGAAGAGGCCCTGCGGCGGAGCGAATTGCAGCTTCAGCAGATGATCGACGCTGTGCCGGTCCGCATTTGGAGCGCGGTGCCGACCGGCGGGCCGGTCTACTTCAACAAGCGATACCAGGACCATTTCCGCGCCGTCATCGCCAATTTCGAAACACTCGGAGAGCCGCGCATCGAGGAATTGCTGCAAGAACTGGTTCATCCCGAAGATGCTCCCGAGGTGCTGCGCACGTTGCTGAGCTGTTTCGAAACAGGCGGCGGTTCCGCGATGCGGTTTCGCTGGCGCGAAACAGATGGCTATCGCTGGGCGGAGTGCAGGGTGGAGCCGCGGCGTGATGAAGACGGGGCGGTTGTGCAATGGTACGGGGTTTCCCTCGACATCGACGAAGAGGTGCGCGCCCAGGAAGCGCTGCGACAAGCCTCCGACAAACTCGCGCAAGCCACTCAGGCTGCAAGTCTCGCCGAGCTTTCCGCTTCGATCGCGCACGAGGTGAATCAGCCGCTGGCCGCGATCGTCGCCAATTCCCATGCATGCCACCGTTGGCTGTCCGCCGCCCCTCCGAACGTCGAACGCGCGAAGATTACGGCCGAGCGCATAATCCGGGACGCTAATTCGGCGGCGGACGTCGTCGGCCGCATCCGCGCGCTGTTCAAGCAATCCACCGAGACGAGGACCAATGCGACGCTCAGCAGTGTCATCGCAGAGGCACGCGACCTCGTGGCCGAGGAAGCGATGCGTCGGGGCGTTCGCACCAGCGTTGATGTCGGAAGCGACATTCCGCTAGTCGCGTTCGATCGCGTCCAAATCCAGCAGGTTCTGGTCAATCTCATCCGCAACGGCATGGAGGCGATGGACTCTGGTGCGGATGACGGAGTTATCAGCATCCGCGTGCGCCATATCGGGGATGTTGTCCAGACGGAAGTCAGAGATCGCGGCCGGGGCGTCGCGTTTCCCGACCGGATATTCGAACCGTTCTTTACCACGAAAGAGCAAGGGATGGGCATGGGACTGGCGATCTGCCGTTCGATCATCGAGTCGCACAGCGGGCGTTTATGGGTCGAGAAGAACGAACCACGTGGAGCGACGTTTATCTTCACGTTGCCGATTGAAGCGAAAGCGGCGTCATGACGACGGACGGCCAAATTGTCTTCATCGTAGATGACGATGAACGCATCCGGGAGGCGCTCAGTGAGCTGCTGGCTACACACGGCATGTGTGCCCTAGCGTTCGGATCGGCGGGCGATTATATCCGCGCTGACAAGCCGGACGTCCCTGCCTGCCTCATCCTCGATATCGAGTTGCCGGATATTAACGGCCTCGATCTGCAGCGGCAGATTGCCGAGGGCGATCATCCGCCGATCGTTTTCCTGACGGGACATGGCGATATCCCGTCCTCGGTGCGTGCGATCAAGCACGGCGCCGTGGATTTCCTGACTAAGCCCTTCAGCGATGCAGACCTCATGGCCGCAATCCATGCGGCGATTGCCCAGGATCGGGTACAGCGATCGGAGCGCGCCGAGCTGGGCGTGTTGAAGCAACGTTATCTCGAGCTGACGCCGCGCGAACGTGAGGTGCTGCCGCTGGTGGTCAGTGGTCTGCTCAACAAGCAGGCGGCCGCTGAACTGGGGATCAGCGAAGTTACGCTGGAAATTCATAGAAGGAACGTCATGCAGAAGATGGTCGCGGCGTCGCTCGCCGACCTCGTTCGCATCGCCGAGCGATTGGGAATACCGATCACGCACTCGCGCCGGGCAGGGGGGAACTGAGGGTGAGCAAGCGGAGGCCTGTCGTGGCGATTGTCGACGATGACCCAAGACTGCTCGAGTCGCTGGAGGACCTTCTGGAGTCCGCCGGCTATGTGGCCCGCAGCTTCTCGTCGGCAGGGTCGTTGCTGGTCAGCGGCCTGTCTGGATTGGACATGCTTATCACCGACATCGGGATGCCAGGCATGGACGGCTTTGAACTTCGCGACTTGGTCAAGAAGGCGCGTCCGGATCTGCCTGTGTTCCTGATCACCGGCCGCCACGAGATAGTGGATCAGCACCGCGCCAAGGGCATTGGCAGGCTTTTCCGCAAGCCGTTCGATGGCCAGGCACTGCTTGCGGCGATCGGCGACGCTTTGCGCAACCCAGAAACGGAGGCTGAACATGAGAGTTGACCAATTGCCCTTACCGAGATCGACGCCGTCATCACAGCAGCGAAGGGCTGAAGCCGAGCAGCCGCTGGTCATTATTGTCGATGATGATGCCTCTGTTCGGGAGGCGCTGTCTGAATTGATCCTGTCGGCGGGTTTCCTGCCGGTGTGCTTTACCTCAACCCGTGAATTGCTTGACGCCGACGTGTTGGAGAGCCCCGGCTGCTTGATCCTCGACGTGCGCATGCCGGGGACGAGCGGTCTCGATCTGCAGCACCATCTTGCGAAAAACGGCAACCCCAAACCCATTATCTTCCTGACCGGGCATGGCGACATCCCGATGACTGTCCAGGCGATGAAGGCCGGCGCCGTGGACTTTCTCACCAAACCGGTGCGGGATCAGACGCTGCTTGACGCTGTGATCGCCGGCATTGCGGTGGATGCCAAGCGGCGGGCGGATGCCGTGATCGTCAAGCGCAACATCGAGCGCGTCGAGACGCTGACGCCGCGCGAGCGCGAGGTCCTGCGTGAAGTGGCGCGCGGACGCCTCAACAAGCAGATCGCCTTCGACCTCGGCATCAGTGAAGTGACGGTCAAGCTTCACCGCGGCAATGTCATGCGCAAGATGGAAGCCGCTTCCATCGGTGAGCTGATCCGGGCGTGGGAAACGCTGCCCGCGCCGATGCGCGAGGTCTAGATTTTGGCACAAGCCGATCCATGCCCCATCCAATAGGATCGCCCGGCGCGCCCGGCCATTTCAGGTGCTTTCTCAGCGCGCCCAGGCCTCCTGCCTGTTGGTACGCTCGTGCTGCTGCGGGTGATCCCGATGTACATCGGTGGTCCTGTTGGTGTTTCGCGGCAAGGCCGCGCCAAACATCGGTTACCACTGAGCGGCGCCCTTTGGCGGCGCCAGTCTGACCGACAAAGTCGCAACATTTCATGCAACAGCAACTGACGCCGGCCATGCCGCGTCGGTCCCCGCGCCGCTACCCAAGCCTAAATTGACGTGTGTCTATAAGAGCTTGCCTCAGCCCGGCCCTATCTTCGGCGTGCCTGCCCTGCACTTTGGCATCGTATGACAGATGCTTCCGTAGAATAGGTTCGCGGCCCGGATCGATGCATCCTGTTCCTCGCAAGCCATCACGACCGTCGCGTTTCTACCGCTCCTCGCTCGCTCCTCCCCGAACGCGACCGCACAGGCCGACTCGACGGTCGTGATGGTGAGCAGGATGCTCAAAGCACATGGATGGATATGATGAACAAAGACGGACTTTTCTCCGTCGGCGGATCTCGCCGCGATGTCTTGTTGGCAGGCCTGATCTCTACGGCAGCCGCCGGACTGCCCCGCGCTGCTTCGGCAACGAGCCGAAAACAAAACCTTCCCTCTTTCCCCTCAATCAAAGGAACCAAGACGATGAGCACCATCACGACCAAGGATGGCACCGAAATCTACTACAAGGATTGGGGCAAGGGTCCTGTCGTCACGTTCTCGCACGGCTGGCCGCTGAATTCCGACGCCTGGGACGGCCAGATGCTCTTTCTTGCCCATAACGGCTTTCGGGTCGTTGCGCATGACCGGCGCGGCCATGGCCGATCGAGCCAGGCCACGTCCGGCAACGACATGAACGGCTATGCGGACGATCTTGCAGCCGTGATCGAGGCGCTGGATCTCCGGGACGCCACGCTGGTCGGCCATTCCACCGGAGGAGGCGAGGTTGCTCGCTATATCGGACGGCACGGGACGAAGCGGGTGGCCAAGGCTGTTCTTATCGCCGCTGTTCCGCCGATCATGGTGAAAACGCCGGCCAATCCGGAAGGTCTGCCGATCGAGGTATTCGACGGCATAAGGGCTGGCCTCGTCAAGGATCGTTCGCAGTACTACCGGGACCTCGCACCGTTGTTTTATGGCGCGAACAGGCCAGGCGCCAAGGTTTCCCAGGGGACTCTGGATCAGTTCTGGCTCTGGAGCATGCAGGCGGGTCTCGTGAACGCGTACGAAAGCGTCAAGGCGTTCTCCGAGACCGATTTTACCGAGGACCTCAAGAAGTTCGACGTACCAACCCTCGTCCTGCATGGCGAGGACGATCAGATCGTCCCCGTCAAGGACTCGGCAGTCAAGTCGGCCCGATTGATCAAAGGCGCAAAGGATATCTATTACCCCGGCGCGCCCCACGGGATCACGGCCACGCACCAAGATCAGGTCAATGCTGACCTGCTCGCCTTCATCAAAGGATAGCACGCCCTCAGTCACGACCGCATGTTCTCCGCAATTCCTTGGAGCCGCCGATGACCACCTTTGGCAATATTTCGCGCGCCCTGAACCGCATTTCGGGTGGCGCGCCAGGTCAAACCTTGTGCGCTCGCATAGCCGAGCGGTGGCCTGAATGCTGGTTCTGTCGGCTCATGTCCCGGATTGTGGAACCGAACCACTGCGCCATCGAGCTGGAGCGCTGGCAGAGGCGCGAAACATATGCTGCGCCACGGCTGCCACTCGGGCAACTGCGCCTGTGCAGCGCGGAGGCGATCGCCGGCGTTCGACACTACGTCGCGCTGTCGGGGGTCGCCGCCGCGCGCTTGTTCTGCCTTGAAGGCCAAAGCGCTCTCCAAGACGTCAAACTGGCTAAGCGCCGGGAGTTTATCAATCGGTAGCCGTTTGCGATTGCCGCTCATTTTGGCGGTCTCAATTCGGCGTGAAATTTTCTTGGCGAGCAGTTGCGACTATCGCAGCAGCACCGGCACTATTTTTCGAAGGCAGGAACGAAATGGGCGCACTCTCGGGCAAGATCGCAGTGGTCACCGGCGGAAACAGCGGGATCGGACTATCGGCTGCAAAAATCTTTGCGGCCGAGGGCGCGCAAGTCGTCATTACCGGCCGCCGGCGGCAGGCGGTCGAGGAAGCGGTCGCACAGATCGGGGCAGGCGCGCTGGGCATTCAGGGAAATGTGGCCGACGTGTCGCACCATGACGAGGTAGCGCAACAGATCCGCCAGAGGTTCGGGGCGCTCGACATCTATATGGCGAACGCCGGCATAAACACCATCACGCACTCGGCCGACGTCTCCGAGGCAGAATATGATGCGCAATTTGCCGTCAATACGCGGGGCGTCTTCTTCGGCGTCCAGAAGCTGATTCCGGTCATGCGGAATGGCGGCGCAATCATCCTCACAGGCTCGCTGGCCAGCGAGAAGGTTCTGGACGGTCATGCTGTTTACGCGGGCTCGAAGGCGGCCATAAATGCCTTTGCGCGCGGTTGGGCGATCGAACTGAAGTCTCGCGGCATCCGGGTCAACGTGCTCAGCCCAGGTCCGGTGGATACGGCTATTCTCGATAAGCTAGGCGTACCGTTTGAGCAGCGCGGGCTGTTTGAAAAGGCGATGGCGGAGGCAATACCCCTGGGCCGGATGGGGCAGCCGGAAGAGCTGGCAAAAGCTGCTCTGTTCCTTGCCTCGGACGCGAGCAGTTTCGTCACGGGCATCAATCTGCGGGTCGACGGCGGGATGGCAGTGCTCTGAGCCACGACTGCGATGTCGCGCCAATAGACTGGCGAATAACGCCGGAGCAATCGGTCTTCCTCACGACGATTTTCCGGGAAGCTGCCGCACGAATCCCGCCAAATAGGTCGGAGGCGAGACGTTTTGTCGACGTGGTGCAAATTGAGCCACGTAAATGGCAAGTCGCATTGCAGGGATCGACGCGCAAGAGAGAAGTCGGCTCGCCGATACGGCGGAAGGACCGAGGTCACGCCCCGGTCCTTCAAATTTTTCTGTAGGTCGGGATCAGTGACCCCCAGATGCCCTGGCCATATTCATCGTTGGGAACAGTCGGCTTGCGTGCGGTTTTCGGCACCCCGATATCGTTGTTCATTTTTTGGATCGAGGATGTATACATGTTGTCAGAGGCAGTCGCAGGCTGCTGGGCTCCGTTTGATCCATAGTGGTCGCTTCCGGCAGTGGCGCTTCCTGCTGTAATAACAAACACGGCGACAGCAAGGACTGTCATTTTCATTTCAGTAACTCCATTGATAGTTTGGATGGTATTCACACATGCAAATATAAATGTCGTGACGCAGCGACACGATCAGACGGTCCGGCTGTTTGACTCATACCAAGGCATTGGGCGATGCGGGCCGAAGGCCAGGAACTATGTCGTTGACGAGAGGAGGCTTTGCCGCCGTGTTCGATCCGGCCGGCTCACCAGCGCTCAACGGATCGACCGCGCCAGGTTCTCGCCACGGCGGCAGCGAAGTCTTGCAAACACAACTCTCTGGCCGCGCGCCCTCAGTGTCTGTTCCGGCTACCGCCGACAATGCACACCCGCATAGATAGCTCAATCATGCTGCAGGGCACCTGATCTCCCTGGTGACCTACCCTGCACCTTGGCATTGTATGACAGACCCTTCCGCACAATAGGTTGGCGGGCCGCGTCGGCGCATTCTCCTGAGCATTGGTCACCACAGGCCACACGGGAGAAAGCAAATGCGAAACATAACTCGAGTCCTGGCCCTCACCGCAGCGCTTGCCGCGTCGGGCGGCGGGATGGCGCAGGCCGCGAATTCTCAGCCCAAGCCGACGATCGTGCTGGTGCACGGCGCCTTCGCGGAATCGTCGAGCTGGGATGCAGTCATCACCAAGCTCAGCAAAGACGGTTATGTAGCGATAGCCGCAGCTAATCCGCTCCGCGGCGTTGCCAGCGATGCGACAGCAGTCTCAGCCATCGTCCGGTCGGTTTCCGGGCCGGTCGTGCTGGTGGGGCATTCCTACGGCGGGCCTGTCATCACCGAGGCCGCCAATGGCAATCCCAATGTGAAGGCATTGGTCTACGTGGCGGGTTTCGCGCCGGATACCGGCGAATCGAGCCTTACGTTGTCCAGCATGTTTCCCGGCAGCACCTTGGGGAGCGCGCTTGCTCCCGTCGCGTTGCCGGACGGCGGACAAGACCTCTTCATCGAGCCGGCCAAGTTCCGCGCCCAGTTCGCCGCCGACGTTCCGCAAGAGCAGACTTTGCTGATGGCTGCCACTCAACGCCCTGTTGCGCAGGCGGCTCTGGCTGAAGCCTCGGGCGTCGCCTCATGGAAGACGCTGCCGTCCTACATGATCTACGGCTCGGATGACCGCAACATCCCGGCAGCCGTCATGAGCTTCATGGCCAAGCGTGCGCACGCGGTAAAGACCGTCGTCATCGAGGGTGCGTCCCACGCGCTCATGGTTTCGCATCCCGACGAGGTCACGTCACTCATCGAGGATGCTGCTGCATCGGTCAGTCAGTAGCAGGCCGGAAACGCCCAGCATCCGATCGAGCAACGAAAATAGACACGCAACACCAGGAGACCAGACATGAAGATCGTCGTCATCGGCGGAACCGGGCTGATCGGTTCAAAGACCGTGGAGAGACTGCGAAACAAAGGACACGACGTGCTTGCGGCGTCGCCGAATTCGGGCGTCAACACCGTTACGGGAGAGGGTCTGGCGGCCGCGCTTGCCGGTGCGCAGGTCGTCGTCGACCTCGCGAACTCGCCGTCGTTCGAGGAAAAGGCTGCCCTGGAGTTCTTCGAGGCATCCGGGCGTAATCTTTTTGCCGCCGAAACGGCCGCCGGCGTCCGTCATCACGTGGCGCTGTCGGTCGTCGGTACCGACCGGCTGCAGGGCATGGGCTATTTCCGCGGCAAGTTGCTTCAGGAAAAGCTGATCAGGGAGTCCGGAATTCCCTACACCATCGTTCACGCCACTCAATTCTTCGAATTCACCGCCGCCATCGCAAACACGGGCGCCGTCGGGGATACCATTCATATGTCGCCGGCCTACTTCCAACCCATGGCGGCTGATAATGTTGCCGATGCGATGGCGGACGTCGCGCTTGCCGCGCCGTTGAACGGCATGATCGAAATTGCCGGCCCGGAGCGTGTTCGCATGAGCGAACTTGTCGAGCGCTTCCTGAAGGCCACCAACGACCCGCGCAAAGTCGTCCCGGATCCCGGCGCGCTCTACTACGGCCAAGTGGCAATCGACGATCGAACGCTGGTGCCCGGCGAGAACGCGCGCATCGGCGCCGTGCGTTTCGATGATTGGCTCAGCCGATACACACCACCGAAGTAAGTAATCATCGGATAGGCCCGCCATTCGCACAACAAGGAGACCAGACATGATCAAAACACTTCTCTGCGCCGCGCTCACCTCCGCTTCCGTCACCGCAGCAATGGCCAATGACGCCGCCAGCGTGAAGCTTGTCTACGACCAGGCTCTTCCAAACGTGCCCGGCAAGAGCATGAAAGCCGTGCTCGTCGAGTACGCGCCTGGGGGTACGTCGCCGGCTCATACCCATCCCAAATCCGCGTTCATCTATGCCACGGTCCTGCAGGGGGCGATCCGAAGCCAGGTCAACGACGGGCCGGTGAAGACTTATCGCGCCGGCGAGAGTTTCTCGGAATTCCCTGGCGACCGTCATGCCGTCAGCGAAAACGCCAGCAAGACGGAAGGCGCTCGTCTGCTTGCTATTTTCGTCGTCGACACCAGCGAGACGGAACTGACGACGAACGCGAAATGAAATCGTAGCCCCCGGGACCATCGGGGCGTAGGCGAAGGGACGGTCAGTGACATGAATTCGATCGCCATCCGCACACTTGCGGGGATTTTGGTCCCCGATACTCCGCTTGTTGGCCGAGCGATCGAACATGCCCGCGCTCGATGTGAACCCTACCTGTTCAACCACGTGGTCCGATCCTGGCTTTTCGCGGCCCGGATCGGACAGATTCAGAATATCCAGCACGACGCGGAGGTTGTTGCGGTTGCAACCCTGTTGCATGACGTCACGCTCAATGAGGACTTCGCCGGGCCGCGCCGTTTCGAAGTGGAAGGCGCCGATCTTGCCCGCACCTTCGTTCGGGAGGGCGGCTTCGACGAGCGGCGCGCCCAATTGATCTGGGACAGCGTCGCCCTCAACTCGACGCCGTCAATCGGCCTCTACAAGGAGGCTGAGGTGGCGCTTTGCACAGCCGGCATCTGTCTCGATGTCGTCGGCTTGCAATACAGCCTCATTTCGTCAGCCGAGATTGCAAAGATCATCGGTGAGTTTCCACGCCTCCAAATGAAGCGACGGATGACGCGATGCTTTTGCCATATCGCCGAGGTCAGGCCGGAAACCACCTACGACAACTTTGCCCGGGACTTCGGCGAGCGCTTTGTTTCAGGCTACAAGGCGACTTCGGCAGTTGATCTTGTGATGAACGCTCCCTTCGAAGAGTGAACGCAGTTTCGATCCAGGTTCTATCGACACCGGTCGGTTCAGCCTCGCCCTTCAAGTGACCCAAACGCTGTGCGCCCGTCGCATGCCTGCGCCAAAGCGAATTGCCGGGGGCAGCGGTCAGGTGCCAATTTCCACCTCCTATACTTCGGTTTAGGCGCCCCAACCCAATCGAGTGGCAATACATATCATCGGCACGATAGCAACAGTTCGTCTCACCGGTCATCCTTACGCTGCAATGGATCGCAAACACCTCAAGGAGATAAGTAATGAATATTGCAGCGTCACCGGTCGCTCCGAAAGGAAAAGCCGTCGCCCAACGCGCGAGTTATGCGGAGCAGTCGCCGGAACTTCTGAAGAAATTTATTGAATTTCTTGGTGCGACGCGAGAGGGGTCGATCGAAGAACCGATCCGCGACCTTGTTGCAGTCCGAGCCGCGCAGCTGAACGGGTGCACCTTCTGCCTCGATATGCACGTCAAACAGGCGAAGATCCATGGCGAGCGCGAACTGCGCCTTTACCACCTGGCAGCCTGGCGGGATTCGACCTTGTTCGTTCCTCGCGAGCGCGCAGCCTTGGCATGGACGGAAGTCTTGACCAAGCTGCCCGAGCAGGGTGTCCCCGACGAGATCTACGATCGGGTCAGGTCGCAGCTTTCCGAGAAGGAAATTTCCGATCTGACCTTCGTTGTCATGGCGGTCAATTCTTGGAACCGTCTGAACATCGGCTTCAAACCCGTCCCGGGCTCGGGGGATGCGAAGTTTGGCCTGAGCAAAGCAGCACTGAGCTAATCTTTGGAACGGGTCAGAATGGCGCTTGTTTGCGCGCCATTCTGACCGGCCAGGCGAAGGCGCCGAGCTCGGCGACCAACACTGGAACCGATCTCAGCCTCCCGGCCGCGGCCGCGAGGCGCTCTCAGGAGGGCGTCATGCGCATTGACAGTCTGCATCCAGTAATATCGGCCCGTCTCATGGTGATTGATGTCGACGCTCCACTCCGCAGTGCAGCACTCTCACTTTCCAGGCCCGCAATAGGCCTGGTCGTGGTGTGCCACGGCAGTGGGGAGGCGGCAGGCGTGCTGAGCAAGTCCGACCTTGTCCGCCATCTGGCGAATTCAGGGCCAACAGAAGCGCCGATTGCGGCATTGATGAGCACGTCCATCGTGTCCTGTGGTCCCGATGACGACCTTCATTCAGTCTGGCAGACCATGGCCGCGCAAGGCCTTCAGAATGTGCCGGTGCTAGGGGCTGACTCGAAACCGCTAGGCGTCCTCGATATCCGTGATGCGATGAAGGCGCTTTTCAAACAAGAGGAACTGCAGGAACGGCTGCTTGCCAACTACATCAGCGGGATCGGCTATCAATAGAGCTTGGTCTATCGTTTGGATATACAGAAGTATGTATCGGAGGCGTCTTAGATATAATTGACAATAAATGCCGTAAATTATAGCGTATTGAAGCAAATGGGTGTCGACTGAGCCAACGGGGTTATGAAATGTTTCGTCCGGACATAAAAGAAGATGTCTTCGACGGCCCGCCCGATGGTCTTGGAAGTGGTATGTCCGTGCAAATGTCGACGGCCGGCATCGTCCATGACCTGGGCAATCTCATTCAGGTCGCCTCGTCGGCGTTGAACCACCTGGCCCGCGATCCGAGCATCCAAGCGGCTCCGGCGCTTGGGCCTGTAATTGCCGGCGCCAAAACGGCTTTGGAACGGGCTGGGGACCTTGTCCGGCAAACCATCAGCCTGGCTCGAGAGAGCCACGCGGAAATCGAATACACAAACGTAGATGCTTGCCTGGCTGAGATCGAAACCCTCGTGCGGAGCGCCTTGGATGCCAATTTCGGTCTTGAGCTTCGGGTTGGGTCCGACCTGCCTTTGGTGAGATGCGATCGCTTTGGGTTGCAAAATGCGGTTCTGAACCTTCTGTTCAACGCGCGCGATGCAATGCCTGACGGCGGTTTCATCTCGATCGATGCCGGCTTGGCCTCTGAAAGCTCTACCGCCGGTCAGGTAGATATCCGTGTCGCGGACAACGGTCTCGGGATGACCAGCGAGACGATGGTCTGCGCCTTCGATCCGTTCTTCACCACCAAAAGCGAAGGCCTCGGCGGCGTCGGTTTGCCGATGGTGAAGCGCTTTGTCGAGCAGTCAGGCGGAAGCATCGCTATTCAGAGCACACTTGGGGCAGGCACGACCGTCACTCTGCGGTTGCCTGCGGTGCGATAGCGGCCGGCCAATCTCCCCCCGGTGACAGACGTGACATACAATCGAGAGATAGAGATGGATGCACAAGTCGTTGAAAACGTCCAACAGCACCGTTTCGAGCTGCCGATCGCCGGCGATATGTTTGCGGCGGCCTACTATCGGCTCGAGGGCGGGCAGGTCGCGCTGATACACACCGAAGTCCCGTCGGAATTTTCCGGACAAGGGATCGCGTCGCGATTGGCCCAAGGGACCTTCGAACTGCTCCGCAAAACCGGCCGTAAAGCGATCTTGAAATGTCCCTTCATGAGCCGCTTTTTCGCCAAGCACCCGGACTATGCAGATGTCGTCGACGGCTAGTCAGGGCACCAATGTTGAGGGTTTCCCAAGGATCTATCCAAATGCCTGACGAGTATGATTTGCAGAGGTTCGTCAGCGCACAGGATCCGGTCTACGACGACGCGCTGGCCATTCTACGTCGAGGGATGATGTGCACTCCCTATATGGAGTTCATCTTCCCAAGGTTGGCCACAAGGCGAAGTGGTGCAGCGCCTGAGCCATATGCAATCACATCGCTCGACGAAGCCAGCGCCTATCTGTCATTCCGATCCTCGGAGGCCGTTATCGGGAATGCGTTGGCACCCTGCAACGGCTCTCCGGCCTAAGCGCTCGCGCTGTCTTCGGTGACGGTGATGCGAAGAAGTTGCACGCGTCCCTCACGCTGTTTTCCGAAGCAAGCAACGACGAGTTCCTGCTCGAGACAATCTTCGACGTCTGGTTCGACGGTTTGCTCGATGAGGAAACGATGAACGATCTCTACTTGATGTCGTAGTGGTCTGCCTGCGCCACCCGGCGTAAAGCTGTCGCGGCGCTGAGGTCACCATCCGCTGCCTTATCCCTCACACGCTGCCATCTGGCAGAGGCATGAGCTCGTGCTCTCCCGGCACGCCGGGGAAGCGGCGTTCGCGCCAATCCGCCTTTGCCTGCTCGATCCGTTCGGCTGAAGAGGAGACGAAGTTCCAATAGATATGACGTGGCTCGGCCAGGGGCTCACCTCCTATCAGCATCAGTCTCGCCGCATGGAAGGCAGGCGCCTGGAGCACAATCTCAGCGCCGGGCGCCAGAGCTACTAATTCGGCCTCATGAAACGTACCGAGCTGGCCGGCAATTCCAACCTCACCGGCGACGATGTGGATCGCACGCTCACGGTGTTCGGGTTTCACCTGGTAGCGCGCACCGCTCGTGAGCACAATTTCGGCATAGACCATGTCGGAGAACGTCCGGTGGCGTGCGCTCGGAATGGACGATGCCCGACCCGGCCGTCATCCAGTTGGCCTCGCCAGGACGGATGGTCTGCACTTTACCCAAATTGTCGCGATGGACGATCTCGCCATCGATCAGGTAGGTCACGGCCGCAATGCCGATATGCGGATGTGGTCCCATATCGAAACCGTGACCTGCGTCGAACATAGTGGGGCCGAAATGGTCGAACAGGATGAAGGGCCGGATCATCAGGCGATTCGAGGACGGCAATACGCGCCTTATCTTCAGTCCGTCCGCAAAATCACGGATAGCCGGCTGGATGAGTGTATCGATGCCTGTGATATCGCTTTGGCGGATGGTCATGGATCTCTGTCCTTCTGCATGCCTTATCAGCCAGGTGCCCGAACGCGCTTGAACGGAGCGGCGCGAAAGACTGTCTGAATGGCTTTGAGGAGCGCGAATTTGGAGCCCGCGTGGTGCTGTCCGGCGATGCCGCTTTCATTAAAAGCCGACACCCTCATCGACAGGGTCGCGGCAAGATCTTCGGCCATTTCGGGCCTGTCGTGCAGCAGCGGCGCAAAGCTTTCCTGGTCTATCTCGTAAACCGTGATGGGGGTCATTGCCCGCAAACTTGACATCTCGCCAATGCCCGCGAGCAAGCCGGTCTCGCCGAAGAAATCGCCAGGTGCAAGCCGGCCGATCTCCTGCAGTTGATCATCGCCCTCGCCAATTTGCCGGACGATGACTCCCGTCCGTACGATCATGAGCGACGGCAGCATCTCTCCCTGTCGTGCGATGATTTCGCCCTTATGGTAGGTGCGAACCGAGGCCGCTTTGGCGAGCGACTCCTGCTCGGTATCCGTTAGCGCCGAGAATACCGGTATGGAATTGATGAGTTCGATCGGGGTGAAGCCTTGGGAGGCCGCCGTCTCGTGGCCCGGCCGGTTGGTCATGGCAATCGAGCCCGAAAATGGCTCCGCCAGCAGCATGCCGGTCGACTTTGAATGGCGATAAATGAGATCGAAGATTTCGTTCCGAGCGGCACTTCGCTGGTCGATACTTGCGACGCGAAAAAACAACTCGATCTCGATAGCTGCGGCATCCAGGCTTCTGATGGTGACCGAAGGCGAAGGCTCCTGGAGGATTGAATTGCAGCTCAGCAAGACAGTGCGCATGAGGTCTACGATGATCGCCGGCGTCGTCGTTGGCACCACCTTGACGGTTACGGCAAGTCCATGGCTCTCGTCCGGACCGCTTAAATTTGTTACCCCGATCTTGGCGAGAAGGCTGTTTGGCAGCGCGACGACATTGTGGGTCGGGGTCAGGAGTTGAGTCGACCGCCAATTGGTCTCGACAACGCGGCCTTCGGTTCCGTCGCCCAGAATGATCCAGTTTCCAAGCACGTAAGGGCGGCCGAGGTTTAGCGCGATCGCCGAAAATACGTCACCAAGCGTATTCTGGAGCGCCAGTCCCAGGATGACGGCAAAGACGCCCGACGTGGCAATGAGCGTTCCGACCGGCACTGCAAAGACAAACGCCAGGATCGACAGGAACATTCCAGCGTAGACGACACCGACCACGACGTCCTGCAGGAGACGTGCCTCGCGCGGCTTTCGCTCAAAGACGAGATAGATACGGACAAATCCGATCAGCGCCCAGGCAAGGTGAACCCACCAGAGCAGCTTGACCGAGCCGATGAGGATCGCTCCTCCGGTTGTCTCGTTGTCTCCTGCGGCCTCGTATGGCACGACGCGCAGGTGGAGAACCATGGCCGACATCGCGAGGAAAAAGCCGAGTTGGACGAGCAGCTTCGCATTGGCGAAGCGTCTGGGGATGAGGGACCAAACGACGATCCCGGCGAGGCCGAGCAACACGAGGTAGACCAGAGGAGAGTTCCACCAGCTCATGAACGATCACCGCGATGCCAAGTTCAATGTTTGGTCTCCGGCCCGGCGATCGGGCCTCTGCCGCTGGCCTTGTCTTTTTCGAGAACTGCTTCGGTGATCGAATTCGGCAGCCGTCGCGGCTTTTCGATCAGCCCGAGCACCGGCATGGCGATGATGAAGAACGCAAAATAGTAAAGCGTCGCCAGTTGGGACATGACGACGTATGCGCCTTCCGCCGGCCGGGAGCCGAGCCAACCGAGAAAGAGAGCATTGGCAACGAACAGCCAGAAGAGCACCCTGTACCAGGGCCGATAGACCGCCGAGCGTACCCTCGAGGTGTCGAGCCACGGCACCAGGAACAGCACCGCGATCGAGCCGAACATCGCGAGCACGCCGCCGAGCTTGGAATCGATGGGCCCGATATTGAAGGTGATGGCCCGCAGGATCGCGTAAAACGGCAGGAAGTACCATTCCGGCACGATGTGGGCCGGCGTCTTCAGCGGATTGGCGATGCTGCTATTGTCGGGATGGCCGAGGTAGTTCGGCAGGTAGAAAACGAAATAGGCGAAGAAGAACAGGAACACGAGGATGCCGAAGGCATCTTTGACGGTGGCATAGGGCGTGAAGTCCACGACATCAGTTTTCGATTTGAACTCGATGCCGGTCGGATTGTTCTGGCCGACGACGTGAAGCGCCCATATGTGCAAGGTCACCACACCCGCAAGCACAAATGGCAGCAGGTAATGCAGCGCAAAGAAGCGGTTCAGCGTCGGATTATCGACCGCGAAGCCGCCGAGCAAAAGCTGCTGGAGCCAGTCGCCGATCAGTGGGACTGCGGTGAAGAAGCTGGTGATGACAGTAGCGCCCCAGAACGACATCTGCCCCCAAGGCAGCACGTAACCCATGAAGGCCGTCGCCATCATCAGCAGGAGATTGGTGCAACCGAGCACCCACAGCAGCTCACGCGGCGCCTTGTACGAACCATAGTAGAGTCCGCGGCAGATGTGGATGTAGACGGCAATGAAGAAGAACGACGCGCCGTTGGAATGGAGATAGCGCAGCAGCCAGCCCGAATTCACGTCGCGCATGATCTGCTCGACCGAGTTGAAGGCCAGCCCCGTATCAGGAGCGTAATGCATCGCCAGCACGATGCCGGTCAGGATCTGTGAAACCAGCATGATCGTGAGAATGCCGCCGAACGTATAGGCGTAGTTCAGGTTGCGCGGGACGGGATAGACGATGAAGCTGTCATAGACCAGCCGCGGCAGCGGCAGGCGGGCGTCGAACCAACGTTCGATTCTGGTTTTGGGCGTATAGGTCGAGTGTTTGTCGCCGCTCATCGAAATGCCCTTGCCTCAGCCGATACGGATCTTGGTGTCGGAAACGAATTGGAACACCGGTACCGCCATGTTCTCGGGTGCCGGCCCCTTCCGGACGCGGCCGGCGGTGTCGTATTGCGAACCATGGCAGGGGCAGAACCAGCCGTCGAAATCGCCTTCCTGACCATGCGGGATGCAGCCGAGATGGGTGCAGACCTGGATCATCACCACCCAGGCTTCCTTGCCCGGCATAGTTCGATTGGCGTCGGTTGCCGGCGCATCGGCCGGCAGATTGGCGTTGCGGGCAATTGGATCCTTGAGCTCGGCGAGACTGACTGCCTGGCCGTCCTTCCTCTCTTTTTCGGTGCGGTTGCGCACGACCACCGGCTTGCCGTGCCAGTCGACGATCAGCGACGTTCCCGGCGTCAGCGAGGAGACGTCGACCTCGATCGCGGCGGGCGCTTCGACGCGCAATGTGTGCTCGGCTGTGGAGGTTTCGGAAAGGTCGGCCATGATGGCGACTCCTATTGTCGGAAGCTGCGTCATCGCGTTGGTGGCAATCGAGCAAAAGCAGACCACGGCTTTCGCGTTTCCAGTCTGCTCGTGCCGCGCGGAATATGCCGGCCGAGGCCGGTGTGAGCCATCGTGCCAACGGCACGTGCGTCCAATACTTTCGTTTAGGATTTCCTGAGCGAAGGACTGGCCGGGCCGGCGATGTTGCCATCATGGAAGGTTCTGGATTCCTCCAGATAACCGTTGGCCGCTGAGCTGGCATACGTCCCAGCATTGCGCACGGCGATCCAGAACTTCACCCCGACCATACCTCGGCATAGGCACGTCTAGCTGTCGGTGTCGTAGTCGTCGTCTCCGCCAAGTGCGAGTTTCTGGAGCGGTTGTCTCGCGTGGCGCGGGGCAGGTTTTTCGCTCGGCGACGACCAATTGCGGGATTCAATCGGGTTTAGAAAAGGGAAAAGCGGTGAAACTCTACTACAGCCCTCTCGCCTGCAGCCTGGCGGACCACATCGCTCTGGAAGAGGCCGGTGTTTCCTTCGAGCGCGAAAGTGTGAACCTCAAGCCCAAACGGACAGGCTCCGGGGATGATTTCACAACCGTCACGCGCAAGGGCTATGTTCCAGCCCTCGTGCTGGATAGCGGCGAAACGCTGACGGAAAATATCGCGGTCCTCGACTGGATTGCGTCGCAATACCCGCCACTGGGAGTGGCGGGGCCGTTGGGCCGTACCCGCCTTCTCGAAGCGCTGACCTATGTCTCAACTGAAATACACCGAAGCTTCAAGCCGATGTGGCACCAAAGCAGCGCTGCCGAAAAGGCCAGGGCGAGCGCGACGATTACGAGCCAACTCGAGTTCTTCGCTGACGGGCTCGAGACCGACTATCTGTTCGGCGACAAACCCGGCGTCGCGGATTTTTATCTTTTCGTGATGCTGCTTTGGGCGGCCCGCTTCCACGTCCCTGTTCCCGCGCCTTTGCAAGCCCTTCGCGTCCGAATGGCTGCCCGACCGGCCGTGCGCATCGCAATGGATCGCGAGGGCCTCGTCTGAAGCCGAGGGCGACTTCGAGCATAAGATCAGATGCAACATGTCCTCTCGCCCAAACAGAAGATCAGGAGTCATTCTCATGCTGCCGTTCCTTCGGATGCTACATCCAGCCGCTTCCAAGCGCGGCGACGGCCTAAGTCTCGAATTTCTGAGGAGGGAAATCGAGGAAACGCTTGACCTGACCGGCATTCAATCAGAGTTCGCCGCACTGCCTCCTGGCCGAGTGGTTACAATGGTTGGTCCGCCGCCCGCAGTCACCATCGAAATAGGCAACATTTCCGGTCGGCCGATGAGGCGGGCGGGTCCGGTCGTTCCTGCTTGTTGGTCATTACAGAGGCTTCATCATGAATGCGAGTAAGGGTCCCGAGACGGTCGATCATCGCCGCCGACGCATTGTTGGTGCTGCGGCAGTGACGTTCGCCGCCACCGAACTCGGCTTGAGCGTGCCGGCAAAGGCGGCAGCCGCTAGGACGGTCGAGGCGAGGGCATCTGCTACGCAAACCACGCAGAAATCATTCGGCTCGCTCGGGCAGGTCAATGCCGGAAATCTGAGCGTCGGATATGCGGAGCTGGGGCCCGCCGAAGGTGCCCCAGTGATCCTGCTTCATGGCTGGCCTTATGACATTCACACCTACGCCGATGTCGCTTCCCTGCTTGCCGCAAAGGGGTACCGCGTGATTGTGCCCTACCTGCGCGGCTACGGCACTACGCGCTTCCTGTCGGACGAGACGATGCGCAACGGCCAGCAGTCGGCGCTCGCCGTGGATACGATCGCCCTGATGGATGCGCTGGGGATCGAAAAGGCCACGATCGCCGGCTGCGACTGGGGCGCTCGAACGGCCAATGTCGTTGCCGCGCTCTGGCCTGAGCGTTGCAAGGCGATCGTCTCGGTGAGCGGCTATCTCATAGGAAATCAGCAGGTCGGCATGGTGCCGCTGCCACCGGAGACGGAGCTTCAATGGTGGTATCAGTATTACTTCGCCACGGATCGCGGCCGCGCCGGCTACGAGAAATACACGCGCGATTTCGCCAAACTCATCTGGCAACTCGCTTCGCCGCAGTGGGATTTCGACGATGACATCTTCCAGCGCAGCGCCGCAGCACTGGACAACCCCGATCACGTCAGCATCGTCATTCACAATTACCGCTGGAGGCTCGGGCTGGCACAGGGCGAGCCGGAATATGACGTTCTGGAAAACCGGCTGGCCGAAGCTCCCGTGATCACAGTGCCGACCATTACCCTTGAGGGTGATGCCAATGGCGCACCCCATCCCGACAGCAGTTCCTACGCCAAGAAATTCTCGGGCAGATACACGCACCGGATCATCACCGGCGGTATCGGCCACAACTTGCCTCAAGAAGCCCCGCAAGCCTTTGCCCAGGCTGTTATCGACGTCGGCGAATACTGATCAAAATCCATGACGTGCCCCGACCGTAAGGAATAACACGGGAAGATTCCTGGTTCTCGGCACAGCCTCCCGTCCGCTTAGGCGAGAACAGCTCTCCCGCCGACCCAGACCGACGCGATGTTGGCCCTGGAAGCGGAGTAGACGATCTTCTGAAGGATGCCGTCGCCGTCGAGTTCGTCCCACAGGTGAATTGTGCCTCTGGGCGCGGCGGTGTCGACCAGGATCGCATCGAAATGGTAGCCAGGCGAGAATCGCCCCACAGGCAAGCCGAGTGCCGCGCCACCGCCTGCCGTCGCCAGGTGGAAGGACTCGCGAAAGTCGACGCGTGCTGTTCCGGCCGTGCCGCGCGTCTCGGCCGCTAGCGCCGGGTCGGTGCCGGTTTCCAGCATGCGCGACGACATGACCGTCGCGCGCATCGCATCGAACATCGAGGCGCTCGGTCCCCCGGAAATGTCGGTGCCGAGCCCGACCTTGACACCCTTCTCGAGGGCCGCCCTCAACGGGAACACGGCGCCTGCGAAGTAGGCGTTGGAGACGGCGCAGTGCGCCACGGCCGCCTTGCGCACGCGGATCGTCTCCATGTCGGCAAGCGTAATGAAATTGGCGTGCGCGAGCACGCTGCCGGCGCGCAGCAGGCCAAAGCGATCAAGGCTAGACGTGTCGCTGATCCCGTGGCGCTGCAGCACGTAGCCATGCGCCCAGTCGCTCTCCGAGCAATGCGTCTGCACATGGCAGCCGCATTCCTGCGCAAGCGTGCCGAGCCCTTCGAGGGCGGCGTCGGTACAGGAGGGGATGAAGCGCGGCGTAATGACCGGCTTTACCCGTCCCGTGGCATTGTCTGGATGCCCATGCACGTAGTCGATCAGAGCGCGCGTGCCATCGATGGCTTCGTCCGCCGAGGTATCGCGATAATAGGCCGGGCACTCATCGGGATTGTCCATCGCCACTTTGCCGACCAGCGCACGTTGCCCGCGTTCGAGGCAAATGTCGACGAGCAGCCTTGTCGCGTCCTGGTGGATGGTTGCGAAGTAGAGCGCTGTGGTCGTGCCGTTAGCGATCAGGTCGTCGACCAGCAGGCCGTAGCTGCGCCGCGCGAAGGCGAGATCGGCGTAGCGCGCCTCCAGGGGAAACGTGTGTTTGTGGAGCCAGGCCTCGAGCGGCACGTCCAGAGCCCGGCCGAGCTGCGGATATTGTGGCGCGTGCACGTGAAGATCGACGAAGCCGGGCAGCAGATAACTCTGCGCCGGCAAGGTCGCCAGCGAACCGGTTCGGCGCGCGGCCTCCAGCGCCTCGTCATAGCCGGCATCATGCGGATGCAGCACCGAGGCGATGATGCCTGATTGATCGATTGCGATCAGGGCATGGCGCAACTCTTCCACGAGCCCGCGCTCCGGAGCGTGAAAGCCGCTGGCCAGAAGCGTCTTGCCGCTCAGGTCGCTCACCTGTCCTCCGCCGAAGAACAGCTACGCACTGCCGTCGCGAAGCGCCAGAGCGCGATTGCCCGTCCGTCGATGCCGATGACAATAGCGGAAGGGCTGCCGCTCATGCGGCTTGCGCCGTCGTGCCGTAGGTGATGCCCTTCTCCTTCAGCCAGCGGCGATAGGCGATCGACGAGCCGTCGGCCCGCATCGGGATTTCCGCGCGCGGCTCGAGCGGCAAAAGAAGTGGCCGTTGGTTCTCCAGGATGATGCGGTCCTGCAGGAAGATAAGCTGCTGGAACTGCACAAGTTCGGTCGTGGTCGATACGTCGTCGATCAGGAACATGACGGGGTGCGCGCGGCAGCGGTCCGGATCGAGGGGCTGCACGAACAGACAGATCACGTCCCACCGGGTAGCCGCGTTGGGGCAGGTCTTGTAGAGCATCACCGCGAAAGGATTGGCGACCCGGTACATGTATTGGGTCATGATGCCGCCGGTCGCCGAGAGTGCCGCCTGCGGCTGGAAGAATTCGCAGTTGGTCGCCCACACCTCATCCACGTCGCGGCGGATTTCGGTTGTGTAATGCCGCACTTCCGTGTGCGGCTCGGCGCCCAATATGTCGGTATGGACGAAGGGGAAATGCGCCATGTCGAGGAAATTCTCGACGATGCGCAGGCCGGACGCCTTTACCGCGATCGCTCCGCAAACGACAGGCCGGCGATCGTCCTCATAGGCCTCCGGGATCGACAGCACATCGCCGGCCGGCATGCCGAGCGTGATCCATAGATAGCCGTAGCGTTCCCTGGCCGGGACTTGGCTGCCGTCGCCGGCACGCGACACATTGACCGCGCCTGCCGTATCGCGGGCTACCAACAGATCGATGCCCAGAAGCCGGTTCGCCATCGTGCCGACCGGAATCTCGTTCAGCGCGTCAATGCAATACCATTGATCGAGGGCCGCCTGCTCCGCAGCTCGCTTAATGGTCATTGTTGCGTCCTTCCTGTGCTATCTCACTGCCGATAGATGCGGTCCATCACAGCCCGGTGGTCGGCCATCGCCGCCTCGACATCGAAAGAGGCGAAGTCACCTCTCGCGATAATCTGCCGGCCGTTGATGTAGGAATAGTCGACCTTGAAGGGTCCGCAAAGCACCAGCGCGGCGAGCGGGTCGCGCTCGGTGCCGGAAAGGCCGAGTTGGCTGCGTTTGACCGCGATGAAGTCGGCGCACATGCCGGGCGCGAGATGGCCGATGTCATTGCGACCGAGCAGGGCAGCGCCGCCGCGCGTCGCCATTTCGAGGGCCTCGCGCGCGGACAGCGCCGTCGGCGTGCCGCCGAAACCGCCGCGGCCGCCGGGCTTTTCGGAGAGGTAGTGGTGCGGCGCGACACGCTGAAGCATCAGCGCCAGCCGCGCTTCCATGAACAGGTTCGACGTGTCGTTCGAGGCCGAGCCGTCGACGCCAAGGCCGACCTTCACGCCCTTGTCGAGCATCTCGCGGATCTTCGCGATGCCCTGGCCGCAGCGCATGTTAGCCGACGGGCAATGGGCGACCCCGGTGCCGGTTTCGGCGAAGCGGTCGATCTCGTCGCTGGTCATGAAAATCGAGTGGGCGAACCAGACGTCGTCACCGAGCCAGCCGACGGATTCGGCGAACTCGACCGGCCGCTTGCCATAGATTTCGAGGCAGTACTTCTCCTCGAAAAGCTCTTCGGCAAGGTGCGAATGCAGGTTCACGCCCTTGTGGCTGCGCGCCAGCGATGCCGCATCGCGCATCAACTCCGGAGTCACCGAGAACGGCGAGCAAGGAGCCAGGATGATTCGGCTCATCGAATGTCGCGACGCGTCGTGATAGCTGCCGATCAGCCGTTCGGCATCCTTCAGGATATCCTCTTCCTTTTCGACGCAGCGATCCGGCGGCAAGCCGCCCTGGCTTTCGCCGCGCGACATGGCTCCACGCGCAGCGTGGAAACGCAGACCGATATCGCGGGCCGCACCGATCGTCGCGTCGAGCGTGCAATTGTTGGGCAAGATGTAGAGGTGATCGGAGCTGGTCGTGCAGCCCGAATGGATGAGCTCGGCCATCGCTACGCGCGCCGAGACGCCTATGGCATCGTCGTCGAGCTCGGCCCAGATCGGATAGAGCGTCTTCAGCCAGACAAGCAGCTCGTCGTTCTGAGCCATCACACGGGTGAGATTCTGGTACATATGATGATGCGTGTTCACCATGCCCGGCATGACCACATGGCCCGATAGGTCGAGCACCTCGTCGGCACTGGAGGCACTGAGTTCCGCGGTGGTGCCGACCGCTTCGATGACGTTGTCGTCGATCAACAAGGCGCCGTCGGAAATCTCGCGGCGCGTACCATCGAAGGTGGCGAGCAGATCGATGTTCTTGACAAGCAGGCGGGGCATGATGGTCTCAACGCATGTCGCGGAAATAGGGTTCGCCGAGAGCAGCCGGCGCGGCCATTACCCGGCGCATGCGCTGCCAGGCAAGCACCGGCACGATGATCAGGGCGATCGTGCCGAGATAGGGCAGCATCGACAGGATCGGCGCCGCGATCGGCCAGTTGCGTGCTTGGCCGACGAAGCCGAGAGAGGTGATGAGACCGAACAGCAGAGCGGCCAGCACGGCGTTGAGGGGCCGGTAGCCTGCGAAGATGACGAGAGAGACGGCAATCCAGCCGCGGCCGGCCACGACGCCTTCCGACCAGGAGGGAACGAAGGCAAGCGTGAGGTAAGCGCCGGCGCCGGCCGCCAGCGCCGAGCCCGCGGCGACATACCAGAAGCGGATGCTTTGCACCGAAATGCCGGCGGCGTCGGCTGCCGCGGGGTTTTCGCCCACCGCGCGCATGTTCAGCCCGTGGCGCGTGCGGAACATGATGTAGTGCAGCACAACCGGCAGGACGATGTAGATCAGGTAGACAAGGATGTTCTGCGTGAAGATCGCGCGACCGAGCAGCGGGATGTCGCTAAGATAGGGAATAGCGATCGGCGCGAAGGTCGCCGGCGCCGGCATGCCGGAATAGGCGCGACCGATCGTTGCGGCCATGCCGGTGCCCATCAGCGTCAGCGCCAGGCCGCACAACACCTGGTTCGCTTTGACGACGACGGTGCCAAGAGCGAAGACGCAGCCAACGAGGAAACCGACGGCAAGCGCAAGGACGAAGCCGAGCATAGGGTGCGGCGTGGCGACGACGACCGCGATGCCAGTGATTGCACCGAGCGCCATAAGCCCTTCGACGCCGAGATTGACGACGCCGGCGCGCTCGGAGAGCGTCTCGCCCAGCGCCGCCAGCGCCAGCACGCCGCCGGCGAGAATGGAGGTCTGGATCAGTCCGGCGATCATGTCCATGGGTGTTTCCTCAGCTCGCGGCCGGTTCGGTCCGCGTGATGCGGTAGTGAGCGAGTTCGTTGCCGATCGCCGTGAAGAACAGGATCAGTCCGGTGATGGCGAGCACGGCCGAGACGGTGATGCCTTGCGTCTGCAGGATGATGCCCGAATTCAGGATGACGCCCATCAAAGCCGCGCCTGCGAGCACGCCAAGTGAGGAACCGCGCGCCAGCACCGCGACCATGATGCCGAGATAGCCGAAATTGTTGGAGATGCCGCCCTGCAGGCGATGCACCGTGCCAGCTACTTCCAGCATACCGGCGATGCCGGCGATCGCTCCCGACATCAGCAGGATGACGATCAGGCGGCGGCGGAACGGCATGCCCGCATAAAGCGCCGCGCTTGGATTCGACCCAGCGATCCTTACCTCGTAGCCCCAGCGCGTGTAGTTGAGCAGTCCTGCGATGACAAAGGTGAGCAGGATCGCCAGCGGGAAACCGTAGTGCACGATACCCCAGAATTCAGGCACGTCATGCGGCAGACGTGCGGTGGTCGCGAGCGCATGGCCGCTCGGGTCGAGCCATGGGCCGGTGGCGACGTAATAAACCATCAGCGTCGCCACGAAATTCAGAAGCAGGGTGGTGATGAGTTCGCTGACATCGGCGTAGGCGCGCGCCAGCGTCGGCACCAGTATCCAGAGCAGCCCGCCGAGCGCGCCAGCGGTGAACATAACAGGCAGGATCAGCCAGGTCGGGCCGGGAATGAACAGCGCGACCGCCGTGGCGCTGAAGGCGCCGGCATAGAATTGGCCCTCCGCGCCGATGTTCCAGGCGCCGATTCTCAGCGCTACCCAGACCGACAGGCCGGTCAGGATCAGGGGAGTGACCAGAAGTCCGACGTCTTCCAGCCCGAAGCTCGAGCCAAAAGTCGAGCTGAGCACCTCCCAGGCGAGTTCGACGGGAGCATTGCCGCGAGCGGCCAGAACCAGGCCGGCGACCCCCAGCGCCAGCACGATCGCCAGGGCACGTGCCGCAAAGGCAACGGAGGGCTGCGCGGATGGAACGCGCTGAAACTTGATCGCCAAGGTCAGTGCTTCCCGGCAGCGGCCTGGGCGCCAGCACTGGACCGCATCTGCCCGCCCATCATCAGGCCGATTTCCTCGATGTCGGTGGAGGCAGTCTCCACCGCGCCCATGATCTTGCCATGGAACATCACGGCGATGCGATCCGACAGGTTGAACAGCTCTTCCAGCTCCTCGGAAATGAAGAGCACACCGACGCCGGCATCGCGCAATTCGACGAGGTAGTGCATCATCGTGTTGATCGCTCCGACATCGAGGCCGCGGCTCGGATAGGCGGCGATCAGAACCTTGCTTGCGATGCGCATCTCGCGGCGTGCGACGAGGCGCTGCTGATTACCGCCGGAAAGGTTGCGCATGGGCATGCCGAAATCGGGCACCGCAACGGATGCCGCTTCGGCGATCGTGCGTGCGAGAGCAGCCGCAAGGCGCGGTCGGAACACGAAGCCTTTTGAAACAGGCGCCGTCGCATATTCGCGGATTATGGCGTTGTCGGTGATTGAAAGCGCCGGCGCCAGGCCGCTGTGCAGCCGGTCTTCGGGAATGTGGCCGACGCCGAACTTCGCGTAATCGACCGCGCCGGCGGTCGTGACGTCCTTTCCGCCGAGCAGTATCTGGCCGGAATGGATCAGCCGTAAGCCGGTGACGGCCTGGGTCAGCTCCTTCTGGCCGTTGCCGGCCACACCGGCGATGCCGACAATCTCGCCGGCATGGATGTCGAGCGAAACCTCGTCGAGAAGGATGCCGCCCACGTCGTCACGCGCGACGACAGATTTGAGGCTGAGCACCGGCTCGGCGGAGATGCCGGCCGCGCCTGGCTGCCTGGCACGCAGATTGCTAAGCACGATCTCACGGCCAACCATCAGGCGCGCCAGCATCTTCTCGCCGCAGTCCGCAGTCTTTTCGGTGGCCACCTTGCGGCCGCCGCGCAGCACGGTGATGCGGTCGGATATCTCCAGCACCTCGTCGAGCTTGTGGCTGATGAAGACCACCGCATTGCCCCGGGACACGAACTGCTTGAGCGCCTTGAAGAGCTCGCGCGCTTCCGCCGGAGTAAGCACTGCAGTCGGCTCGTCGAGGATCAGAACGCGAGCGTTGCGCGCGAGCACGCGTAGGATTTCCACGCGCTGCTGCTCGCCGGTCGAAAGATCGGCGACGCGCGCGGATGGCCGTACCGCGAGGTTCAGCTTCTCGGCCAGTGCGGCAGTCCGCGCCTCGAGCACCGACGAGCCAATACGCTTGGGCGTTTCGGACCAGCCGAGATGAATATTCTCGGCGACCGTGAAGGCGGTCACCAGCTTGAAATGCTGGTGGACCATACCAATACCGGCGGAGATCGCATCGACTGGAGATGCGAAACGTTTGGCATAGCCGTCGACGACGATCTCACCGGCATCCGGCTGATAGATGCCGGTGAGGATGTTCATCAAGGTCGACTTGCCGGCGCCATTCTCGCCGAGCAAGGCGTGGATCTCCCCCGGCATCACGTCCAGGTCGACATCCTGGTTGGCAACGACGCCGGGGAAATATTTGCTGATGCCCTTGAGCAGCACGAGCGGCGGCGCGCCGGAGCCAGGCTCGTAACGCCCCGGGGAGGTGGACGGCACCTCCATGCCGCCGTAGCGGTGCTCACTCGAAGCATGATGAACTGGAACAAAATCATTCATCCCGCTTAGCTCTTTGCCTTCTGCCCGCATAGTCTATCCGAAAACTCTGCAATCTTTCGGGATCACGCTTGGAGGCCGCTGACGCCTTCGATCGACCAATCCCAGTTGTAGAGTTCCTCTTCGGTCATGCGATGGCCGGCAGCCACCTTGACGTTGCCCTTGGTGTCCTTGATCTCGCCCTCGAACGGGCTCCAGCCGCCGAGAATCTTGTCGCGCACGGCATCGGCCTGCTTTGCGACCTCGGTGGGCACCGTCTCGCCCCAGGCATCGCGGTCGATACCGCCGCCCATCGGCAGGATGGTCTGCGAGGGCGTCCACTTGCCTTCGAGGCGCAGGCGCACCTGGTCGACATAGAATTTCTTGAAGTCGATGGCGATCGAGGAGACGTAGGCCTTCGGCCCATAGCGGCGGATGTCGGTATTCCACATCACGGCCTTCGCGCCGCGCTGCTCGGCCACCTGCAGATAGCCTGCTTCGTCCATGATGCCGAACAGAAGGTCGGCGCCGTTGTCGATGAGTGCGGTGCCGGCCTGGGTGGCAGCCTGCGGATCGAACCACGAATTGATGACGATGGTCTGCATCGTGGCGTTGGGATTGACCGAACGGGCGCCCATCAGGAAGGCATTGGTGCCGGAAAAGACCGACGGAACAGGGAAGGAGGCGACGTAGCCGAGCTTGCCGCTCTTGCTCATCAGGCCCGCGGCGACACCGGTGACGTAGGTCGGGTACCAATGGGCGAGATAGTAGGTCGAGAGATTTTCGAGCGGGTTGCGGCCATCGCATTCATAGAAGGCGACGTCCGGCGAACGCTTGGCCACGTCGTAGAGGAAGTCGCCATAGTTGGAGGTGGCAAACACCATGTTGGCACCTTCCGAGACGAACTGGCGGAAGGTGCGGGTCGCGTCGGCCGAATAGGGGATGCTTTCGACGAACAGCGTCTTCAGCTTCGGGAACGCTTCCTGCACGGCCTTCATGCCCTGGTCGTGGCTCCAGGTCCAGCCTTCATCGGTCACCGGACCGGTGTGGCCGAAGGCGATGACCGCGTTTTCCTCGGCGACGGCGGCGAGCGGCGTCTGTGCATGGGCGGGCGTGATAAGGCCGGATTTCGGCAGGAGCAGCGAGGCGCCGGCTGCGGCGCCCATGTTGAGGAAGCCTCGGCGGGAGAGATTGCGCAGGTCGATCATGCTTCGGTCCTTTGTTCCGTGTCGTGTTCAGTTCGGGAGAGACAGTTCGGTTTCCATGAGGCGGTCGATTTCTGCCGACCAGTCGGCCAGCCATGCCTGCTTGATGTCGTCGTCGAGCCATGCTGCGGACAGGCCAGCCAGCGCGATCCGCTTCAGTGCCGGCGGCCCGAGCGCAAAATTTTCGGCGATCAGCGCGTATTCGCGGTCGAGTGTCGTGGCGAACATGGGCGGATCGTCGGAGTGGATCGTCACGGTAAGCCCGGCCTCGATCATGCGGCGGATCGCGTGGTCGGGCGCGGAAAGGTCACGCCAGACGGTGGTGGCCAGCGTCGTGCTCGGACAGCAGGTGAAGACGATGCCCATCTCCCTGCACTGTGCCATCAGCGCCGGGTCGTCGACGACATGGTAACCGTGGTCGACCCGTCCCAGGCCGAGAATGTCGATGGTGTCGCGGACGTAGCCCGCCGGGCCATCCTCGCCCGCATGGTTGGTGACATTGAGCCCGGCAGCCCGCGCTCGCTCGACGATGCGCGCAAACATCGGCGGTGGGTTCGGGCGTTCGTCGTAATCGAAGCCGATGCCGATCACCTCAGCCGGGCGCTCGGCCAGAACCATGTCCAGGAAGCGCTCGCCACCTGCCGCGCCGAGCGGCTTCGCATGCGCCGGTATCAGCTTTGCTATAAGCCCATAGCGCTCCTTTGCGCGGTGAAAGCCGTCGAGGATGCCTTCGAGCATAGTCGAATAGGCCACGCCATGAGCCAGATGCGCATGCGGGCTGAAGAACAGTTCGACGTAGCGCGCACCGGCCTTCGCGCAGCGCTCCAGTGCCTCGAAGGTGATGCGAGAGAAATCGTCCGCAGTCCTGATCGAGGCGCAAACCAGATCGTAAATCTTCAGGAAATCCAGCAGGTTGCCGTAGCTGTAGAGCTCCGATGTCGATCTGCCGTCCGGCAGCGACACCGCGTTTAGCGCCGCCAGCTCGGCGAATGTCTCTGTGGAGACGGCACCCTCGAGGTGCAAGTGCAACTCGACCTTGGGTATAAGCTGAATGAAACTTGACAACGACATCGACGCTCACCCGCCCGGACCGGCAATCCCAAGCCGCACCTGGTTTTCTTGGGCGACGGACGGCTGCCGAGTTGTTCGATAATCGCGGTTTTTTCCAACTGTCCGATCACCTGATACGCAACAGATGTCAGGGAAACGGGGCTTGCACAAGCCAAAAAATGATGCCTAACTAGACACATTCTAAAACTGCTTAAAAAATGTGCAGTCCGGGAGAAATATAGGCATGAAGCACCTACCGGAAGCGCAGAACCTTGCGCCTCCGCCTCAAACAACGCGCCTGCGCTTCGTCGGCCAACTGGTGTCGTCGAGCTTTAGCGAGTTCGCCGACAGGCGTGCCGCTCGGCTCAATCTCGATCTGCTGGTGCACGAAGCCGCGGACGATTTTTTTGTCGTCCAGGTTTCGGGCCAGCCCGATCTCATCGATGCCTTCGAGATGGCATGTAGCCTGGGACCAATCGACTGTCTGGTGATGGACTGCGAACGGGCCGAAATTCGGGGATATTCCAGAGAGGAAGACGCAGGATGACGATACAGGCTGGATGGCACCCAGTGGCGCTGTCGGGATCGATCGAGCCGGGCAGTTCGGCCGGGATCCGCCTTGGCGGAAACGAACTGGTGGTGTGGCGCGACAACAGCGGCGCAGCGCATGTGTGGGAGGATCGCTGCCCGCATCGCGGCATGAAGCTGAGCTTCGGTTTTGTCCGCGGCGACCATATCGCCTGCCTTTATCACGGCTGGCAGTACGACACGGCCGGCCAGTGCCGATACATTCCGGCCCACCCCGATCTCAGGGTGCCGGCGTCCATTACCGTGTCGGTCTACAGCACGGCCGAGGCGGCTGGCATGATCTGGACGACGCTGGACCCGGCAGCAGCATTGCCTGAACTGCCTGCCTTGCCAGAGGAGGTGGTGCCGGTCCGCAGCCTGTATCTCGACTGTTCCGCCGGGATGGTGATCGATGTCGTGCAGGCCATGCCGCCCACATCTTCCTCCGGCGGATCCGGGCTCGCTGATCTGAAGGCGCTGAGCGGGACGCTGTTCAGCCTGAAGGTCGGCGAAGAGACGCTGCTTCTTGGCCTGCAAGAGCTGACCGGCAAACGATCGGCCCTGCATGTCGTGATTGACGGACCGGCGGCAAAATATGCCGGCAAGGGACAGGAACATTTCTTCGCTTGGACGAGTGAACTGCGCCACCACCTCGAGACCGGGCGTGCCGGCGCGACCTCGACGACGCGGGCCGCATGATGGCGAGGATCACGCTATACAACTACGAGCTGGACGAAAGCTGCTACAAGGTGCGGCTGGCGCTTTCCATGCTTGGCCTGGAATGGCAGACCGTCGCAGTCGATGCATTTCCGGGGGCGGAGCAGAAGACGCCGCCATTCCTGGCCATGAACCCGGCGGGCAGCCTGCCCATTCTCCGCGACGACGAGATGACGATGTTCGGCGCCGAGTCCATCATCGCCCATCTGGCGCGCAGCCACGATTCAACGGGTGCATGGCTGCCGGCGGATGGTGCGGATTTCGCCAAAGTGATGCAGTGGCTTTTCTTTGCTGCCGGCGATCTCGGCGTTGCCGGCGCCGCGCGCCGCCATGCCATGTTCGGTGCCGCCGGCGACGAGGCTGCGTTGCGTGCCGGTGCCGCGCAAGCGCTCCGCGCCATGGACGACCATATGACCGCGCGGGGTTTCGAGAAAAAAGAATGGTTCGCTGCGCACCGCCCGACCATCGCCGACATCGCGCTTTTTCCGGCTTTTGCGCTGAGCCGCGATTTCGGCGTCGACCATGACGAGTATCCGGCGCTGCGCCGCTGGGCGCGTCGCTTCCGCGCGCTTCCCGGCTTCATGACCATGCCGGGCATCCCCGATTACCATTGACGCCCAAAATTCAACGAGGACGAGGCTAGCAACAGAATGACCTCTCTCACGCGCTTTTCCGTCCAGCCGCTCTCGTCCATGACCCGGCGGCTGGCCGGCGTCGCTTCCGGGCGAGCCGATCCCGATCTGGTCATTGCCGGCGCACGCGTGTTGTCGACCTATTCGGAGCGCCTGCTTCCAGGCCGCGAGATCTGGTTGTCGGGAGGGCGGATCGCCGCAGTGAAGCCGGCCGGCACTTATAAGGGCGGCAGCGCCAGGATATATGACGCCAGGGGCGGCATCGTCGCCCCCGGCCTGGTCGATCCGCACATCCACATCGAATCCTCGATGGTGACGGCCTGCGCCTATGCCGAGGCGGCGCTGCTCAACGGCACCACGACCCTCTTCTGCGACAGCCACGAGATCGGCAACGTCATGGACGTTGCTGGCATCGAGGCGATGCTGGAGGACGCGCGCCTGGCGCCGTTGTCCATTTTCCTGACGGTACCGAGCACCGTCCCGGCGACATCGTCGTTGCTGGAAACGGCCGGCGGCGACCTGACAGCCGAGAAGATCGGCGCATTGTTCGACAAATGGCCGGAAGCCGTGGCGCTCGGCGAGAAGATGGATTTCGTGCCAGTGGCTATGGGCGATGAACGCAGCCATGCCATCCTCGCTGCGGCGCTGAAACGCGGCCGCCCGGTATCGGGACACGTCTATGGACGCGAATTCGTGTCGGCCTATGCGGCGTCCGGCGTCACCGACACCCATGAGGCGATCGACCGCGAGATCGCCGACGACATGCTCGAAGCCGGCATCTGGCTGTTCCTGCGCGGCGGCCCGCCGACGACGCCGTGGCACAGCCTGCCCGCAGCGATCAAGACGATCACGGAACTCGGAGCCTCGCACAAGCGCATCGCGGTCTGCACCGACGACCGCGATGCTGACGACCTGATGCTCTTCGGCCTTGACTGGGTGACGCGCGAGGCGATGAAGGCCGGCATGACGCCGGAGCAGGCCTGGTCTATGGGCTCACTGCATGGCGCGACGCGCTTCGGCATGGAAGGCGAAATCGGAGGCCTCGGTGGTGGCCGCCGTGCCGACCTGGTGCTGCTCGACGACGGCTTCGATCCCGTCAGCACGTGGTATGGCGGCGAACTCGTCGTCGATGGCGGCAAGATCACGCCGCTGCTCGACCAGGCCCTCTCGACCCGCTACCGCTATCCGGACGCGGCCTACTACACAGTGAAGTTGCCGAAGCAGATCAAGCTGACGCCGGACCTGCCAACCGGCAAGGTGGTGGCGCATACCATCCGCACCGAATTGCCGGGGATCACGCTCGGCCACCAGAAGATCACGCTCGATCCGGCCAACGACTGGCAGAACCATTTCGACCGCCACGGCCTGTGCTTCGTCACTATGGTCGAGCGCCATGGCAAGTCGGACGGCAACGTCGCCTACGGGCTGCTCAGCAATTTCACGCTGCGACGCGGCGCCGTCGCATCGTCTGTTGGTCACGACAGCCACAACATCATCATCGCCGGCCTCAACGAGGCCGACATGCAGGTGGCGCTGCGGGCGATCGAGGAAACGCAAGGCGGCGTCTGTGTCGTCGTCGACGGCAAAGTGACTGCCATGGTTGAACTGCCGATCGCCGGCCTTTTGTCCGACAAGCGCGTCACTGAGGTCGCGGAGGAGGTGAAGATCCTCAAACGGGAATGGGAGGCGGCCGGCTGCTGCATTCCCTATATGGGCTTCAACCTCATCCCGCTCTCGGTCATCCCCGAAATCCGTATCACCGACAAAGGTCTCGTGCTGGTGCCGGAAATGGAGATCGTCCCCGCCTTCGAGGCCGCCTGAGTGGATCCCTTCCGACTTGGGCTGGTCTCACCGCGCATTCATTATTTCCAAATGGTCGCGCGGCTGGGCTCGGTTCGCCAGACCGCGCAGGCGCTCAACGTGGCGCCATCCTCCATCAGCCGCGTCATCAAGGGTCTGGAGGACGAACTGGGCACGCCGCTCTTCGAGCGTGTGCGCCAGCGACTGAAACTGACCAGCGCAGGCGAGCTTCTGCTCTACCACGCGCGTCAGAGCATCACCGAGTTGGCGCGCGCCTCGTCCGAGATCAACGATCTCAGTGGCCTCAACCGCGGCTCGTTGTCCGTGGCAATCGTGGAGAGCGCGGCGCGCGGGCTGGTGCCGAACGCGCTGAAGGAATTCTGGAAACGCCACCCGCAGATCTCGGTCGATGTGCATGTCGCCGGGTCGCAGCGGGCCTGCGATGCAGTTGCCGACGGCGAATGCGATCTGGCGCTTGCTTTCGACGTGCGCGTGCCGCGCAACGTGCGCAAGATCGCGAGCATGCCTCTGCCGCTCGGCGTCGTCGCTCATCCGGACAGCCGCCTTGCCGGCCGCAAGGAAGTGAAGCTGTTCGATCTTGCCGGCGAACAGGTCATCGTCTCGGACAACAGCCTTGCTTTGGGCATTTCGATCGACGATGCGATCGGGCGTTCCATGATCGACATCACGCGACGGTCGCGGACCAACTCGATCGGACTGATGACCGAGATGGTGCGCCTCAACCTCGGCGTGGTGCTTCGCACCAAGCTCGGCATCGAACCGGAAGTGGCTGACGGATCGATCGTTTTCGTGCCGTTGCGCGATTCGCGCATGAACCCGCACCGGCTGATGCTGCTCGCCCGGCTGGAACGCGAAATGTCGGATGCGGCCTCCGCATTCGCGGCGCTGCTGGCCCGCATGGTCGAGGCGTTGCATGGTTAGTTGTTGCACTTTGCGCATCGATAAAGAGAGTAATTTGTCCCTATCTCGAACAACTGAGCTTTGCGAGACTTCCCGGCCGAAGGGGATGTCATGAAGCAGAGTGCGGTCGACGCGGTCATTCGGGGGCTTAAGCGGGCGGGAGTGAGCATCGTCTGCTACCTGCCCGATTCGCTGTTCAAGGAGCTCTACCCGGCGCTTGATGCCGATCCGGATATCCGCACGATCCGCGTCACCAACGAGGGTGAGGGCGCGGCGATCTGCGGCGGGGTCTTCCTGTCGGGCAAGCGCGCGGCGCTGGTCATGGAAAATTCCGGCTTGCGCGCCTCGGTCGAGCCGCTGGCCCGCATGGGCCTTGGAGCCGGCATCCCGGTCGTGATGCTGATGAGCTATCGCGGCGAGCTCGGAGAGAACAACTGGTGGGCTATTCCGCATGGCATCACCATGGAGCCGGTGCTGAACGCGCTGCGCGTGCCGTACCGGATCGTCACCGAGGAGGCGAAGATCGAGCGCGCCATCGTTGACGCCTATTCCTGGTCTTATGCGTCCTACTACCATTCGGCCGTGGCGCTCGGCGGCGAGGTGGTGCGATGAAACGCTTCGACTGCATGAAGGCTCTTGCCGCGCGGCTGAAGGATGAGCTGGTGATCCTTTCGCTCGGCGGCAGCGTCGACGAGTGGTACAACGCCGCGCCGCATATGCGCGAGGCGAGCCTGTTCCAGCAGCAACTCGGCTGCGTCACGCCGCAGGCCTTCGGGCTCGCCGCCGGCCTGCCGCACCGCCGCGTCGTTTCGCTTGATACGGATGGCGGCCTGCTCTTCAATCTAGGCATCCTGGCCACGCTCGGCAACGAACAACCGAAAAACCTCTTCATCGTGGTCTGGGACAATGAGTGCTACCAGTCGATCGGCGGCCCGCCGACGCATACGGCGCTGGGCCGCGTCGACCTTGCCGCGATCGCGCGCGGCGCCGGCGTCGAGAACGCCCATACGGCGCGCACCGTGGAGGAGTTCGACGCGCATTGCGCGAGGGGGCTCGCCTTGGACGCTCCCTATTTGGTGGTCGCCAAGGTCTCGGGAACGGTTCAGCCGGACATCAAGCGCAAACACAGCGACGGCCGCGAGGACAAGTATATCTTCGTCCGCCACGTCGAGGCGAGCGAAGGCATCGTCATCATGGGCCCGAGCGAGCACAACTGACGAGATCATGGGCACCCTCGGACCTGTCGTCCCCCGACGCGCGCTCAAACCCAGCTACGACTACGTCGTGGTCGGCTCGGGTTCCGGTGGCTGTGCGGTGACGCGGCGGCTGGTCGATGCCGGCGCCGACGTCCTCCTGATCGAAGCCGGCACGACGGGTCTTGGGATTACGGAAATCGACGACCCCGGCAAATGGGTGCCGCTTGGCCGCGGCACCTATGACTGGGGCTACGACTATGCTCCGACACCGCGCGTGAACGGCCGTACCATCGGCATCCCGCGTGGTCGCCTGCTGGGCGGCTCAAGCGCTATCAACGCGATGATGTGGTATCGCGGCCATCCACATGATTACGATGCCTGGGAGGTTGGCGGCGCCAAGGGCTGGAGCTTCGCCGACGTGCTGCCCTATTTCCGGCGCTGCGAGGACTGGCGCGATGGTGCAAGCGAGTTTCGCGGTGCGGGTGGTCCGCTCCGTGTCGAGCGGCCGGCGGCACTGCACCCGGTCGCGCAGGCGCTGATCGATGGCGCGGCCGAGATCGGCATCCCCGTAATCGACGATCCCAACGGCCCCAGCAACGAGGGGGCGGCGGCCGCGAATTTCAACATCTGCGACGGCAAGCGCTGGAGTTCGGCGACGGGCTATCTCGTGCCTATACTCGATCATCCGATGCTGACGGTGCTGACCGGTTCCGCGGCCATCGGCCTGACGGTCGAAGGCAGCCGATGCGTCGCGGTCCAGCACCTCGTCGGCGGCGAAATCCGCGAAACACGCGCGCGCGAGAGCATCGTGCTCGCGGCCGGTGCCATCGACACGCCGCGCATGCTGATGCTGTCGGGCATCGGCGATCCGCTCGAACTGAAGCGCCTTGGCATTGCGCTCGTTTGCGCCCTGCCGGGCGTCGGCCGGAACCTTCAGGATCATCCGCTGGCGCAGGCCTGCGTCTTCCGCGCGAAACGACCGATCGGACCGATAGTGGGCAATGGCGGTGGCTCGATGGTCAACTGGAAGTCGCGGCCGGACCTGCCGCAGCCCGACCTGCATGCCTTCCCCGTCCAGGGCAACAGCGCCGAACCGGCGATCCGCGCGCGCTACGATCTATCCGGCGATGTCTTTTCCTTCGGTGCGGGCCTGATGCGCTCGAAGAGCGTCGGGCACTTGAAGTTGCTCGACGGCAAGCCCGGCGGGCCGCTCGAAATCCAACCGAACTTTCTGGCGGAACCGGAAGATCTCGACGCCATGGTCACTGCGGTCGAGATGGTGATGGAGATGGCGGCTGCAAAGGCGAACGCCGGTCTCTTCAGCAACTTTGCCGCACCTGACCGCCGACTGACCCGCACCGAGACCATCGCCTTCATCCGCGAGGCGTGCTCGACGTTCTTCCACACCTGCGGAACCGCCAAGATGGGCGAGGACGCGATGGCCGTCGTAGACAGCCGTCTCGCCGTGCACGGGCTGGACGGCCTGCATGTCGCCGATGCCTCGGTGATCCCGACGATCCCGACCTGCAACACCCACGCGCCCGCCACGATGATCGGCGAGCGCGCCGCCGATTTCCTGCTCGCGGCGGCAGCTTGAGGATGTCATGACCGACGGACCGCACACGGAGTACCACCCTCGATGACCCAAGGCCTCATCCTTGCTGCCGACACGCTGCTCACCATGGATGAAGATAACCACGTGTTGCCTGATGGCGCCGTGCTGGTCGAGGATGGTCGTATCGCCGCGGTCAGCGCACTCGCAGCATTGCGCGCTGCGTATCCGGCCGTGGCCGTGAAGAAGCTCGACAATGCGGTGCTTTTGCCCGGGCTGGTCAATGCGCATGCGCATTCCGGTTTTCTGCGCGGCACGGCGGAGCAGCTGCCGGTCTGGGACTGGCTGACGCTCCATATCAATCCGATGCATCGCGTGCTGCAGCCGCACGAGGCCGAGGCGGCATCGTGGCTCTGCTACGCGGAATCCGTGCTCGGCGGCACGACCACCGTCGTCGACATGTGGCGGTTCATGGAAGGCAGCGCCAGGGCGGCCGAGGCGATCGGCAACCGCCTGGTCGCCGTGCCTTACGTCGGCGAGCATCCCGACTACAACTACTTCGACACGCTCGACATGAACGAGGCGATGATCGAGGGCTGGCATCGCAAGGCGGGCGGCCGCATCAATGTGTGGGTCGGGCTGGAGCATCTGTTTTATGCCGACGAGACCGGCCAACGCAGGGCGATCGAACTCGCAAGGAAACACGACACCGGCTTCCACACGCATTGCAGCGAGGCCGAGATCGAGATCGCGGAATTTAAGCGGCGCTACGGCAAACGCCCGATGTTCGCGCTGGACGACCTTGGCTTCTTCGAAACGCCGCGCGCCATGATCGCCCACGCCGTCTGGCTCGATCGAGAAGAGATCGAGCTTATTTCCAAGCGCCGCGTTTCGGTGGCCCACAATCCTGTTTCCAACATGAAGCTGGCAAGCGGCATCGCGTTGGTGGCCGAGATGCTGAAGGCCGGCGTGCCTGTCGGGATCGGCACCGACGGCGAGAAGGAGAACAACAATTTCGATATGTTCGAAGAGATGAAGGTGACTTCGCTGCTGGGCAAGCTGAAGGACTTCGACGCCGCCGCCATGGATAGCTGGCAGGTGCTGCGCATGGCCACCATTCTCGGCGCCAGGGCGATCGGCCTCGACCACGAGATCGGCTCGATCGAAGTCGGCAAGCGCGCCGACATTATCGCGGTCCGCACCGATACGCCGCGCATGACGCCGGTCTTCCGCGACGGACCTTATTTCAACTTCCATCACAATCTTGTCCACGCCGTGCGCGGCAGCGACGTGTCTTTGACGATGGTCGATGGCGAGATCCTGGCCGAGGACGGCGTGCTGCGCACCGGCGACCTGCGCGAGATCATCGCCGAAGTCCATCGCGTCGCGCCTGGCCTGTTCGCCCGGCGCGCCGCTTTCCTTGCCCAGAATTCCGGCGGCAGCCTGCAATGGACCCAATAGGGCGGGCCTCGGTGATGAAGACGACGGACAGGGCGGCACTGGACGATTGGTACGCGGTGGCGATGGTCGCCGATCTGGATGGCGCGCCGAGCCGCACGCGGCTGCTCGGCCAGGACATCGAACTGGTCCGTGACATCACGGGTGCAATCACGGTTCGGGAGGTCCTGGACGACGGCAACCGCGGCCCCGCGCTGCCCGTCCGGCAGCGCTACGGCTGCGTCTGGACGACGCTGGGCCTGCCCGGGAAGGAAATCTTCGAGATCGCCGAGGCATCGGAACCCGACCGCCGCTACGTGCCCTGCGGCTGGGTGACGATGCGGGCGTCGGGTTTGCGCGTCGTAGAGAATTTCCTCGACATGGCGCATTTCCCGTTCGTGCATACCGACATTCTCGGTTCGGAGCCGCACACGGAAGTGCCGGCCTATCTGAGCGAGATACGTCGCGAGGTGGACGAGGTCTGGGCGACCAACTGCACGTTCTTCCAGCCGCGCATTGCCGCAACGGAAAGCTCCGGCGCGTTTGTGCACCTGACCTATCGTGTGCCGAGCCCATTCGTTGTCATGCTTTACCGTGTATGCCCTGGAGCGCCGGACCGGCTCGACGCGATCGCGCTGTTCATTCAGCCCATCGAGGAAGACCTCTGCCGCGCCCAGCCGGTCATGTATCTGGTCGACTCCGCTTCGACGCAGACGGCGTTGCTCAACTTCGAACAGGTCATCTTCCTGCAGGATCGGATCATCGTGGAGAACCAGCGGCCGCTGCGCCTTCCGCTCGAGCCACGGATGGAAATCCCGACCCGCGCCGACGGGTCCTCCATCGCCTACCGCCGCTGGCTGAAGGAAAGGGGCATCCGTTTCGGCACGGCCGCCGGAGCCACATGACCGAGCCGGGTCTCCAGGTGCTTCGCCCGACCTCCGTTGCCGAGGCGCTGTCATTGGCAGGCGAGGGCGCGTCGCAACTGGTCGCCGGGGGCACGGCGCTGCAGCTCGGTTGGGCGAAGGGCCTGCCAAAGCCGCGGCGCCTCATCGACATCGGCCGAATCGCCTGCCTGAAGGGCATCCAACCGGCCGGCGACGGCTTCCGCATCGGCGCACTGACGACCCTGGGTGCCATGGAGCGTGACCGGGCGATAGGCGAGAATTTGCCTTTGCTCGCAGCCGCCGTCCGCGCCACCGCGGGACCTGCCGTCCGCAATCTCGGAACGCTGGGCGGCAACGTCGCCGGGCTCATGGGTTGCCTTCTACCGGCCCTGCTCGCGTCCGACGCGAAGCTGGAGATCGCCTCACCGGCCGGACACGCCGTCGTGCCGCTCGCGCAATGGCTGGCTGACACGCCGTCAGCGGACCTCATCGAGGCGGTGATTGTTCGACCGCAACCTACCGCTCGCTGGACCCATCGCAAAGTTGGCCTGCGCGCCGCATTCACCCCAAGCGTGGCCGGTGTCGCCGGGCTGGTCGAGACAGCGTATGATCGCATCACCGTCGCGCGGCTCGCGGCCAGCGGCGGCGGGCAAGCGGCCCGCCTTGGCCGCGCTGAAGCACTGCTTGTCGGCCGCCGCCTGCAGGAGATCGATTGGGCCGAGCTGCACGCCGCAATTCTCGAAGAGGCGCCGGCGATCGATGATGTATGGCGGTCCGAACGCTATCGGCGCAGTGTCGTGGCGAATGCGCTGGTCTTCGGGCTCGGCGGAAAGTTGTCCCAAGGAGCACCTTCGCCGTGCCGGCGGACCGTGCCGTCCGGAAATCCACCTGCCGAAATTCTCGTGTCCCGATCGGAGATCGGCGCACGCTGGCACCAGCGGCCGGACGTTGCGCCGAAAATCGCAGGCAGGCTCGAATACCTGACCGACCATCGCGAGCCCGCCATGCTGGTCGGGCGCATTCGGCGTGCCGGCATTCCCCATGCAAGGATCGTTTGCATCGATACGAGCGCGGCCGAGGCGCTGCCAGGAGTCGCGGCGGTTGTAACGCACCGCGACATCGCCGGCAGCAATGCCTTCGGCATTGTCGTGCAGGATCAGCCGGCACTGTGCTTCGACAAGGTCCGCTATGTCGGCGACGCGGTTGCTGCTGTTGCCGCTGTTGACATGAAGACGGCCGAACGCGCGCTTGCTCTCGTCAGCGTCGAATACGAGCCGCTGCCAATTGTGAGCGATCCCCAACAGGCACTCGCCGCTGGAGCGGAGCTGGTCCACGCCTCCGGCAATCTGCAGTGCAGCTTCGAGTTCACGCGCGGCGATGCCGCCGCGACTTTTGCCAAGGCAGCTCATATCGTCGAGGCTGTCTACGAAACGCCGAGCCAGATGCACGGCTTTATGGAGACGGAGGGCGGCTACGCTTTCGTCGGTACGGATGGTACCCTGAACGTCTTTGCCGGTGGGCAGCATGGCCGCCGCGACCGCATGCAGCTCTCGCGCATCCTCGGTATGCCGCAAGAGCAGATACGGGTGGTCACCAGCCCGACTGGCGGCGCTTTCGGCGGCAAGGACGAGCTGACCGTGCAGCCGGCCCTGGCCCTGCTGGCGCTGAAGACCGGACGCGCCGTGCGGCTGCATCTCGACCGGGCGGAATCCGTCATCGCGGGCACCAAGCGCAATGCGATGCGCATCCATATGCGTACCGCCTGCGACCCCGAAGGTCGGCTGCTCGCACAGCAGGTGGATGTGATCGCGGATGCCGGCGCCTACGCGTCGCTCGGTCCGGGCGTGCTTGAGACGGCCCTCGAACACGCCTGCGGGCCATATGTCGTTCCCAACGTCCTCAGCTCGGGCAGGCTCGCCTACACCAATAACGGCGTCTGCGGCGCGTTTCGTGGCTTCGGTGCCAACCAGATGGCCTTCGCGGTAGAGTGCCAGCTGGACCGGCTAGCCGAAGCCGCCGGCATCGACATTATCGAGATACGGCGCCGCAATTTGCGCGAGCCTGGCACGCGAGGCCATCTCGGCCAGCAGGTCGCGCCGTCCGAACGTTTGGCCGAGATGCTGCAAGCCGCCGCTGCTGACCCGATCTGGGCCAAGCCGCGTGGTCCGTCGTTCGACGGCTGTGAGACGATCGGCGTCGGGATGGCGATGAACTATCAAGGCAACGGACTAGGCACGCTGCCGCCGGACCCGGCCGGAGGCGCGTTGCGCTTGGCTGCGGATGGCATGATCGAAGCTCTCTACGGCCTGGACGAGATGGGACAGGGCCTGCTCACCTCGGTCAAGGCCGCCGTAGCCGGAGCGCTCGGCTGCGGTCGCGACGATGTCCGGCCGGTCACCGGCGATACGGCGGCGACGCCCGAATCCGGTTCCTCTACCGCCTCGCGCGGCACTCACGTGGTCTGGCGGGTCGCGGCAGTCGCCGCACCAGCTTTTGCGCGCGACCTGCTGGCCGCAGCGGGCCAGCTGCTTTGCCGCGAAGCCGGGACGCTGGCGCTGGCGCCCGGCGGTATCGTCGAGCGACATTCCAACAGCGGCTCACTGCTCATGAGTTTCGCCGAGCTTGCCGAGGCGTTGCCTCCCGACCGGCTGCCAGCTGCTGCCGTCAGCTTCGAGTTTCCGAAATCGGACTATCTGGAAGGCAATGCACGCCTGATCTTCGCCTTCGGCGCGACACTGGCGCGCGTTGCCGTGAGCCGCATCACTGGGCAGGTACGCATGCTCGAGCTCCATCAGCACACCGCGGCCGGACCGATGCTCGATGCTGCCGCCTATCTTGGCCAGATCGAAGGCGGCGGCGTCCAGGGGCTGGGCTTCACCCTCACTGAGGACGCGGCGATGCGGGATGGCCGGTATCTTGCCGGCAACCTCGATTTCTACATGCTGCCAAGCATTGCCGACACGCCGGAAAGCCTCGCGACCTTCGCGTTGGAGGATCTGGACGAGGACGACCCGTTCGGTCCGCGCGGAGTTGGTGAGCTTGGCATTGGCGCCGTGACGCCAGCCATCGTCAACGCGATTGCGGACGCCACAGGGGCTTGGCCCGAGCGCATCCCGGTCGATCCTGAATGGGTACTCGATGCCCTGCAGAGGAGTGCAGCGTGAGTGCCGAGATCGCGATTACCTTTAACCTCAACGGCTGCCGCCGGGCGCTGGCCGTGCCTGCCGAGTTACGCCTGATCGACCTGCTACGCGATCATTTCGGCATGACTGCCGCCAAAATGGCTTGCGGCATCGGCCGCTGCGGCGCTTGTTCCGTGCTGATGGATGATCGCGCGGTCAATGGCTGTCTGGTCATGTCGTGGCAGCTCGACGGGGCTACCATCATCACCCCGGAAGGTTTCGACGATCTTCCCGAAGCCGATGTCCTGCGCGAGGCTCTGGCGAGCGAAAACGCCTTCCAATGCGGCTACTGCGCACCCGGCATCACTGTTGCGCTGACCGCCCTGATGTTGGAGAATCCGGCTCCTGACGAATCTCAGATCCGCGCTGCGCTCGAAGGCAATATCTGCCGCTGTACCGGCTATCATTCCATCATCCGCGGTGCTCTCGCCGCGGTCGAGGCGCTCGCTCGCGGGATACCGACATGACGGTCATCATTCGAAACGGTGAAGCCAGGCATGCAGGCGTCAAGGCGTTCCTGGCCAAACCCAAAATGCGGCACCTGATCGGCGGCGGCTGGTGCGACGCCAGCGATGGCGCAACCTTGCCCGCGACCGATCCTGCGACTGGCGACACGCTCGCGCTGCTGGCGCAAGGCACAGCCGATGACGCCGGGCGTGCCGTTGCTGCGGCGCGTGCTGCTTTTGAAGGCGAGAGCTGGCGCGACATGACACCGTCGGCACGCGGCAAGCTGCTATGGCGCATCGCCGACCTGATTGAGCGCCATGCCGATGAGCTTGCAGAGCTCGAGACGCTTGATCAGGGAAAGTCGCTGAAGACCTCGCGCTTCGCCGAGATTCCCGCCTCGGCCGAGCAGTTCCGCTATTTTGCCGGTTTTGCCACGAAAGTCCTCGGCACGACCATCCCCACCTCCATCAGCTACCAACCGGCGGGCAGCAAGATTTTCGCCTACACGGTGCGAGAGCCGATCGGTGTCGTGGCAGCCATAACGCCATGGAATTCGCCGCTGCTTATGGCCTCGATGAAGCTCGCCCCGGCGCTTGCCGCCGGCTGTACGATCGTGCTCAAGCCAGCTGAGGAAACGTCGCTCACCGCGCTCAGGCTCGGCGAACTGATGATCGAAGCCGGCTTGCCGGACGGCGTCGTCAATATCGTGACCGGTCTCGGTGAAACCGTGGGCGCAGCATTGGCTGCAGATCCCGATGTCGATAAGGTCGCCTTCACCGGCTCGACGGAAGTCGGAAAGATGATCGTCTCCGCAGCGCGCGGCAATCTGAAGAAGCTGACGCTCGAGCTGGGTGGCAAGTCGCCGGCCATCATCATGCCCGATGCGGACATGGGGCTCGCAATCCCCGGAGTGGCTCGGGGGATCTTCGCCAATGCCGGCCAGGTCTGCGTCGCCGGCTCGCGTGTCTATGCGCATCGCTCGATCTACGACCGTCTGGTGGAGGGGCTGGCGGAAGAGGCGCGAAAGCTGCGTCTCGGACACGGGCTTGACCCGGATACCGACCTTGGTCCGCTGGTCAACGGAACCCAGGCTGCGCGCGTCGCCTTCTATGTCGGCGATGGTGCCTCCAGCGGCGCCGAGATCATCGCCGGCGGCCGGCGCTTCGACAACTTCTTCGAGCCGACCGTGGTTACCGGCGTACGGCCAGACATGCGCATGATGCGCGAGGAAATCTTCGGCCCCGTCGTTGCCGTGACACCGTTCGACGATGTTGCGGAGGCGATCAGCCATGCGAACGACTCGCCCTACGGCCTCGCCGCAAGCGTCTGGACCCGCGACCTTTCCGCTGCGCACCGCCTTGCTGCACGTATCCGGTCGGGCACCGTCTGGATCAATTGCCATTCCTACTTCTCGCCGGAATTGCCGAAGGGCGGCCACAAGCAATCCGGTTGGGGCTATGAGAACGGCGCACCGGGCCTGGGGAACTATCTCGAGACGAAAACGGTCTGCGCGGTGATTTAGCCGCGCCTTTCCCGCGATATTCGTGGATCGGCGGCTGACAGCCCTTCCATCGGCGGACAGGGATTGATCGAAAATTGCTCGGATCCTCCTGAGGACCAGTTCCTTGGCGGCGCTGGTCCACATCGACGTTGCGCTTGACTCGTCCATATTATCCATAATAAATCGTACATATTGCCATCGAAAAAAGACGGCAGGTCTGGGAGGATCAGTGAAAATCACGGCCATCAAGGCGCGCGTCTGCAATGCGGAAATGCGCAACTGGGTCTTCGTTCGCGTCGAAACCGACGAGCCAGGCCTGTTTGGCTGGGGTGAGGCAACGCTGGAATGGAAGACCAGAGCCGTCGTTGGGGCGCTTCAGGACCTTGAGGCCCTGCTCATCGGGCAAGATCCGCGCAACGTGGAGCAGTGCTACCAGATACTTACGCGGCACGGCTTTTGGCGTCTCGGCGTCGAGGGAATGTCCGCCGTCAGCGGCATCGAGATCGCGCTCTGGGACATCCTGGGCAAGTCATTGGGCGTCCCCGTCTGGCGCCTTTTGGGCGGACAGGTCCGCGAGTATCTGCGCACCTATACGCATCTCGGCCTCGGGGACATGAAGGCGGTCTATGAGACCGGATCCGCGGACGCGATCGTGGAACGCGGACGCATCGTGACGCAGGCAGGCTACGACGCTGTCAAGGTCGTCTGCATTCCCTACACCCACTACCTATCGCCTGCGAAAGCCGTTGATTCTGTCGCCAACATGGTTGGCTCACTTCGCGAGGCCATAGGTCCGGACATCGACATCATGGTCGATTTCCATGGACGCCCTGCATCCGTTAACGCTGCGATGGATTACCTCAGAGCAATCGAGCCGGCCCGCATCATGTTCGCGGAAGAACCCGTGCCGCCCGAAGATGTTGCCGGACTGGCGCATATCACGGCGCGATCGGCCGTGCCGATTGCTTCCGGCGAGCGGCTGATCGGACGTCGCGAATTCACGCACTCGATCGCAGCCCGTGCCTTCAACATTGCCCAGCCTGATATCTGCCACACTGGCGGTCTGCTGGAGACAAAGAAGATCGCGGCCATGGCGGAAACGGCAGGCATCGGCCTTGCGCCGCACAACCCGCTCGGTCCGATCGCTGGCGTCGCTGCTCTTCACTTCGGCATATCGACGCCAAACGTCGTCATTCAGGAGGAGATGTCCGGTGCCGTCGCCTGGTACGACGAGGTCGTTACCTGGCCAATTCGGCGTAAACCAGGCCGCTGGGACCTGCCCGAACTGCCGGGCCTGGGCGTCACCGTCAATGAGGACGTGATCGCGCGTCACCCCTTTAAGCAGGAAGTGCTGCATGCCCGCAATGCCGTCATGCCGGACGGCACCGTGGTTGACTGGTGAATGCAATGGCAGGCCGGCTGCAAGGAAAGATCGCAATCGTCACGGGCGCCGGCCAAGGCATAGGTGCCGCCACCGCCCGGGCTTTTGCGATGCATGGGGCAAAGACCGTCATTGCCGAACTGAATGCGGCAAGCGGCAAAGCAATCGCCGACGAATTGCGTGCCCAGGGCGCGGACGCCCTGTTCATCGAGACGGACGTCACCGACGCATCCGCGGTCGCGGACATGGTCGCCCGCACGATCACGGCCTATGGCGGCGTCGACATTCTGGTCAACAATGCCGGTGCCAACGTCTTCTACGAACCACTGATGATGCCGGATGAGGAATGGGAGCGCTGCCTCAAGCTCGACCTCCAGGCCGCGTGGTTCTGCGCCAAGGCGGTTTTGCCGACGATGCTGGCGAAGGGCTCGGGGTCCATCGTCAACATAGCGAGCTGTCACGCCTTCCAGATCATTCCCCATACGTTTCCGTATCCGGTCGCCAAGCATGCACTTTTGGGCCTGACCCGTTCGCTGGCGATCGAATATGCCGCACGCGGTATCCGGGTGAACGCGATCGCCCCCGGCTATATCGAGACGCCAATCGCGGAAGCCTACTGGAACACATTCCCGAACCCCGCCGAGGAGAAGCGGCGAGCCTACGACCTCCATCCGCCCAAGCGAATTGGCCGGCCGGACGAGGTTGCAATGACGGCGGTTTTCCTCGCTTCGGACGAAGCGCCGTTCATAAATGCCGAGACGATCACCATCGATGGTGGGCGCTCGGTTCTCTACCACGACTAGCAACCACCATTGAGCTCAGGGAGGATCTTCATGAAAACCACAACAAAGGCTTTGGCGACATTTGCGGTACTGGCTGCCGGACTGATGAGTGGCGCAGCAAGCGCAGACGACATCAAGATCGGCTACATCAACAAGATGGGAGACCATCCATGGTTTGTCGCCGAAGTCGGCGGCGCCAAGAAAGCGGCTGAGGCGGCAGGGGCCGCGTTCGTGTCGCAGGACGTTCAGTTCGACGCCAATTTGACGATCACGACCTTCGATACGATGGTCGGCGATGGCGTGAAAGGCATCGCCATCGTTGTCCCCGACAAGGCGCTGGGACCGGTCATCGCGGAGAAAGCAAAGGCCGCAAAAATTCCCTTGGTGGCGGTGGACGACGATATCTACTACCAGGATGGCACCCAGGTCCCCTATGTCGGCATGAATGCTTACAATATCGGTGCCCGGGTGGGCGAAGAGCTTGCCAAGCTCTACAAGGCTGAAGGCTGGGCGGGCAAAGAGGTGCGCATCGCCTCGATCGAGGACCGCAAGGCCGATACCTGCATGCAGCGCAACAAGGGCGCGGAAGAAGCGTTCCTGAAGGCGGTGCCCGATTTCAAGCCGGGCAGCATCGTTCGCGTCCCCTACGACAATACGATGGTCAACGCCATCGATGTGATGACCACCACATTGACGGCCAATCCCAGCGTCACGAACTGGATATTCTATTCATGCAACGATGACGGCGTGCTGGGTGGTGCGCGAGCACTGGAGAATGCCGGCTATTCCGCAGACCAGGGCATGGGGATCGGCATCGACGGGAGCCGCGCCTGCGATGCCTTCGGATCCGGAAAGCCCTCGGCGTTCCGTGGTACGATGTGGCTCAATTCGGAAAATCATGGCGCGCTGGCGGTGAAGATTCTCTTGGCCTCCATCAAGGACGGAACGAAGCTTCCCGTTCAGTCCTTCACGGACCCGGAATACATCACCGCCGATAATTTTGCGTCGGACTACAAAGCCAAGCTCTGCCACTGAACCAGATATGCGTCATGCGCCGCAGTGCGCATGACGCTCTTTGGGCCGGCAGTTCGTCGGCGGGCACACGGGATCGATCCTCGGGAGTGAGCTTTTGATGCAATCGGATTTCTTCTCGCTCGACAGGATATCGAAGCGCTTCGGCGTCGTGCAGGCGCTCGACAATGTCTCGATTGCCTTTCGGCCAGGAGAGGTGCTTGCCCTGGTTGGCGAGAATGGCGCCGGCAAGTCGACAATGATGCGAATTCTCGAGGGCGTGTTCGCACCGGACACCGGCACCGTGCTGCATGGCTCCGCGCCGATCGTTTTCAGCGAACCGCGCGACAGCCACAGAGCCGGAATACGCGTCATCCATCAGGAGCCGGAGATCGTTCCGAACCTGACCGTGGCCGAGAACATTTTCGTCGGCGAACTGCCGCGGCTGGCAGGCGTCCTGCTCGACTGGCACAGGCTCGAGGACCAGACTGATAAGGTGCTTGCGACCTTCGGCATGCAGCAGGATATGCTGCCGCGTCAACTCTGCAGCACACTCGGTCCGGCACAGCGCCAGATGATCGAAATCATGCGCGCCATACGTGCCGGCGGCCGGCTGATCGCATTCGATGAGCCGACCTCGTCACTGACCGACGACGAAGCGCGCCGTCTGTTTTCAGTAATTCGCCGGCTGCGCGGCGAGGGCACTTCGATCGTCTACATCTCTCACAGGCTGAACGAGGTCATCGACCTTGCGGATCGCATTGTCGTCTTGCGGGACGGCCGGCTGGTCGATGATTCCCCCGCTGCCGGTGCCAGCGAGCAGACCATAGCCAAGCTCATGGTGGGCCGCGACATAGCCGATCTGTTTACGCGCGAGACGTGGCAATCGGGGCAACCGTTGCTGGAGGTGACGGGCCTGACCACCGACCACGTCACCGATGTGAGCCTCAAGGTCCGCCGTGGCGAGGTGCTCGGCATTGCCGGCCTTATGGGTGCGGGTCGATCCGAACTGGCAAAGGCGATTGTCGGCTATGATAGACGCGTCGACGGAACCATAACGATGAATGGTGTGCCCGTTGGCCCTAACAGCCCGCATGCAGCGATCGTGGCGGGCATCGGCTTTGCCCCGGAAGACCGCAAGCACGAGGCGCTGCTGTTGTTCCGAAGCATTCTTGATAACGCCTCGCTTTGCGTGCCCGACAGAACGTCGACCTTCGGCTTCTTCAACCGGCGCAAGGCACTGGAGATCGTCTCACCGCTTGCAGCAAAGATGTCGATCAAGGCGCCTAACCTAGACGAACAGGTTTCGAAATTATCGGGTGGCAACCAACAGAAGGTCGTTCTCGCGCGCTGGCTTGCCCGGCAGCCGATGCTTCTCATCCTCGACGAGCCGACCCGCGGCATCGACATCGGTGCCAAGGCGGAAATCTATCGCCTGATCGACGAACTCGCCGCCAGCGGCATCGGCATAATCCTGATTTCCTCGGAAATGCCGGAACTGATCGGGCTGGCCGACAGGGTGCTTGTTATGGCTGGAGGCCGGATCACGGCCGAACTTTCCCGCCCTGACATCGACGAGGCCACGATCCTGAGACATGCCATGCCTCAATCTGCAGCATCGCTTGGAGGACAAATTCAGTGAACAGCCTTGAGCTCAGGACAGCAACAACGCAAACCGGCAAAAGGCGCGCTTCCTTGCGCATCGCAGAGCGCATCGGCATTCACAACATAAGCCTTCTTGTTGCTCTCGCCATTCTCGTGCTCATTTTCGGCACCCTGAGAGGCGACGTGTTCTTCTCCAGCCGAAACCTGCTGAACATCGGTCTAGGCATTACCATCCTGGGCGTTCTGGCGATGAGCCAGACCGTGGTTATTGTCGCCGGAGGGCTCGATATTGCCGTCGGCGCAATTGTCGGTCTGACCACAGTATCGACGGCAATGGCCATCCAGGCCACCGGATCACCCGCCGCGGGTATTCTTGCCGGCCTGGTCCTGGGCGGTCTTGCCGGCCTCGTGAACGGCATCATCATCACCTATGGGCGGGTCAACGCTGTCATCGCGACTCTCGGTACGATGGCGATCTTCCGCGGCATCGCGTTCATCATGTCCGATGGACAATCGATCGCGATTTTCAGCGACACTTTCCGCTTCATCGGGATCGGACGAATCCTCGGCCTGCCTTTGCTGATCTGGATTCTCTTGCTGACCGCGATCGTGTTCCATCTCTTCCTTGCCCGCTCGATCGTTGGCCGCAACATCTATGCCTTGGGCGGCAATCCCGTTGTCGCACGCTTCTCCGGCATCAACATCAACCGCTACCGCGTCGGCATCTACATCATGAGTGGAGTGGCGGCCGGATTGGCCGGGATTCTGTTGGCTGCCCGTACCGGCTCCGGGCAGCCCGTATCCGGATCCCAAGGCCTGGAACTCGAGGCCATCACAGCGGCCGTGCTGGGTGGCTGCGCCTTGCAGGGCGGCAAGGGCACGATCGTCGGCGCACTGCTGGGCGTCGCCATCATTGGCGTCCTCAACAACGGAATGATACTGACGTCCGTGCCAACCTTCTATCAGTTGCTTGCCAAGGGCTCGCTGCTGATACTTGCTGTGGTAATTGCCGAGTACCACTTGAACAGGACATGACGATGGACGCGGCGATCGCTTCGACTGGCCAAGGCAAGCAGGACATTCCTGCCGCAGATGGCACCACGTCATCGCTCAAGGATCGCATCGCACGCGATCTCGGACAGCGCATCCTCGCCGGCTCCTACGCCCAGCACTCCGTCCTGCCGACGGAAGCCGAGCTTTGCGTTATCTACGGGGCGAGCCGCACCGCGCTTCGCGATGCTCTTCTGACGCTTTCGGCGAAAGGATTGATCGAGGCGCGCAAGCGGGCCGGGACGCGTGTGCGCGTGTCGAGCGAATGGAACAGGCTGGATGCACAGGTTCTGGAATGGATGCGCGATATCGAGCCCGATCTCGATTTCGTCCGCGGATTGATCGAGGCGCGGCTGGTCATTGAACCCGCTGCCGCCCAACTTGCGGCCAAGATGGCGACGTCAGGCGATCTCGCAGTCATCGAAGCGGCCTATGAAGCCATGCGCATTGCTCCGCAGGACGATCTCGCTGCGTGTCTCGATGCCGACGTCAGGTTTCATACCGCCATCCTTCGTGCCAGCCGCAACCCGGTGTTCGCCAATCTCGGCAATATGCTTGCGGCCGCCCTCAGCTTCTCCTTCCGCTTGACCACATCGGCCACCGCTAATTACCAGCAGACGCTGAGCGCGCATGGCGACGTGCTGGAGGCAATCAGGATGCGGAGGGCCGACGATGCACACGATCAGATGAAGGCGCTCATCGGGATCGCGTCGAACGACCTTCTTGCAGTGGCTCGCAAAGGCCGCCATCAACAGCCGATCGCCGCTGCCAAGGCCGATACCGTCTGAAGCGGATGGTCGGGACGATCAAGATCAGAAGCGGAGACCTGTCCGCTGAAATCGTCCCATCGCTTGGGGCAGGTCTTGCGAGACTGGACCATGGACGCGTGCCGCTCTTCAGGCCTTGGCCAAACGGCGGGAGCAGCAAACCGTTCGACCTTGCCTGCAACCTGCTTTTGCCATGGTCAAATCGCATCTCGGGCGGCGGGTTCACATTCGACTCCAAATTCCACGAACTGCCTGCCAATGTTGCAGGCGAGCCATTTCCCATTCATGGCAATGGATTTTCGAGCGAGTGGGACGTCGACAGCGTAACGCAGGACAACGCAAAGCTGTCGCTCATCAGCAACGGGCCCGGCCCATACCGATATCGCGCCGAGGTGAGCTACGCGCTGGCCGGACAGGGGCTCGAGCTGAAACTTCGCGTCGTCAATCGGGCCTCGATGAGATTGCCGTTCGGGCTTGGCATCCATCCATGGTTCCCGAGAACGGCACGAACCGCGCTTCATGCGCCGGCCTCGCAGGTTTGTCTCGAACTGCCCAACCACCTCCCTGAACGGTTTGTGGATGTCAAAACCCGTCCCGACTGGAATTTCGGCGCCCCAGCCGTATTGCCGAGTGGATGGATAAACAATCTGTTTGCCGGTTGGAACGGCGTCGCCACCATATCGTGGCCGGAGCACAGTTGCAGCCTGCGGATTGAAGCTTCATCGCCCTTGAATTTCTACCTGGTCTATTCGCCATCGGACGAGAGCGACTTCTTCTGTTTTGAACCGGTCAGTCATGCTGTCGATGCTCACAATCGTGGTTCGATCGACAAATGGAATGGACTGTCGGTGCTTGGGCCCGGCGAGAGCCTGGCAGCCCGTTGCAGCTTTGCCGTCAGTTAGGCGGATCTCTGCGGCGCCCTCGAATTGGCGGATGTCGGCCAGCATGTCCGGTGAGAACGAAGCCGGCTTTTCGTCCAAACGGAGCTTGGGAAGAGGGAACTCCGGCGACCGGGAACCGGGTGAGCCAATTCGACGTTTGCCGGATGTCGCTGCGCAGCTCGTCTGCTTGACGGCCCACCAAATGTGCCTGGCAGGATTGGATCAATGACGGATGTTGAACCAAAAGAATTCGTGCTCGCAGGCATCGTCATGAAGCGACTGGTCTCCGGCGAACAGACGGGAGGCTTGTTGAGTCTCTTCGAAAACAGAAGCGACGGGCACACGAAAACGCCAATCCATGTTCATGCGAATGACGACGAGACGGTCTACGTCATCGAAGGGCACTTGACCGCAATTGTGGACGGTGTGGTCCGAACGCTCTCGCCCGGCGAGAGCATGTTTTTGAAGCGGGGCATCCCGCACCAGCTTATGAATCCCGGCAATCAACTCGTTCGCTATATCCTGATAGACACGCCAAGTGTGTTCGAGCAGTTTCTCGCCGAAGGTGGCCATGAACCCAGCAAGGGAGAGGTGGTCGGGCCGCCGACGCCTGCCGATATCGAGCGGCTCAAAGTAGCCGCGCCGAAGTTTGGGATTACGCTTCTGCAGGACTGGCCGGCAAGAGAGTAGATGGCTTCGTGATGGCGGCTTGGATCGCCGCTAAAGCCGGCCCTTGCCCGAGGAACCGGTATTGGCTAGCCGCCGGCAATCCAATCCGAGAGGCTGCGGGCAAAACTTCGCGGCACGATGAGTTCGCACGCGGTCTCGCCGGTGCGCAGGAAGAGCACGGGCACGTGATGGAAGGATGTTTGCACGGCGCGGCCCGGAGCGGCGGTCGGCGCGTGCCAGTCGACGGCAATGCAGCCGGACAGAAGCCTTGCGATACCAGGGCCGGCCATTTTCAAACGAACACGACCTTCCCCGAGGGGCACGGAACAGCCGAGATCGGGGTCGACGACAAGGGCTGGCGCTTCTGTGCCTTCGTCGAGAGCCAGCCAAAGGCGGCGAGGTGCAACGCGGATGGTTAAAAGGCCCTTGTGGCGAACCGTCTCTCCGACCGAAGCGGGAAGTTTCGTGTTGAGCGACGCCGAGACGCTCTTTTCGAATTGTCTCAGTGTCGCGTCCCAGCCCTCGATCTGGATAAGCGGACAATCCGCCACGCACAGGCTGAAATCCCGAGAAGAGGTCAAGCTAGCCATGCAGCCGTTCTCCCTGCGGATCGATGAATACCGGCGAGACAACGCGGGCGCGAACCGTTTCGGCCTTCATCGGATAGATCGCCACGAGCTCGCTTCCTTCTGCCGCGACGTCGCCGGCAAGCAGGGCCAGCCCGACATAATGGCCGCGTTCGGGGCTGAAGGTGACGGAGGTGACGCGACCGCGCCCATGGCCATGGGGTTTCTCATCCGGCAGGAACAGGATGGCGCCGCCGCGCAGGCGTTTTCCCTCTTCGATGCATTCCAGCCCGACCAGACGCTGCCGGTTGGGCGCCCGGAGGGCAGGGCGCCGTCGCAGGACGTCGCCGACGAAGCCGCTGCGCTTGCCGGCCATGCGGCCGAGGCCGAGATCGTCGAGCGTCGTGCGCCCATCGATCTCCGGTCCGGCGACATGGCCCTTTTCGACGCGCAGCGCGCCAAGCGCCTCGACACCGTAAGGCTTCAGGTCGAAGGGTCTGCCGGCTTCGAGCAAGCGGCTCCAGAGCTGTTCACCGGCAGTGGCGCCGACATAGACTTCGTAAGCGCGCTCGCCGGAATAACTGAGACGCAGGATGCGGAGCGCACGGCCCTCCCATTCGCTTTCGAGTAGTCCCATATGCGAAAGCGCCTCCTCGGAAACGTCGAGAGCGGGAAACGCTGCATTCAGGATCGCGCGGCTGTTAGGCCCAGCAACCGACATCGCCGCCCATTCATCGCTGACCGAGGTAACGGCCACGCGCAAATCCGGCCAGGCCGTGTCGAGCAGGAATTCGAGACGCGACAGCACATCGGCGGCCTTGGCGGTCGAGGTGGTCATGAAGAACCGGTTTTCCGCCAGCCGCGTCGTGGTGCCGTCGTCGAAGACGATACCGTCGTCGCGCAGCATGACGCCGTAGCGGGCGCGGCCTATCGCCAGTTTGGCAAAGCCGTTGGCATAGACGCGGTCGAGGAAGATTGCCGCATCCGGGCCCTGGACATCGATCTTGCCGAGCGTGGAGATGTCCATCAGGCCCGCCGCCTGACGTACGGTCCGCATTTCGGCGACGTAGGCCTCGTTCACGTTACGCCCCGACTGCCGGTAGAAATAGGGCCGCATCCAGAGCCCGACCTCGAGCATCTTGGCGCCGTTCGCCATGTGCCAATCGTGCATCGGCGTGCGGCGGATCGGCTTGAAATGATGGCCGATTGCGCGCCCGGCAAGCGCGCCGATCGCCACGGGCGTATAGGGCGGCCGAAAGGTCGTGGCGCCGGTCTCGGGGATTGTTGCCTTGCGCAGGGCGGCCATCGCGGCAAGTGCGGCAAAATTGCTGGTCTTGCCCTGGTCGGTGCCCATGCCGAGCGTGGTGTAGCGCTTCAGGTGCTCGACCGATTCATAGCCCTCACGATGGGCGAGCTCGATATCCCCGGTCGTCACGTCCATCTGGAAATCGACGAAGGCCTTTCCACGTCCAACGGAAGGGATCTCGCGAAGTGAACTCGTGGCGGTCTCGTCCAGATCGAGTTTCGACGGAGCGGGCACCGGCGCCGACTTGCCGCAGGAGGCTGCGGCCTCGCTACCGGCGCGATGACCGTCGTCGATGGCATCGGCCGTCGCATAGGTTCCCATCATCGCGCCGGCGCCGAACCGGCCGGCCGGAAACGAACCCGGCACGAAGCCGTCGATGTCGTCGCGGTAGGTGGGCTTGCTCCCCAGGTGCGAGGTGAGATGCACAGTTGGCGACCAGCCGCCGGACACGCAGACCAGGTCACAGGCGGCCGAGGACTGGCCCTCCGGCCCGTTGAGCGTTACTTGCCTGACGGCATGGCCGCCGTGCAGGTCGACGATGCGCGTTGCGGCCCGCACCACCACGCCGAGCCGTGCGGCTTCCGCGGCAAGTGCTGCGGGCGGGACGGCGCGCAGATCGGCAACCGTCACCTCCGCGCCGGCTGCGGCATAGTCGAAGGCGGTGCGCCAGGCACCGTCATTGGTGGTGGCGACAATGATTTTCTTGCCCGGCAGGACGGCGAAACGGTTGAGATAGGTCCGGGCGGCCGAGGCAAGCATCACGCCGGGCCGGTCATTATTCGAGAACACGATCGGCCGCTCGATGGCGCCGGTGGCGAAAACAATCGAGCGGGCGCGCAGCATAGTGACCGTTTGGCGGGCCTCGCCATTCGGCTTCGGATCGGTTGGATCGCGCTGTTTGACCAGTCCAAGGACATTGCCGTCATAGCTGCCGAAAGCGGTCGTCCGCTTCATCAGCGCGACGGTTTCGAAGCCCTCCAACTCGGCCTCGGCCTGCCTCAACCATCCAGCCGCTGCGCTGTCGGACGGTTCCGCCAGAAGCTGGCCGCCAAGCAGGAAATCCTGCTCGATCAGCGCAACCCGCGCCCCGACCGCGGCCGCTGCCCGCGCCGCCGACAATCCCGCCGGGCCGCCGCCGACAATGGCGACATCGGCGAAGGCATGACGAACCTCATAGCGGTCGGGATCCGGGCCGGTGCCGGCTCTACCCAGGCCGGCCGCCTTGCGGATGAAATGTTCGTAGAACATCCAGGCGCGGCGCGTCGGGCCCATGAAGGTCTTGTAGTAGAAGCCGGCGGACAGAAGCGGTGCCAACAGCCCGTTGACGCTTTGCACGTCGAAGGCAAGCGATGGCCAGCGGTTCTGACTCTCCACGACCATGCCGTCGGCGAGTTCCAGTGTCGCCGCCGGCAGGTTCGGCTCGCGCCTGCCGGCGCTCCCGAGCGTAACCAGCGCATTTGGCTCCTCGGGTCCGGCTGAAAAGATGCCGCGTGGACGATGATATTTGAAGCTGCGACCGACCAGGGTAACGCCGTTGGCGAGCAGCGCCGAGGCAAGCGTGTCGCCGCGATACCCAATCAGCTTGCGGCCGTCGAAGGTGAAATTGACCGGCACCTCGCGACGGATACGGCCACCCACTGGCAGGCGTTTGCGGTTCGAACTCATGCCCGTTGTTTCCTGACAGTCGATTTCCTGGCGAAGTCGACGGATGCGATCGCGTGGTTGCGTGTGTCGCGTTCGACCACCATCCATTGGCGGCAGCCGGTCACGTGCTGCCAGAATTCGCGGTGCTGGCCGGCCGGGTTTGTCCTGATATAGACGTAACGATACCAGGCCTCTGGATCGGGATCGTCATGGGCCGGACGCGTGACCGAGGCATCGCCGCCGTAGCGGAACTCGTCATGATCGCGCGGGCCGCAGCAGGGGCATTCGATGCGCAGCATTTTGTCCCGCCTCCTATTGCAGCCAGGCGGAGGGGCCGGCGCCGGCCTCGTCGAGCGTGTGGCCGGTGCGGAAACGATCGAGCCCGTAGGCCGCGACCAAGGGATGCGGCTTGCCGGTGGCGATCGTGTGGGCGAAGCACCAGCCGGAAGCCGGCGTCGCCTTGAAGCCCCCATAGCACCAGCCGCCGTTGAGATAGAGGCCGTCGATCGGCGTCGGGCAGATGATCGGGCTGGCATCGGGCGTCATGTCCATGACGCCGCCCCAATGGCGCAGCAGGCGGACGCGCGAAATGCACGGCATCAATGCAATCGCCGCCTCCGCCACCTCGCGCACGACGCCGAGATTGCCGCGCTGGGCGTATGAATTGTAGCCGTCGAGATTGCCGCCGAAGACCAACCCGCCCTTGTCGGACTGGCTGACGTAGAAATGGTCGGCGCCGTAAGCGACGACGTGATCTACCAGCGGCTTCAGCGGTTCGGTGACAAAGGCTTGCAGGACGTGGCTTTCGATCGGCAGTTCAAGGCCGGCCTTGACACCGAGCACGGATGTATGACCGGCAACAGCGAGGCCGACCTTGCCGGCGCCGATCCGGCCTTTCGTCGTTTCGACGCCGACGATACTGTCGCGGTCGCGGAGGAAGCCGGTCACTTCGCAGTTCTGGATGATGTCGACGGCATGGCCGTCGGCGGCGCGCGCATAGCCCCAGGCGACGGCGTCGTGGCGCGCCGTGCCCGCCCGGCCCTGGAAGATAGCGCCATGGATCGGGAAGCGGGCGGTGTCGGAAAAGTCGAGATAAGGCACCAGCCGGCGCACGTCTTCTCGGTCGAGGATATCGGCATCGATGCCGTTCAGCCGCATGACATTGGCGCGGTGGCTGAAGCCGTCGAGCTGATCGGCCGAATGCGCTGTGACGAGCTGGCCGCGCTGCGAGAACATGACGTTGAAATTCAGCGCCCGCGACATGCCCTCCCAAAGCTTCATCGAGAATTCGTAGAACTGGGTGTTGCCGTCGAGCAGGTAGTTGGAGCGGATGACGGTAGTGTTGCGGCCGACATTGCCGCCGCCGACATAGCCCTTTTCGAGCACCGCGACGTTGCGGATGCCGTGGTTCTCGGCAAGGTAGAAGGCGGTGGCGAGGCCGTGTCCACCGCCGCCGATGACGATCACGTCATAGGACGGTTTTGGCTCCGCCGCACGCCAGGCGCGCTGCCAATTCTTCTGGCCGGACAGCGCGTTGCGTAAGATCGAAAATGCCGAGTAGCGCGCCATGTGTGCAGGCCTATCGAACGATCGGGCCGGCCGGCGTGCGGGTAAGCACTTCGGCGCCCGCATCGGTCAACAGCACCGTGTTGGAAACGAAGTCATCGCCGCGACCGGTGCCCATCAGCCATGACAGGATGTGGAAGCTCATCCCGGTCTCGATCTCGAGGTCGGAATCGTGCTTTAAGCCGGTCACCGAATTTCCGCCGGTCCATGATGGCGGCTGGCCGGCGCCGACAAGATAACCGCAGTGATGGCGGCGATAGTGGGAAAGACCGGCCGCGTCGGCGACAGCCTGCCAGGCGGCGTAGACATCGCGCGCCTTGGCGCCCGGCCGCAGCGCCTCGACGACAGCGTTGAACGCCTTGGCGGTCACTTCCGCCATTGCGGCGTCTTCGTCGCTGATGTGGCCGATGCGAACGAGCCGGCCGAGCGGGGCGTGGTAGCGTGAGATGCACCCGGACAATTCGACAAAGACCGGCTCGCCCTTGCGGTAGATCCCGTCGCCCCAGGTCGTGTGTTCTTCACCCAGGCGCGCGGCCGGGCGGATGAACGGTCCGAAGCCCGGCGCATGACCGCCGGCGCGGATCATTGCCGCAACACATTGGGCGGCGACCTCCTGTTCGGAAGCGCCATCCGAGATCGCGGCGATCGCGGCACCGGCACCGGCGTCCGTCACCTTTGCGGCCCGCCGCATCAGCACTTGTTCGTCGGCGCTCTTCACCCGCCGCATCTTGTCGATCAGACCGGAGACATCGCTCCACTTGGCATCGGCTTGCATCTGGAGTGCCACGGCAAGTCCATGGCTAAGGCCGGCCGTCCAGTATTCGAGACCGATCCGCTTGCCGGACAGGCCGAGCTCCGCAAGCACCCGCGCGGCAAGGTCGGCCGCCGTTTCGCTGTCGGAGTGACCACGGAATTCCGCTGCCTTTACCTGCTTCTCGATCGTCACCATTTCCATCGAGCGGGTGACCAGGACAGGTTTTCCCTGGAGCGGGACGATCAGCAGGTGAGGGGCAAAATACCCCCAGTGATCGAGCCCGGTGAGATAGAAGACGTTCTCCGGCGAGGCGAAGACCGCCCCGTCGAGCTCGCGCTCGGCTAGAGCAGTGCGGACCTTGGCAAGGCGGCCAGCGATTTCGGCTTCGGAAAACGGATTGCGGTCCATCGGGCGTCCTCGTGCTTGTTGCCGGCTTGCTGGCGGGCATGGTCTTTTCGGCAGCCGGTTTCCCGGCCGCCATGTCAGTCGATGACGACGAGTTCGCGCGCCACGTCGCAGAGGCGTTCGCCGCCGCGATCCGTGACGACGAAGGATTCCGAGATGGCGATGCCGAAATCGTCGAGCCAAACGCCGGCCATGAAATGGAAGCACATCCCGGGCTGCATCTCGGTGGTGTCGCCGGGACGAAGGCTTGCGGTGCGTTCACCCCAATCGGGCGGATAGGCGAGCCCGACCGGATAGCCGACGCGGCTTTCCTTCTTCAGCCCGTTCCTCTGCAGCACTGCCTGCCAGGCGGCTTCCACCTCCTCGGCGGTGTTGCCGGGGCGCGCCTTCTCGAGGCCAGCGTCGACGCCCTCGACGATCGCCTTGGCCATGTCGAGGATGGCTTGCGGCGGCTGGCCAAAATGCACCGTCCGGGTCAGGGCCGCATGATAGCGGCGCCGCACGCCGGCGATCTCCAGAATGGCGAGGCCGCTGTCCGGCAGCGGCGCGTCGGACCACGTCAGATGCGGCGTGCTGGTGCCCTCGCCAACGGGCATCAGCGGACAGATCGCGGCATAGTCGCCGCCCGCTCCGGGCACGCCCATGATCTGCGCGTGATAGATTTCGGCAATGACATGGTTCTGAGGCACACCGGGCCGCATTTTCTCGATGGCGCGGTTCATGGCATGCGTGCAGATCGCACCCGCCTCGCGGATCAGCACCATCTCGGCTTCGGATTTGACCAGCCGCGCCCAGTTAACGAGATCGTGGTTGTTGGCGAAGTGCGCGTCGGGCAGCCCTTGGACCAGATGGGCGTGGCAGCGCGCCGTATAATAATGCGCGTCCATCTCGACGCCGATGCGGGCCTTTCCCCAACCACGCGACCGGATCAGTTGGGCGAGTTCGTCATAAGGGTGTTCGACGGGCTGCTGCACCAGCCGTTCCGAGAACGGCACGATGTTTTTCTCCGGGAGGCCGGTGGTTAGGCGTGCGCTCTTGGCATCCTGCGCCCTGCCGAACCAGATCGGCCGGTCTTCCTCCAGATGGACGAGCACGCACTGCGGAACGTAGAACGACCATCCATCATAGCCGGTCAGCCAGCACATGTTGGCGGGATCCTGACAAACGATGAGATCGAAGCCGGCTTTTTGCATGCGTGTCTTCACGCCGGCGAGGCGCTGCCCATACTCCGCTTGCGTGAATGTCCCGAAGCCGTTCGCGGTCGCCACCGAAATCCTGCCTTCCAGGTACGCCGTTTGCCTTTTGTAAATGGCAACTAGGCCAAATTGTGCACAACTCGACGTCAATTTGCTGGCTAACTGCGAATTATCGCCGAATTTTCATGGTTTCTATATCTCTGCTTGCGAAATGTCTAGGGCAGTTGTATACGTCTGATCTAGCAGGCGTCGACCTCGAAGAAGGCCGCGCCCTGGGAACCATCCACAGTTGTCCAATGGGAGAAAAGCATGCTCAAATCATCGATATCGCGCCGTATGGTCGTGAAGGCGGCTGCCTGCATCGCGCTCGCCGCGACGTCATTGACGTCGTTGTCCGCTCACGCGGAAACCACCCTCGAACGGGCCAAGAAGGACGGCTACATCCGCGTCGGTTTCGCCAACGAGGCGCCGTTCGGTTACGCCACGCCAGACGGCAAGCTGACCGGCGAGGCCCCTGAAGTCGCCAAGGCGGTGCTCGCCAAGATGGGCATACCGCAGGTCGACGGTGTTTTGACCGAATTCGGCTCGCTCATTCCGGGTCTCAAGGCCGGCCGCTTCGACATCATCGCCGCCGGCATGTTCATCACTCCGAAGCGCTGCGCCGAGATCAACTACTCCGAGCCGTCCTACGGCATCGGCGAGGCTATGCTGGTGGCAAAAGGCAATCCGAAAGGCATCAAGGATTTTTCCAGCATCAAGGACAATCCGGATCTCAAGCTTGCCGTGATGGCCGGCGCCGTCGAAGGCGGCTTCGCCAAGGAAGCGGGCGTTGCCGGCGGGCAGATCGTCTCCTTGCCCGACCAGTCAAGCCTGGTCGCCGCCGTCCAGTCGGGCCGCGCCGATGCAGCCGCGCTGACCGCTCTTTCGATCGCCGACATGGCCAAGAAAGCCGACGGCGTCGAATCGACCAAGCCCTTCGGCGAGGTCGCCGGCAAATCGGTAAAAGGTCATGGCGGCTTCGGCTTCCGCAAGGAAGACACCGACCTGCAGGAGGCTTTCAACGCCGAGCTGAAGAAGTTCCTCGGTTCGCCGGAGCATATCGCGCTGGTCGAGCCACTCGGCTTCGGCAAGGATTATCTCCCCAACAAGACCACCGCAGAGCTCTGCGCTGGCAAATAGGTTCCCAACTGCTGGCGGCGCGAAAGCGCCGCCCTTTTTCCTTGGGGGAATCGCATGGGTATCCGTACGCTCGTTGCCATGCTGGTCATCGCGCTTGTCGTGATCGGTGCCTTGGCAACACAGGAATCATATCAAGTGTTTATGCCGGGGCTGCTGCAAGGCGCGGTCCTGACAATCGAGATCGCCGTCCTCGGCAGCCTGCTGGCAATTGTCATGGGCGTGCTTGCGGCACTTGCAAGGATGTACGGCCCGACGCCGCTCAGATGGCTGGCCACGGTTTACGTCGAGATCTTCCGCGGAACGTCGGCACTGGTGCAATTGTTCTGGCTGTTTTTCGTGCTCCCGCAATTCGGCGTCACGATCAACGCGTTCGTGGTGGCGGTGCTCGCGCTCGGCCTGAATGTCGGCGCCTATGGATCGGAGTGCGTGCGCGGCGCGATCCTGTCCGTCGCCCGCGGGCAGTGGGAAGCGTGTACGGCATTGAACATGAGCCGCCCGCAGATGTTGCGTCGGATCATCCTGCCGCAGGCCTTTGTCGCGATGATCCCACCCTGGGGCAATCTGTTCATCGAGCTTCTGAAATCGACGGCGCTGGTCTCGCTGATCACGCTTTCGGATCTCGCCTTCAAGGCGCAGCAAATGAACCAGAACACGTTCAAGACCATTCCGATCTTCACCCTCGTTCTTTTGATGTACCTGGCAATGTCGCTGGTTGTGACCATCGGCATGCGGCTTCTTGAAAGGCGGGCGTCGCTCGGACTGGCGCGGGGGAAGGCGGCATGATCTGGGATTGGGGATTTGCCCTGGAAATCCTGCCGGTGCTTGCCCGCGCCGCCGTCATTTCCATCGAGGCGACGCTGATCGGCTTTGCACTTGCCGCCTCGCTCGGTCTGGTGCTGGCGGTCGTCCGCATCGCCGTGCCATGGACCAGCTGGACGATTTCGGTGCTGGTCGAGCTGATCCGCTCGACCCCGCTGCTTATCCAGATATTCTTTCTCTATTTCGTCTTTCCGAAATTCGGTGTCGTGCTCGACGCTTTCACCGCCGGGGTGCTGGCCATCGGCATCCACTACGCCGCCTATTGCTCCGAGGTCTATCGCGCCGGTTTCGACAACATCCATCGCGGCCAGTGGGAAGCTTCGATCGCGCTCAATCTCTCGTCCTGGACGACGTTCCGCGACATCATCATTCCGCAGGCGATCCCGCCGATCGTTCCGGCGCTCGGCAATTATCTGGTGGCCTTGTTCAAGGAAACGCCGTTGCTTTCCGCAATCGCCGTGATGGAACTGATGCAGACCGCCAAGATCATCGGCTCCGAAACGTTCCGCTACACCGAGCCGATCACGCTGGTCGGCCTGTTTTTCCTTGCCATGAGCCTGGTTTCGGCGGCGCTCATCCGCTCCCTCGAAGGGCTGCTCAACCGGAGGACCACCCGATGACTGAACAACCGATGGTCCGCTTCGACAATGTATCGAAACGCTACGGCACGTTAACCGTTCTCGACGGGCTCAATCTCGAAATAGCGCGCGGCGAAAAAGTCTCGGTCATCGGTCCGTCGGGTTCGGGCAAGACGACGGTGCTGCGCATGCTGATGACGCTGGAGACGATCAATGACGGCGTCATCTGGGTCGAAGGCGAGCCGCTGACCCATATGGAGAGGAACGGCAAGCTTGTTCCCGCCGATCTCGCCCACATCCGCAAGATCCGCGCCAAGATCGGCATGGTGTTCCAGTCGTTCAACCTGTTTCCGCATATGACGGCGATGCAGAACTGCATAGAGGCGCCGATAACGGTGCTCGGAATGAAGCGGGCGGACGCCGAGGCAAGAGCGGCCGAGCTGCTGGAGCTGGTCGGTCTGGCCCAGAAGAAGGACCACTATCCATCACAGCTTTCCGGCGGCCAGCAGCAGCGCGTCGCCATCGCCAGGGCGCTGGCCATGCGGCCCAAGATCATGCTGTTCGACGAGGTGACGTCGGCGCTCGACCCGGAGCTTGTCGGCGAAGTGCTGCAGGTGATAAGGCAAATCGGGCGCGAGCATGATCTCACCATGCTGATGGTCACCCATCAGATGGGCTTCGCCAAGGAGTTTTCCGACCGCGTTTGTTTCTTCTATCAAGGCAAGATCTGCGAGCAGGGACCGCCAAGCGAACTGTTTGGTGCTCCCAAGAACGAGCGGACACGGCAATTCCTGCACGCTGTCCTGGAGGCTGGGTGACGATCGAGACAGAGGCCAAGCCGCCCACGACGGTGACCGCCGCGCCGCCGCGCCCGCTCTCCGCGCGAGAGCGGTTCGAGCGCATCTACCGGATATTGCGCGACCGCATCTGCCTGCTCGATTATGCGCCGGGAAGCCACCTGTCCGAGGAAGAACTTGCCCAGGAATTCGAGATCAGCCGCACGCCGGTCCGGCGCGTGCTGGCGCGCCTTGAATCCGAGGGTCTGGTTCAATCCGTCCACGGCGTCGGCACGATCGTCACCGACGTCGACATCGAGGAATTGCAGCAGGTCTATCATCTGCGCCTGGAGCTGGCGCTCCTCGTCGGCAAGCTTTCGCCGATCCCGCGCACGGCGGACGACCTCGACCGGATACGGGCGCTCATCGCGCGCTGCGATTCCGATATACTCAATCCCGACCAGCGCGCTTTCCTGCGCCTCAACATGGATTTTTTCTACGAGCTCACGGCGATGACCGGCAACCAGCCACTGCGCGAGATCAGCGAGCGCCTGTATTTTCAGGTCGCGCGCGTCGTCCTGAAGCTGATGCCGCAATTGGGCCTTGTCGAGGAATTCACCGCGTTCCGCCGCGAAATGGAAGAGGTCCTTGCCGCCGCTGAGATCGGCGACTGGGAGTCCATCGGGCACATAAGGCGGGCGCATATCTCAATGAGCTTCCGCCGCATGATGCGTCACGCAGGCGAGGCGAATCTGGATAGAGCTACATAATCAGCGCTTAAGATTGTGCCGGTGGCCTGCCGTCGAACTTGCCTAGTTGCCAGGGAAAGCATGCCGCCCGCCCGGTGCCGACAGAATTTGCCAGCACCGGCGAGACTGCAGGCCCGCGCCGCCCTTAAAGAGGATTCTCACTCGGTATGTTGGCGGGGTTCCAGACGACCTCCCACAGGTGTCCGTTCGGGTCGCGGAAATATCCGGCGTACCCACCAAAGAATGTGTCCCGGGCAGGCTTGATGATCTCGGCTCCGGCGCGGGCGGCCTCATCCATCACTTGATCGACTTCTTCGCGGCGCACAACGTTGTGTCCGATCGTGAACGAGGTCGAGCTGATCGGCGCCTTGGGGAGGCCGGTGTCGTAGGCGAGGTCGTCCTGCGCCCAGATCGCGAGCTTCAACCCGCCGGACAGCGTGAAGAACGCGACGGCGCCATGCTCGAACTCGCGGCCGATGATCCCTTCCGTCGGCAAGCCGAGACCGTCGCGGTAGAATGCGAGAGAACTCTCGAGGTCGGCGACAGCGATAGTCAAAACCGAAATGCGCGGTTTCATGGCAGTCTCCTCTGGTTGTCGGAGACACCAGGATAAAGTCGGGCGACAATGAAGACTTGAACAAAACGGCCAACAGCGCGCCGCCAAGTCGAAGGACGCGCCGAGAGGTTTCACCCGTTCTGCAGCAGCCGATGAATCTGTCGCGGGGTGCTTCCTGTCAGGCGTCGGCTCTCGCGGACAAGATGCGCCTGGTCGGAATAGCCCGCCTCGGCTGCCAGGATGGCCGTAGCGCTGTTCGATTGGCTCGAAAGCCGCAGAAAGCGCTGGTAGCGGAGGATACGGTCGAGCGTCTTGGGGCCATAGCCGAAGCTCTCGTCGAAGCGCCGGCGCAACGTCCTTTCGCTCATCTCGAGCGCGCGCATCAACCAGGGGATGAGAGGCGCGTCGGGTGGCGGCCCGCGCTCAATCAAGCGATATGCCGCCTGCATGGGAACGTCTGTCGCGTGGGAGGCCGCCTCCTCGGCGACGACCTGTTGGAGCGAGCAGGCCAGATCCTCGAGATTGTCACCAGCGCGCACGCGGCTGGCGAGGCGCCGGGCTCGCGCTCCCCATAAATCGTCGAGCGACAGCCTCTGGCCGACAAGCTCGATTTGCGGCACGCCGAGCCATGCCGCCGCCGTGGCAGGATGAAAGCGCAAGCCGATCACGCTCTCGTCTGCCGCGAGAACCACGGTCTGCGGCTCCTTGTCAGGGCCAGCAATTCGGAAGCTGCCTCCGATCCATTGCAGATCGATCGTTGCGTCGGGCATGATGACGATCGGCGGTGAGCCCGCCGGGTCCATTCGATGCACCCACACCGAAGCAAAGCTCCCGCGAAGCCGCGCCGACGCTGGACGTTGCTCAAATGAACCCGTTGCCTGCGCTGGGACGGGATCGCTCATCTCGCTCCTCTTCGGACTACCGGCGGTGAACCTACGACGCAGTGGCTGCGCCCGCCGTCGCTCGAGACAAGAATCTGCACGACCGACAACGTCTGCCAATCGAGAACGGTTGCAAGAATCGGTTGTTTTCTTCCGGCCGGAAGGAAGAGGGCAGGTGAGGGGTGATGCTACGTGCATCGCCATCGGCAGCGCCGTGTGCGGCTCATACGTCGATGGCCGTTTCGTTCAATCCGGCAAGCGAGATGCGTGCTTATCTTTCGGCGTCGTACATCACACGAGAGGTATGCGTCATGAGCAACAACAACGATCAACGGATCGACTACGTCGAATTCAACGTGAAAGACATTCAGCGGTCACGCGACTTCTACGGAAAGGCCTTCGGCTGGACCTTCACCGACTACGGCCCGCAATATTGCGAGTTCAACGACGGGCGCTTGTCAGGTGGCTTTGCCGCTGGCCCAGCGAGGTCCGGAGGAGGCCCGCTCGTCATCCTCTATGCAGATGATTTGCCGGGAACGGTCAAGCGGGTCGAGCAGGCGGGAGGCAAGATCGTCAGGCCGATCTATGGATTCCCGGGCGGCAGGCGCTTCCATTTCGCGGACCCGGATGGTTACGAGCTTGCGGTTTACACCGAGGACGGCAGCAAGGAATGATCGCGTTCTTCCACCACCTCGGATTGGTTTTGCTCGGCTGCGTCTTTATCTGGGCGGGCGCCGAGCATTTCCTCAGGTTCCGGGCGGTTGCAGCGTCCCTGGCCGAGCGGGGCTTTCCTGCTCCCAGGCCTCTTCTCGCGGCCGGATCGGTGCTTGAGATTGCAGGTGGCTTTTGCTTAGCAACGGGCCTTGGTGGACCGTTTCCCGCCGCGACCTTGGCCGCATTCACCATTGCGGCGTCGTTCATGGCGCTCAACTTCTGGCGCTACAGCGGCGATGAACGCGAAGCGCTTCGTACCGGCTTCACCATCAATGTCGCCGTCTTGGGCGGGTTGATTGTCGCCGCGACCACTAGCCTGTGATCATCGTTTCGAGGCGGCGGGCCACTGGACCACGACAGTGCCATTCCACGACGCTGCGCTGCTTGGGCATTTCGTTGATGGCTTCCGCAAGGCCGATCTTCCGGCGTGACCTCCTAAACGGCCAGCATTGAACGCGGCGCTCTGTACAAAGCCTACGTCAGGATCGCGACGATGAATCCCATCCCCTGCGATCCTCCTCTAAGGTACGGCGCCTTGGCTGTCACGGGTCACCTTAGGCGCTCACGAATGCCTATGGGGCAATGTGGATGAAGGCAGCGCACCTTGTAAGCGTGCAAGTTCACATTTTAGCGGCGCGAGAAGGCGGCCTCATCCGTGTTCTGATGTCGTTGCCTCCTCGGCAGCGTTCGTGCGACCTATTCCTCAAAGCGACCCGTGGCGTCACGATCGCGCTCGTATCGTCTGGTGAGCGGAAACGGCGGCAACCAGGCCTCGCGACGGATGATCCAGCTTTCGTAGGTTGGCATCAGCTGGTCAGGCGCATCCAGCGACCCCAGGTTTACTTCGATTTCGTCTGCGGTGCGTCCGAAAATGGAGGAGCCGCAGCGGGGACAGAAAAACCGCCCGGCATAGTCGCGTGTTTCGCCGTCGATCGTCACCGCATCCTCAGGAAAAATCGCGGAAGCGTGAAAAAGGGCGCCATGATGCTTGCGGCAGTCAAGACAGTGACAAAGGCCGACCCGGTATGGGCGCCCCGACGCGATAATTCGGACGTTGCCGCACAGGCAACCGCCGGTGAATCGGTCCATGCTGCGTCTCCTCCAAAATCAAGCGGCCGGAATGGTTACAACGACCGGCACTGTTGTTGCAATCGCCGCGCCGCGGGCGGGGACACGTCGTTCTTCCGTGGCGATGACATTGCAGCCGCCTCTCTATGCCTTGCGCGAGCTTGCCGCCGAAAATAGGCTTTGGTTTGTCATATGGAACGAAACGGCGCGTTCCATTGAGCCGCCAACTCGGCGGCCGAGGCGATCTTGACACCGCAGTCGGCGAGTATGCGTGCGACGGTCGCTACCAGCTCGGCGTTGGACGAGGCTATGCTGCCGTCCGGAAGGAAAAGATTGTTTTCGAAGCCGACCCGGACATGGCCGCCAAGCAACGCGGCGGCGGTCACGCACGCCGCTTCGTTGCGGCCGAAGGCGCAGACGCTCCAATGGTCGAAGCGCGGCATGTTCGCCGCAAGGAATGGCAAGAGATCGGCAGGAACGGACGTCTGTCCCGGCGTGTAGCGGCCCAGCACGTAGAGAACCGGTATGCTTGCCCAGGGGATCAGTCCGCGCTGCTGCATGTCCGAAAGCCTGACGGCCTCCTCGGGCGAATAGAGGATGATCTGCGGCGCAACCCCCTCGGTGTGCAGCCAGGCCATGAAGCGCACGAAGGCGAGTTCCGATCCGGCATCAGGAACGATTTCGCGAAGCGCCAGGGAGACAGCTTGCGGCTTTACATCTTGTACGACGGCCATCTGTTGGGCCGGCGAATAGATACCGAGCGCTTCGGAGGTGATCTGGATTACCAAGCGGTCGCCGGCAGCACCGCGGATGGCGGCGATCGCCTGGCGGTAGGCGTCGGCGTCGAGCAGATGATTGTCGCTTCTGTCACGGACATGAACGTGGATCATAGCCGCACCGGCATCGGCGCATTCCGCGGCCGTCCTCGCAAGTTCGGCTGGTGTCAGCGGAATCGCCGGATGGTCGGCCTTGCTGCGACGTCCCCCGTTCGGGGCGACGGCTATGGCGATGCGGTCGAGACCATGGGGCGGCTTCATGGGAACGTTCTGTAAGTGACAAGATGCATATGAATCAGTCTTTGATCACACTGAAACAGACGTTGCAATCGCTGGTCTGGCGAGCTAGCAATATCCATGGACCAGGAAGAGCTTGCTGGACAGATCGTCACTGCCTTCGACGGTATGTCGGCGCAGCTTCGGTCCGCTGCGCGCTATGTCCTTGATAAGCCGTATGATGTCGCGCTGTTGTCTATGCGCGAGCAGGCCAGGCACGCAGGAGTGCAGCCGGCGACGATGACGCGGCTGGCCCAGCATCTCGGCCTTGATGGCTACGAGGCGGTACGCGATATCTACGCCGCCGCGATCCGGGACGGCGAAATCGGTTTCGCCGGCAAGGCGGGCCTTCAGGTGGCCAGCCAAAAGCTCAAGGGCGACCACGCGCTGGCGGCCGATATTCTGGATTCGATTTCCAGCCAGCTTTCCCATCTCGCCGAAGGCAGGTCGATCGACCGTCTGGTCGAGACGGCCAGGGCGCTGAGTGCGGCAAGGCGCGTCTATTGCCTCGGCCTGCGCTCGAGCCACGCAGTCGCCTGGCATCTGCATTACATCCTGTCGCTGATCGGCGAGAAGTCGGTGCTGCTGCACGGCATCGGCGGAACCGATGGCGACGCTCTGGCCCATGCGACCAAGGACGACGTGCTGATCGCCGCCAGCGTCCTGCCCTACACGCGCTTCACCATCGAGCTTGTCGAGTACGCTGCCGGCCGCGGCGTACCGGTCATTGCGATCACCGACAGCGGGGTAGCGCCCTTGGCGCTGCTTGCCGATCACCTAGTCGTCGTGCCGACCGGCAGTCCGTCCTTTTTCCACACCATGACGCCAGCTTTCATCGTTGCTGAGGTCCTCGGTGCTCTTGTCGCAGGGCAGGCAGGCGAGGGCGCTGTTGAGTCGCTGCGACGTTTCGATGAGCAGGGCGCTGCTCTCAAGACCCATCTGAACCAACGTCCGCCGAAGAAAATGCCCATGAGGGACCGTCGATGACACACATTCTTCATCGAACCATCCACTCGACGCTGCCGGTCGCCATTCGCGGCCAAGGCATCGAACTGTTCGATGCCGAGGGCAAGTCCTATATCGACGCGTCGGGCGGCGCGGCCGTGTCCTGTCTCGGCCACGGCCATCCCGACGTGATCGCTGCACTGCACACCCAGCTTGACCGCATCGCCTACGCCCACACCAGCTTCTTCACCACCGAAGCGGCGGAGCGCTTGGCGGATCGGCTGGTCGAGGACGCGCCGAAAGGCTTGGACCACGTCTATCTAGTCAGCGGCGGCTCGGAGGCGGTCGAGGCCGCGCTCAAGATGGCCAGGCAATATTTTGTCGAGAAAGGCGAGCCGCAACGGCGCCATCTCATCGCACGCCGGCAGAGCTATCACGGCAATACGCTCGGCGCTCTTGCCACCGGCGGCAACGAATGGCGGCGCGCCCAGTTCAGGCCGTTGCTGATCGAGACCCACCATATCGACCCCTGTTACGCCTATCGCTATCAAAAGCATGGCGAAAGCGACGAAGCCTATGCGGCGCGCGCCGCCCAGCAGCTCGAAGACAAGATCCTAGAACTCGGCCCGGACGAGGTCATCGCCTTTGTCGCCGAGCCGGTGGTGGGTGCCACGCTCGGCGCGGTGCCGCCGGTCGCGGACTACTTCAAGCACATTCGCGCGATTTGCGACCGCTACGGCGTGCTGCTCATTCTCGACGAGGTGATGTGCGGCATGGGCCGTACCGGCACGCTGCATGCGTGCGAGCAGGACGGCATCGCTCCCGACCTGCTGACCATCGCCAAGGGGCTCGGCGGTGGCTACCAGCCGATTGGCGCGGTGCTGCTCGGCCGGCATATCTTCGATGCCTTTGCCCAAGGCTCGGGCTTCTTCCAGCATGGGCATACCTATATGGGCCATCCAATGGCAGCGGCGGCCGGCCTTGCCGTGCAGGAGGTCATCCGGCGTGACGGTCTGCTCGACAACGTCAGCGCAATGGGCGCGCAGCTGGACGAACGCCTGCACCAACGCTTCGATAACCACCATCACGTCGGCGACATTCGCGGGCGGGGTCTATTTAGGGGAATCGAGCTGGTGGTTGATCGCGCCAGCAAGGAACCATTCGACCAGAGGCTTGAACTCAACGCCCGCATCAAGCGCGAAGCAATGGCCCGCGGCCTGATGATTTATCCGATGGCCGGGACGATTGATGGTGTGCGGGGCGTTCATGTGCTTGTGGCGCCGCCATTCATCATTTCCAAACAGGATATCGATCGGATCGTCAAACGGCTCGGTGAGGCGATCGACGCTGCGATCGCTTCAGCGGCCTGACCCGCACGACGCGGACCGCCTCAACCAGTTCCAACGCGTCATCGGCGACGGGCCGGGACACCCCACCAGAGAGGTAGCAACCATGTACAGTTCAATGAAAACCCTGATCGGCGCGGCGGCCTGCATGCTGCTGGCGCTGCCATCCGTCGGAGCCGAGCAGCGCTTCGTCACGGTCGGCACCGGCGGGGTCACCGGCGTCTACTACGCCGTCGGCGGCGCCATTTGCCGACTGATGAACAAGGACCGGCAGAAAACCGGCATCCGATGCTCGACGGAGTCGACCGGCGGTTCGGTCTTCAACGTCAACTCCATCCAGACCGGCGACCTCGATTTCGGCTTGACCCAATCGGACGTCCAGTACCAGGCCTATGAGGGGACCGGAAATTTCGACGGCAAGCCGTTCAAGGATCTGCGGGCCGTGTTCTCCGTCCATCCCGAGCCGTTTACCGTGCTAGCGCGGCCGGACGCCGGCGTCACCAAATTCGAGGATTTCAAAGGCAAACGCTTCAACGTCGGCAATCCCGGGTCAGGCACCCGCTCGTCCATGGAGGAGTTGCTCAAGCAGATGGGCTGGACGCTCGGCGATTTCTCGCTTGCCGCGGAGCTGAAGGCGGACGAGCAGGGCAGCGCGCTGTGCGACAACAAGATCGACGGTTTCTTCTACGGCGTCGGTCATCCTTCCGCCGCGATCCAGGATCCGACCACGGCCTGTGGCGCCAAACTCATCCCGCTGACCGGTCCGGCAGTGGACGCGCTGTTGGCAGCTCATCCGTACTATTCAGTCGCCACCATCAAGGGCGGCATGTACGCCAACAATCCGGACGACGTGACGACATTCGGCGTCCGCGCGACAGTGGTGACGAATGCCAGCACGCCCGATGAGGTGGTCTACGAACTGGTGAAGTCGGTCTTCGAAAATTTCGACGACTTCAAGAAACTGCATCCGGCTTTCGCCAATCTCGATCCCAAGGAGATGATCAAGACCGGTCTGTCGGCGCCAATGCATCCGGGCGCGGAGCGCTATTATAAGGAGAAGGGCTGGCTCTGAGGCCTTCAATGCGAGGCGCCACAGGCGCCTCGCATCGCAAATAATTGTGGGGAACGATGACAGATCAAAGCCAGCGGGCGGCAGGGCCTGACCAACCCGTTATCGACATTGACAAGCTTAGCGAGATCGTCGCCGAGGCCGACACCGGTGGGCGCAAGCCGACCGGCCGCACCGCGAAGCTGATCCTCGGCGTATCGCTGGCATGGTCGCTGTTCCAGCTCTGGTATGCCTCGCCCCTTCCGTTCATGCTCAATTTTGGTGTCGTCAGCGACGGCATCGCCCGCTCCATCCATCTGGCCTTCGCCCTGTTTCTGGCGATGCTGACATTTCCGGCCTTCAAGACCTCGTCGCGCAGCCGGGTGCCGCTGCCCGACTGGGTGCTAGGCATCGCCGGGGCGGCGTCCGCCCTCTATCTGTTGGTCTTTTACAGCGATATCGCCCATCGGCCGGGCCTTCCTACTACGGCTGACCTGGTCGTCTCGATCGCCGGCGTCCTCATCCTGCTCGAGGCCGCCCGTCGCGCCGTCGGGCCTGCCATCACCGTCATCGCGGCGATCATGCTGACCTATATCTTCGCCGGGCCTCACCTTCCTGGCCTGCTCGGCCACAAGGGCGCGACGTTATCGCGCGCAGCCTCGCAGATGTGGCTGACGTCGGAGGGGGTCTTCGGTGTTGCCCTCGGTGTGTCCACCAACGTCGTCTTCATGTTCGTTCTGTTCGGAACATTGCTGGAGCGCGCCGGCGCCGGCGGCTTTTTCATCCAGCTTGCCTTCTCGCTGCTCGGCAAATACCGCGGCGGTCCGGCCAAGGCCGGTGTCGTGGCTTCCGGCCTGACCGGCATGATTTCCGGGTCGTCGATCGCCAATGTCGTGACCACCGGAACCTTCACCATCCCGCTGATGCGTCGCGTCGGATATTCTGCGGTGAAGGCGGGCGCCATCGAATGCGCGGCCGGCGTCAATGGTCAGCTGATGCCTCCGGTGATGGGCGCCGCCGCGTTCTTGATCGCGGAATATGTCGGCATCTCCTATGCCGAGGTGGTCAAGCACGCCTTCTACCCGGCGCTGCTGACCTACGGCTCGTTGTTCTACATCGTCGATATCGAGGCGATGAAGATGGGGCTGAAGGGTCTGCCGTCGCGCAGCGCCCATTCGGCCTATCAGGGTGCGCTGCGCGGGCTGATGGGCGTATGCGGCTTCATCGTCCTCGCAGGGCTTGTCTATTACGGCATTGGCTGGACGAAGATCGTTTTCGGCGCGGCCGCGACCTGGATGATCACTGCCGCGCTGATCGCCGTTTACATCGGCCTTGTCGCCTACCGGGCGCGTTATCCCGACCTGCCGCTGGAGGATCTGGAGGGCGAGATCGTCAGGATTCCCCACTTCGGCGAGACGGCGCGCACCGGCCTGCATTTTCTGCTGCCTGTGATCCTGCTGATCTGGTGCCTGATGGTGGAGGAGTTGTCGCCCGGCCTGTCGGCATTCTGGGGCGCTGTCGCCCTTATGGCGCTGATCGTCACGCAGCGGCCGCTCACCGCCTTTTTCCGCAAGGACCGCGCGCTGGCGCAGCATTGGCTTCACGGTTTCGACGATCTGGTCGGTGGCCTGTCCGCCGCCGCACGCAACATGACGACGGTCGGCATTGCCACTGCGACGGCCGGCATCATCGTCGGCACGGTTCTGCTCACGGGCATCGGGCTGGTAATGACCGAGCTGGTCGAATTCATCTCGGGCGGCAGCTTCATCGTCATGCTTTTGTTCACCGCGGTGATCTGCATCATTCTCGGCATGGGCATGCCGACCACTGCGAGCTATGTCGTCGTCGCCACCTTGATGGCGCCGGTCATCGTCGATTTGGCGGCGCAGAACGATCTTGCCGTGCCGCTGGTCGCCGTCCACATGTTCGTTTTCTATTTCGGGCTGATGGCGGACGTGACGCCGCCAGTGGGGCTGGCGGCTTATGCTGCTGCGGCAATTTCAGGCGCCGATCCGGTGAAGACCGGCATTCAGGGCTTCAAGTACGAGATCCGTACCGGCCTCTTGCCATTCATCTTCATCTTCAACACCGGACTGCTGATGATCGATCTCGAAGGGCCGTTCGACTTCGTCGCGATGGTGGTCACATCGACGCTCGCCATGGTCTCGTTTGTAGCAGCGACGCAGAATTGGATGCTCGTGCGCAACCGCTGGTACGAGACGATTGCGTTGCTTGTGGCCTGTTTCATCTTGTTCAGACCGGGATTGTTGCTCGATCAGGTGAGCGAACCTTATCGGGCAGTGCCTGCCTCCGAACTCAGCCGTATCGTCGACGAGACAGCCGAAGGCGGAGCGGTTCGCCTGCGCCTGACGACACTGAACCTCAACGGCGATGAGATATCGAAGCTGGTTCGGCTACAACTCGGGCCCGCAAATTCATCGGCCGAACGCCTGAAGGCTGCGGGCCTGGACGTCAGTGCGCTTGGCGATAGCGTGACAGTCGGCGTCGTGCGACTGGGCAGCCAGGCGGCCAAATTCGGCCTGCAGCCCGGCGACGAAATCAACCAGGTGCTAGTCCCTGCGGAACGGACGTCGCGCTATTGGTTCGCCATTCCGGCTCTGCTGTTGCTCGGTCTCGTCGTCTGGGGCCAGAAGCGGCGAAGGCGGGCGGTTGGTCTGTAAACGTCTTGTGAGCGGAAGCGTCTTGGCCAGCATGTCGGTAACCAAAGAACCAAACGACGCCCTGGAGCCGGCTAACGCGGAAATGCGCATGACGACGCGCGACCGCCCCTTCGAACCCGTCGACTACGGGCTTTACGCGCTGACGGTCATTGCCTGGAGCGCATCGTGGTTCGCGATCGAACTTCAGGTCGGCAGCGGCGTGTCGAACGAGGTCAATCTGGTCTGGCGCTTCGCCATCGCCACGCTGCTGATGTTTGCCTGGGCGGGTTTTTCCGGTCGGCGGCTCCGCTTTCCGATCGCCGATCATTTGCGCTTTGCTGTGCTTGGCATCCTCATCTTCTCGTCGAACTTCCTGTTTTTCTATTATGGCGCCGGCTATCTCGTCAGCGGCTTGCTCTCGGTCGTCTTTTCGCTCGCCTCGGTCATCAACATGCTGCTCGGTGCCTTGGTCATCGGCGAGCGCCCGGCGCCGCGCATTCTCGCCGGCGGCATCATCGGCTTCGCCGGAATAGCGCTGATGTTCTTTCCCGAAATCGCTGCCAACGGGCTTTCCGGCGGCACGTTGGTGGGCCTTCTCCTGTGCCTCTGCGGCACGCTGAGCTTCTGCGCCGGCAATCTCGTCTCCGTCGCAAACCAGCGCCGCGACCTGCCGCTCGTTTCAACGAGCGCCTGGGGCATGCTTTATGGCACTCTGTGGTCGGCGTTCCTGGCCTTCCTGCTTGGTGAGCCGTTCGTGTTCGCGACGACCGCCCCTTATATCGGCTCGCTGGTCTTCCTCGCCGTCATATCGACGGTCATGGCTTTCGCCGCCTACCTGACGCTGCTCGGACGCATTGGCGGCGCCCGCGCCGGCTATGCGACCGTCATATTTCCCGTCTTTGCGCTTTTGATCTCCACGGCGCTGGAAGGTTATGACTGGACTGCGTACGCGATCATCGGGCTCGTCCTCGTTGCCGCCGGAAACGTCCTGGTCATTCGCGGAGGACGGCGCTGACGCATGCAATACTTCGCAATGCGCCGCCTTCCGCTGCGCGGGCCGCGCCACATAGGTGCACCGGATAGATGGGTCAGGGCGCCTTCTTCTTCTGTCTTTTTTATCCAGCTTGACTCTCTTGGTCGTCAGTTTAGGCTGCGGTCAATGGGTCAGACCAATGTACCAGGGTTGGCCCCGGGAGGGAACTAAACGCGCATGCCGATCCAGTCCGTTGAACCACGCCGGCTTTACCGACAGGTCGCCGATCAGCTCAGGCAGCTGATCGATGCCGGCGAGTTTTCCGTCGGCGACCGCCTGCCGACCGAGCGGGATCTGGCCGACCAGCTCGGAATTTCCCGCCCGACAGTCCGTGAAGCGCTGATAGCGCTGGAGGTCGAAGGCCGCATACGCATCCGCGTCGGCTCGGGTATCTACGTCATCGATCCGCCGAGCGCCGCCGCCTCCGAACCCGAAGTCGAGGAAGGCCCGTTCGAGCTGTTGCGCGCGCGCGAATTCGTCGAAGGCGCGATCGCCGCCGAAGCGGCCCTCCATGTCCGGCCTGCAGATATCGAACGGCTCGACGACGTGCTGCGCCGGATGGAGGCCATGCGTCACCCCAACAAGATGACCATTGCGCTCGACCGGGAATTCCACACCGCTGTCGCCGGCATTCTCGAGAACGCGGTGCTGGTGCGCTTCATCGGCGAGCTTTTCGACCAGCGCATGAACCCGTACTTCGAACGCCTGTCGATCTATTTCGAGACCAGCGATTCCTGGCAGGTCGCGGCAAAGGAACATCGTGCCGTGCGCGATGCAATTGCCGCGCGCGACCCCGAGCGGGCCAAGGCCGCCATGCAGCAGCATCTGCGCCAGTCGCAAATCAGATTCTCACGCAATTTCGATGAGAGAGCCGCAGCCAAGGAGGTTGCGGAATAGCAGTTGGCCGGGGGGAGATCCGGCCGTCAAGTTCAACCAGGGAGGAATTAGATGCTGAGAAAATACGCAGTTCTGCTCGGTGCGATCGCCGCAATTGCCATACCCATGGCGTCGGCCTCGGCGGAAACGGTCCTGAAATGGGCACATGTCTACGAGACGACGGAGCCCTTCCACACCGAATCCGTGTGGGCGGCCGACGAAATCAAGAAGCGCACCCAGGGCCGCTACGCCATCGACGTCTATCCGGCCTCGCAGCTTGGCAAGGAAGCGGACATCAACCAGGGCCTGATGCTCGGCACCGTCGACATCATCATTTCCGGATCGAGCTTCGCGGCGCGCGAATATCCACCGATCGGCGTCACCTATTTCCCATACACTTTCCGCGATGCCGACCATCTGCTGAAATACACCAAAAGCGACGTCTACAAGGCCCTGACCAAGGGCTATGAGGACAAGACCGGCAATCATATCGCCGCCACCACCTATTACGGGACGCGGCAGACCACCTCGAACCGTCCGATCGCCAAGTGCTCCGACATGCAGGGCTTGAAGATGCGCGTTCCCGACGTGCCGGCCTATCTGGCCATGCCGCGTGCCTGCGGCGCCAACACCGCGCCGATTGCCTTCGCCGAGGTCTATCTGGCCCTGCAGAACGGCACGGTGGAGGCCCAGGAGAACCCGCTGACCACCATCGAGGCGAAGAAATTCTACGAGGTGCAGAAGAACATCGTGCTCACTGGCCATATCGTCGATCATCTCAACACCATCATATCGGCGTCGCGCTGGGCCTCGCTTTCCGACGAGGACAAGAAGATCTTCACCGAGGTGATGCAGGAGGCTGCCGCCCGCGCCACGGCAAAGATCGTCGCCCGCGAAAAGGAACTGGTGCAGGTATTCAAGGACCGCGGCATCACCGTAACCGATGTCGACCGTGCCGATTTCGAGAAGAATGTCCTGGAGAAGGTCACCTTCGAGGAGTTCGGCTACAACAAGTCCGATTGGGAAGCGATCCGCGCCATCAAATAGGCTATCCGGAAATCGGATGCTTAATCAAGAGGATAGAGCGGCAATCGGATTTGCTGCTTTGACCTGCCCTTCCGTCCGGCTCCAAATTGCGCCGGACGGCCTTTTCAATCCTTGACGACCCACCAGCTTCGGGAGCCCGCGCCGATGGCCGAGGAACACCACACCGAGATCACCGTCGAAGAGATCGCGCACGCCTTCGAGGAGGTGCCGGTACACGTCGACCTGTCGGACCACGGCGTCGAGGACTGGATTACGCTTGCCGTTTTCTGGGGCATGGTCGTCTGTGTCTTCCTGCAGTTCTTCACCCGCTATGCGCTGAACAACAGCCTTGCCTGGACCGAGGAGATCGCCATCAACGCGCTCGTCGTCGTCGTTTTTCTGGGCGCCGCCATGTGCGTGCGCCTTTCGCGCCATATCCACGTCGACGTGCTTTACCACTATCTGCCGGAGCGTGTCGGCCGCTGGCTGGCGCTCGCCGTCGATATTATCCGCATCGCATTCTTCGCCTACGGATCCTGGCTGATGTGGCGCTACGTCACGATCGTGGCGCATGAGCGCATGGTCACCGTCAACCTGCCGCGGCGCTGGTTCTTCTACGCCGTACTGGCGGGCTTCGTGCTGATGCTTCTGCGCTCGATCCAGGTCTTTATCGGCAATTACCGGCGCGGCTATTCGGTGCTCGAGCGTCCCGGTGCGTTCGAGACAGCGGGGGTCTGAGCGATGCTGCTTCTGGTCGGGGGCTTTCTTGTCCTGATGCTCATCGGCGTGCCGGTCGCCGTTTCGATGGCGGCCGCGTCGATCCTTTACCTCGTCATCTACGGCGTCGCGCCCGATATCATCGCGGCCCAGCGCATGATCGCCGGGGTGGAGAGCTTTCCGCTACTCGCCGTTCCGTTCTTCATCCTGGCCGGCAACCTCATGAACATCGCCGGCGTCACCGGGCGCATCTATTCCTTCGCCCTTGCCCTGGTCGGCTGGATGAAAGGCGGCCTGGCGCAGGTCAACATCATCGGATCGGTGATCTTTTCCGGCATGTCGGGCACCGCGCTCGCCGACGCCGCTGGCATCGGCACCATCGAGATCAAGGCGATGAAGGATCACGGCTATCCTATCGACGCCGCGGTTGGCGTCACCGCCGCTTCCGCCACGCTCGGGCCGATCTTTCCGCCCTCGCTGCCCTTCGTCATCTACGGCATGATGGCCAATGTCTCGATCGGTGCGCTGTTCATGGCCGGCATCCTGCCCGGCGTGGTCATGACCGTGCTGATGATGATTACGGTTGCCATCTTTGCCTACAATCGCGGCTGGGGTTCCGACACGCCTTTCGAGCTTCGGCGGCTCGCCGAAGCGGCGGGCGAGGTGCTGGTGGTGGCTGCCTTTCCGATTGGCTGTTACGTGCTTGTGCAGCTTGGCCTGTCGATCAACATCGCGGTCGGCATCGCGCTGCTGCTGCTGATCGCCGCGGACTGGTATTTCGATTTCTCCGCGGTCATGGCGCTGATGACGCCGGTCATCCTGATCGGCGGCATGACGATGGGCTGGTTCACGCCGACCGAAGCGGCGATGGCGGCTGTGATCTGGTCGCTTTTCCTCGGGCTGGTGCGCTACCGCACAATGACGCTGCGTTTGCTTGCCAAGGCCAGCTTCGACACGATCGAAACGACCGCGTCGGTGCTGTTCATCGTTACCGCCGCATCGATCTTCGCCTGGCTGCTCACCGTCAGCCAGGCGGCACAGCTGTTTTCGAACTTCATTTTCGCGCTCACCGAAAATAAATGGGTCTTCCTGATCCTGGTCAACATCCTGATGCTGGTGGTCGGCTGCTTCCTCGATACGATCGCCGCGATCACGATTCTGGTGCCGATCCTGCTGCCGGTCGCCGCCGTCTACGGCATCAACCCGGTGCATTTCGGCCTGATCATGACGCTCAACCTGATGATCGGGCTTTTGCACCCGCCGCTCGGCATGGTGCTGTTCGTGCTGTCGCGCGTCGCCAAGCTTTCGGTCGAGCGCACCACCATGGCGATCCTGCCGTGGCTGGTGCCGCTTATCGTGGCGCTGCTTCTGATCACCTTCATACCCGCCATCACGCTTTGGCTGCCGACCGAGATGGGCTTGATCCGGTGAGCGGCCAGGTGATTGCCGCAACGCTGTTCGGCCCGCAGGACCTGCGCGTCGTGGAGCGTCCGCTTGAACCGCTGGCACCAGGTATGGTGCGGGTGCGCTTTGGGGCAGGGGGCATCTGCGGCTCCGACCTGCATTATTTCCGCCATGCCCGTACCGGCGACTTCGTCGTCACTTCGCCGCTTGTCCTCGGCCACGAAATCTCAGGCGAAATCGTCGAGATCAACGGCGCCGCGCCCGGCCTTGGCGTCGGCGACCATGTCGCGGTCAATCCATCGCGCTGGTGCGGGCGTTGCGCGCGATGCCTGGAAGGCCGCGCCAATCTCTGCGAAAACATCTACTTCATGGGCTCGGCATCGAAGACACCGCATATGCAGGGCGGCTTCGTCAGTCTGTTCGACGCCACGCCCGCGCAATGTTTCAAGGTTCCACTTGATGTGGCCTACCAGGCGGCGGCACTTGCCGAGCCGCTAGCGGTGAGCCTGCACGCCGCCACGCGGGCGGGCGACATCAGGGGCCGCAATGTCATCCTGTTCGGTGCCGGCCCCATCGGTCTCTTGACCATGCTCGCGGCCAGGCTTGCCGGCTGCGCTGAACTGACCGTCGCCGACATCGCCGCCGCGCCGCTCGCCTTCGCCCGCAGTTTGGGCGCCGACAGGACGATCGACCTTTCCGGCGGCGACGCCGAACTCCAGGCGCTCGCGGCCGGCGGTTCGCTTGATGTGGCGTTCGAGATTTCAGGCACTGCCGCAGGCCTTGCCGCGGCGATCGCCAGCGTCCGGCGCGGCGGCACGGTGGTCCAGGTCGGCAATCTTCCCGGCGGCCAGATCCCGCTGCCTGCCAATGCAGTGATGGCCAAGGAGATCGACCTCAAAGGCACCTTCCGCTTCGGTACGGAGTTCGGCCGGGCGGTCGATCTCATCGTTTCGGGGGAGGTGGATGTCCTCAAGCTGGTGACCGCCGAGCGCACGCTTTCTTCCGCGCCCGACGCCTTCCTTCTTGCCGCCGACCGTTCACAAAGCGTCAAGGTCGTGCTCACTGCGGACTGATCGAGAAACGGCCCAAACGCATTGAGCCGCGCGAGACGTTGGCAGTCAAACTCAATCACTTGTTCTGTGCTGACGTTTCGTGGAACGGGTCGCTCAGATGGAACGCCGGCTCAGGGAAGAGGGAAATCACGCCGTGTGCAGTCCGCCAAAGATAGTCCTGGCTTTGAACTGCAGAACCAAGTTGTTATGGGCGGCTGGAAGCGACTAAGTGCCGTGTCCATTTCGGACAACATGTTCGCATCTGTCTGCTTGCAGTTGTCTGGGCTGTCGTTACAGACGAGGATAGCGCCCGCGGCACGTTTCGACTGCTGGCCGGTCATCGTGCCGAACGCCGTTGAGAATTGCATTGCGCGTGCGACCGCGCTTTTCCACAAATATATCGGCTCAATCGCGATTGCATGTGTGTCGTTTACACAGTCGGCTATGGTTTTGTCGCTCAGCCGCATCTGCGTCACCATTCCAGCACAGAATTGCGACTGTAGTTCCGCTTGCTCATCTCCGATTGCGAGCCCTGCAATCTCTGACCTTGCGCGGTCGGAAAGTGACACGATGTAAGGGGGCCGCGGGCCGTACCGGTCAACATAAGAAAATTCACAGGTATTCATACCCGTAGCTGAATCGTGTTCTTGAGAACCAGTAAGCTTTCCGAAAGTGATGATCGACTGTCCGGCGTCCAAGGTTGGAAAAAACTTCCTCTGGGATTGAATGTCATAGAAGTCGAAATAATAATCCATGCCGGCGCCGTCGGAGGTCTGCAATGCGCAGCGAAAATTCGATCTGATCGAGGCGGTAGAATAGCCGGTATTCTTTCCGCCGACGCGGATCAAAGAGATGTATTGCGTCACCCTGTCCGTTTGGTCGCTCACTCCGCGATCGTCTAGACCTACATTGACAATGTCGGGATTAAATAGCTCGGCCGTCACATAGGCTCTGTCTTGGTCGAACCAACTCAGCATGGCAGCGACCGTCGGGGTGAAGAATGCAGTTAATAGCGCAGCCACTGCCGCAGGAAACCCGATCCAGTCGCGTACGAGTTTTGCACCAAGTGTCACCTTTTGCCATCTGGTTGCCCCTCTACCGAGATCTGCCAGGCAGTGAGGGCATCGAATGGCTTTTAAGGAGATCGGCTCGTCACATTTCGGACATTGCCTCCCAGAGCCGGGGAATACAGATCTCGGGTCGGCCGTTGCCGTTGCCTTCTCTGTGCCGTCTTCCATGCTTGCCTCCAAATAATCGAGACTTACAGTCGTGCCTTCATGGTTTGATTGGCACGACGTCGCTGATCTGGACGTAAGGGGGTGGCTGGTCTCCCTTATTAAGTTTCGAGCGCGACGAGCCTGATGAGGTAAGCACCAGTTCAGCTGGACGTTTGCTCAGCAGCAGCTCGCGCAATTGGCTGCCGGAGTGTCGTTTGCTGCTGTCGGCAAGTGCCTTCGCTTGAATCAACGAAGCCAGACCTGCAATCAGCGCCGATGCGGCCGAGGTTCCGCCGAAGCGGGTATAGAGAAGCCCGGTCGGCAGGGGTGTTGTTTCGTCGATGACGTCCGCATCGCCGGCCAGGCGGGCAGGTACGTCAATCGCCAGAACACTGAAGGGTGAATATTCGGCTCCGGCCTTCGCACGTGCTGGCCCAACCGACCTGGCAATTGCGCTGCCCATCTCAGCGGCGAGGTCAATTCGTACGACATGGTCGGTGATCATAGCCTCGTCGTCACTCGGGCCGTAGATCGTAACGCCTGAAGCGTAGGTGCCGCTCGAGTAGGCGGAACGCCACCCCAGCTGATTGCCCGCGCCAACAACGATCAGAGATGTCGCTCCGAAGGGTGCCTCCGTCGCAGTCGCCAATGCCGCGGGATAGGCCGGTTCGGCCATTCCGTCATTCCCGGCCGCGAGAATGACCGGACGATCCGCTGCGATCGCTGCCAGGAGATGCTCAAAGATCTTCTTGTCGGTGGCCAACGCCTCGTCGTCGTCGAACCGCGTCATGCGAACACCCGTCCCAGACGCGTTCTTCCCTCTGGCCAACCTGCCGAGATCGTTCACCGATCGCGGCAGCAGAATGACATCGGCGCGACAGGCGACCGCGTGCAGAAGCGCGGTGACAAGTGGAGCGATTTCATGGCTGTAGGGGGTGGCGACCGGAATAATCGTCGCAAACGGATTCACGCCAAAGTACGGCAAAACGGCGCCATCGAGCGCAGGCGCCGACCCCGCCGGCGGCTCCTTCAGTGTCCGGCCTGCTATAAGACCGGCGCAAGAGGTGCCGTGTCCGGCAAAACGCTCTGCCGGATCGGCAGCGTTGACAAGCCGGGGCTCCCCTTCGGACATCGCTTTGATGCGCCGGGCAATATCGTCGCGAACGGCGTCGTCGGCGATCATTTTCAATATTGGAGCCATCGTCGCTTCAAGGTTCTGCCAGCCATCCCGGGCGGCGCGCCGGTCCTCCTCGCGATAGACTACTCCGTCGGTCGACACCGCCACGTCCAGCCGGGCTTCGATGCAGCTAGCTGGCAGATTTGGATGCCTCGATGTGCAGCCGCTGTCGATAATGGCGACCCGGCTCTCAGGCAGGCCCTTTGACCAGATTGGCGGCACAACGCCTGGTCTTTGCGCGTCGAGCAAGCCAATGCTGGCAAGATGCCAGAGATAGAAAAGAGGGGACTCGGTCCGCTCCTGTCCTGGTGCAGTGTCCGGTTCCATAGCTCCCCTCCCTCAGTGCCATTCCAGGAGAGCTTGACGCATCTCGCGGCTGCACAAATTGATGAAAAACGGTGCGAACTGCCTGGCCAGAGCCTGGCCGGCCTCCGTATCCGAACGGTAATGTAGCCCCGCGTGCTCACGGTTTTCGGCGACGCGCTCGGCAACGAAGAACAGTTCGGTTGTGCCGGGATGTTCCGGTATCAGGCGCGTGAGAACCTCGGCGATGCAGAACATTTGAAACGAATGGTTGCTTGGAAATGCCGCATGAGGCGGAACGGGGATGAATGGCCTCAACCGGGAGTCCACCTGGTTCGGTCGCTGGCGATTGAAGACGGCCTTGTAAAAGTAGCCAACGCGCTCGGCGACCTGCAGGATCAGTTCGATCATCCTCTCAGTACTGTCGAAGCCGCCGCTTTCGATGCCGAGAGGGGCAAAGATGTCCGACAGATTGGATGTGTCGGCCTGCGACAGGATCTCTTCCTGCCTGGCGCGATCGTTGACAAGGCTCAGTTGGTGAACGTGAAGCGCTGCAATTTCGGCGGCAGCTTCCGACGGACCCGGCGGCGGTTTTATCTGCAGGGCCTCGAAAGGGTAAGTCCCGTCCAACATCCCCGCAGCGTAAAGCCGCCTCACGACGTCCCAGGACGCGAGAACCTCGCCGACTGCGCCGCCGCCGCGCTCCACCTGCGCAGTTGATCTTGAACGTGATCGCGATCGCGATCTTGACCGCGAGCGGGACCGTGAGCGCGAAAGGACTTCGAAGCTGCTGCGGGAACGCGATAGGGATCCCGCAAAGGCCGCAGCGAACTTGTTCGCATTGGGCAGATCTTTAAAAAATTCCGTGAAGAGAGCGTTGTCTGTTTGAAGAAAGCCGATTTCGCCGCGTCTTGTCAGGACGATATTCGAACTGATCCTAAAATCCAGTTGGTCAACAGGTTGAAGTCCCATCTCTTTGTCCCCCATTTGCCCGGCAGCCTTCTTCGAAAAGGCTGCCCCGTGTTATAATTTCTGCAAGCGGTCGTCATGCCGGCTTCTGGAACATCGCCTTCAGTTGGTTGGCCGCGTATGGAAGAAAGAGCGATGCGCCGTAGAAAAGAAAATTCCCGACACTGGTGACGATTCCAGAAACCTGATCGGGCCGCACGATCGCAAAGTAGAGGACGACGTTGCTCGCGCCCCAGAATAGCGTAACCATCAAAGATGCCCCAAGCATGCCGGCTACACGACTGTAGCTCTCGACAGGAGCTACGCCGTTGTCGTCCTGGATATTCTTCTCCAACATAATCGATTTGTAGTCAATGCTTGTGAATACGGAGCGCAGAAGAAATATAGTCGCTCCGTTGAAAGCAATCAAAAGTCCCCATACCGGATAATTGTCCATTTTATTTCTCCCACAGAGTGATCACGTTTCGGGTGTGGACGCCACCGCAACCGATGGCGTCCATTGATTTGGGGAATGTCAGGCGGAAGACGACTGCAGGGCGTCGAATATCCACCCGCCGCAGTTCAGGCGTCCGTTTCCATCATCGGTGCCGTAGGCTCGCAATCGGCGAATCCCGTCGGCCCCGATGCTTAGGCGGCAGTCATGCGGCCGGCCTGCAAGGACTAGAAACGGCTTGGCGTCCGGCTGATCGATTTTTTCCAGCATTTCGAACACGGTGTCGTCGCCGTCCTGTTTGACCTTGCGTGCGTGAATGCGGTTATTGGCGGCAAATAGCCCATGCTTGCTATTCGGGAAGTCGAACAGATGCGTGTCGCTGATCGAGAGCGTGTCGTCCTTGAGCTCGACGATTAACGTCTCTGACGAGGCCGGCGTGATCGGCCGAGCTGGATCTTCACAGCGGCTATGACTAAGTTGGTTCGCCATACGCGTGCGAAAGTTGTTCATCACATCATCTCCTTTGCTTTGGCGGCGAGTTCAGACTCGAAAGGATCGTCGGGGATGATCGCGTGCAGAGGCCCAACGGGGTTGGACTTCATGACGTCGATCAGGTTGCGGCCAAGACGCACACCTTCGACAGCGTCCATCTGCCAATGCACACCGAGATAGAGACGGCTGACGGCATTCTCATGGATTGCCTGGGCAAGCGTCATCTGGCGGACATGGTGGGGACGCACGGACCCGTCCGGGTCGATGGCGCGGCCATCATACTCATCGGATACGAAGGCAAAGACGAGATCTTTGCCGCCGCCCAGAGCTTCAAGCAGCTCGCTTGCGAGCCCGAAGCAGGTTGAACCGAAGGTCGCATGCCCCGATGGATAGGCCGGAAACTGCGGCGTTCGTGACTTCGGACCATCGCCGCCACGCGGGACGGAATTCGTCTGTGGTGCCCCGAGGGGGGCCCAATGCGCATCCGATTCGACCAGCGAAGGTGTGTCGGGTGGCAATTCGAGCCATGCCTTGATGGAGGTATAGTCCGGTTTGCCGGCCTCTCCGGCGGGCATTGAGAGCCTGGCCTGATCGAAGGTCGGCACGGACGCGGTACCCTCCCTGAATCCGGCCTCGTTGGTGCGAAGCAAGGTTGCCGGCCGTGCGATATGATAGGTGAATTTTTCGCGCCACGCGGCAATGCCGGCATCGGCCATTCCCAGGTTGCAGATGGCCAGCAGAACGGCCAACGCCTCCGTCGAGAAGTTCGCCTGCTCCGCTATCGCGTGAAGACATTGATTGTAGAGGCGCGGCGGCAAGCCGATCCCGCGAACCCCGTCATAGGCCCAGAAGGTTCCGATGAGCGTTTCCTCGGCTGTTCGTGTCAACCGGTCGGTCCCTGGAGCAGCGCCTTTGCCGGCGACCAGGTCGCGATCCGCCGGCCAGTTCATTGCTTCGAGAAACGACCCCAGGGGCTCTGTCTGGCCCGGCTGCGGCGGCCGCTCTCCAAGGGCCTCGCTTGGCCCGACAAACTCTATCGCGCCGGCAGGGTAGGTGACGAAGGGCCTAACGTCGAAACCCCATGTCGCACCCAGCACGGCGGCGCCCAGGGGCGAATAGGGGTCAAGGCTGAAGGTTCCTGGTAGGCCGAAGGCGCGGTATTGCCTATCCCGTGTTCCCGAACCGTCGGCGGACCGAGCGTCCGCGAGCATCCGGCCGATGGCAGCGCCATACTCGAGCCCGTTTTCGATCGCCTGCGCCGACTGGCCCTTTTCATACAGATGCAGTCGGTATTCCGTAACGAGCTGCTCAACGAAGGCGTCTTCGAACAACAGCCGGATCGTGACCGACGCCGCTCCGGCGACAGCGGCTTCACGGCTGATCACGGCAGGCGCGGCAGGGAGCATGGGCTGATATGCGGCCAGCCGAGCAAACCGATGATGGTTGTTGTGGAATGAAGCCGGATCGGCCATCAGCAGGGCGTCGTACATGGCGATATGCACGATTGCCAGCGCGCGGGACGCACGCGTCGGCCCGCCCACTTTCGGTTCAAGCTTTGTTCGGCCTTTTCCGGCCTCGTCGATGCCCGTTCCATCGCCGAACGTATAGTCCTGGCGTTGCGCTTCGAGTGAAGCCCTGCTCCAGAACAAGATCGGATCAAATTGATCTAACATTTTTTTAGCCTCCATCTTGGTAGCGCAAGCAAGATTTTGATTTCAGTGCGCCGCCGACGCGGGAAATGACCATGCCCGCGTTCCAAAACCGTCCGAATTTCCGTCGTTGTTGCGTGAAAAATGCGTGAAAAGACCATCACTGAACGCGCGATCGAGTGAGATTGTGTATTCTTTTGCGGTCTATGCTATAGAGATGGCCGGGGTTCGAGGGTAGGCTGGAAATGGCCATGCAACTCATCGCGCGGCTTACGCTGCGGGGCATCTTTCGACTTGAGGATATGCACGGCCGTCAGATTGCCGTGCCGAGCAAGAAGGCACGTGCCTTGCTTGCGATTCTTGCGTTTTCCCGGAACGGGGAGCGTTCCCGAGCCTCGCTGCAGGACATGCTATGGGGGCGATGCGAGAAGACGGAGTCTCAAAACAGCCTTCGACGCGAGCTGTCATCGTTGCGCGCGCTGCTCGCGGGGGACTTGGCCGATCTGCTTCATATCGATCGCGAAACCGTCTGCCTTCGGCTCGACCGGTGTGACGTCGACGCATTGGGCGAGGGTGAAAGCGCTCAGACGAACGGAACGCTTCTTGAAGGCCTCGACATTGCTGGAGAGGAAGGGTTCGAGGAATGGCTGCGCGAGAGGCGAAGCCAGCGGCAAACGGCGGCGCCGAGAGTGACCAGTCCGGGGGCCGACGACACTCGACGCAGTGGCGCGCAGCCCGACAGGCGTCTGGTCGTGAGCATCGGCTTGGATGCTTGGCACAATGGTGCGGTCGGCGCCATGATTTTGCCTGAACTCTTTCGGCAGGCCGTCATCTCCGGCCTTGAGGAAACGGGCTGCTTTCGGGTTTCCGTCCCGGATCCCGCTCGCAACGGGCCGCGAAGTGCTGCCGACGCGCAGGACTTGGATCTGCTGATCAAGACGGAGAGCGCCTACGATACTCTGGCGGTTGCCATTATGTGCGTCGGTTCGACCAACCGGGACGTTATGGTCAGCATGAGTACGGTGGTAAAGCTTGGCGGAAAGACGCTGGCACTGGAGCGGGATCTTCAGGCCTTCGCAACCAACTGTGTTGACCGTCTCCTGCACCGGAACATTCTCTCGCTCGATGCGCTGGACGATTCCCATCTCAGCCGAAAACGGCTTCTGACTGCTACAGCGCAGATGTTCAGCCTTAGCCCGTCCGACGTCAGAGCCAGCCGTGCGACGCTGACCGAAGCAAATGGACTCAGCCGCCAGGGCATCTTTCATGCTTGGCGCGCGTATCAGGCTGTATTTCTTTACGACCGTTCGCATGCCTACGACTATCGCCTTACGATCGAAGAGTGCAAGGACGACATGCGCGTGGCTATGGACCTTGATCCATTTAATGGCGCAGCCCTGTCTCTATGCGCCCACGTACACGCGTTCCTCCTTCAAGATTTCACTACTGCCGGAGAATATTTGGAAAAAGCAAGGCAGACGGGTACACAAAATGTCATGTACTACGACGCATTCTCTATGCTAAACTTCTATACTGGACGTTATTCAGAGGCTAGGGCAGCGGCTAAGAAGGCAGAGATACTTGGAAAGAACTTGACGTTTCGATATTGCTTCGCGACGTCACTGTGCATGATTGAGGCGATGTCGGGTGATTTCGAAGCGGCCGCCCGCGAGGGGCGTCGCGCTCTCGCGCTTGAACCGGGGGGGCGCGAGATTTCGTATCCCCCGACACTCCGCTATTATGGGGCTGCGTTGGCGCATCTCGGCGTCAAGGACGAGGCCCGCGAACTGTTCGGCCAGCTTCGGACGAAGGACCCTGATATCGCCAGCCAGAAAATCAGAAACAATTTCGGGCCATTTCCCAACCCGAGAAGCGTTGAATTGATAGGTTCGGCTCTGGCTAGCGTCGGTCTTTAGGCGGCATTTCATCGACGACGTATCGAGATCGAACTCGGTCGTTCGGATTGATTGGGCCTCGGCCGTTAGAGCGGTGCAGCCTCCTGCCGATATGTCCGGAACGGACCCTTGAGCGACCCGAGACACACCCTGTCGCCAGCGTTGTCGACATAGTAGTGTCGTTGCCGCCATAGCCGACCATCGTATCGGCGCCGCCACGGCCGGCGGCTTCGCCAGCCTGTTCGACGCCACGCCCGCGCAATGTTTCAAGGTTCCATCTGACGTGGCCTACCAGGCGGCCGCACTTGCCGAGCCGCTAGCGGTGAGCCTGCACGCCGCCACGCGGGCGGGCGACATCAGGGGCCGCAATGTCATCCTGTTCGGTGCCGGCCCCATCGGTCTCTTGACCATGCTCGCGGCCAGGCTTGCCGGCTGCGCTGAACTGACCGTCGCCGACATCGCCGCCGCGCCGCTCGCCTTCGCCCGCAGTTTGGGCGCCGACAGGACGATCGACCTTTCCGGCGGCGACGCCGAACTCCAGGCGCTCGCGGCCGGCGGTTCGCTTGATGTGGCGTTCGAGATTTCAGGCACTGCCGCAGGCCTTGCCGCGGCGATCGCCAGTGTCCGGCGCGGCGGCACGGTGGTCCAGGTCGGCAATCTTCCCGGTGGCCAGATCCCGCTGCCTGCCAATGCAGTGATGGCCAAGGAGATCGACCTCAAAGGCACCTTCCGCTTCGGTACGGAGTTCGGTCGCGCAGTCGATTTCATCGTGTCGGGAGAGGTGGACGTCCTGAAACTGGTGACCGCCGAGCGCACGCTTTCTTGCGCCCCCGATGCCTTCCGACTTGCCGTCGACCGTTCACAGAGTGTCAAGGTCGTGCTGACCGCGGACTGAATCATGGTTTTGCCAGATCGTTAGCAGCCATAACTCATTGCGAACGGACGAAACTCAGAACGTGCTCGACGTATATGCTCCCACCCAGGTCTCCGGTTAAACTCGGGAGCAATACCGGCAGCTTGCTGTCAAAATTGTTGGCAGCAAATCCGCTCGCGATTAAAGCCCCTTCGTCGCGAGATTTTGCTTAGTTCGGCCATTCCTCGTCCTGCCAACCGCGCGCTGCGTGGATCACCCGCAAAATTGAAATGCTTTCCCGGCCGCCCTTGGCGGTCACGGCATAAGCGATGATGTAGGGCAGGCGACTCACAGGCTTTTCATAGGTGCCGGATAGACGGCCGGGTCGCCCGGTTGCCATTTCCCCAAGCGCGGCCCCTGCGTCCAGAATCCGGTCTGCGACCAGGCGCGCAGCGCGCGGATTATCCTGCGAGATATAGGCGATCTGTTCCTTGATGTCGTCCAGCGCACCGCGAGACCACTGAACGGCTCGCGTCACACCTTGCGGCCCATGCCGGCATCAATCGCGGCATAAATTTCTGCCATGGCCTTATCATGAGACACGATGCGCCCAGCTTCGACATCAGCAAGGCCGCGCTTGATACCTTCAATGATTTCAAGCTCGCGATCGACATACGCTGCGACGGCTTCACCTGCGAGGAACGACTTGCTACGCCGGGTGTCGGTTGCGATCCGGTCGAGCTTTTCCTTTACATCGGGACTGACGCGAATTGTCATAGTGGTGCTAGCGGCCATAGCGGTGTCCTGTGTTGATCTGTGTACACCTTAGCACAGAGCGCCGCGCTGGTCCATTATCCCTTGACCGCCGAGCCGACGATCGAATCCACGAAGAAGCGCTGCAGGAAGGCGAAGAGCATCAATGGCGGCAGCACGGCGAGCGTGGCGCCGGCCATGACCAGTCCTGTATTGAGGGCGCCTCTGTTGTAGCTGAGCAGGCGGCTGAGGCTAATGACGATCGGATAATCCTCTGCATTGCCCTGCAAAACTGTCAGCGGCCACAGATAGCTGTTCCAATGATAGACGAAGGCAAACAGCGCCAGTGCCGCGATCGCGGGCGCCAGACTGAATCGAGGATGCGCAAAGTCCCTATTTTGCGAGGCAATCGGCGCTTCACTGTGCGGGTACAAATAGAATGTGCGACCGTGCTGGCTTCCCAGCATCAGGATAGAGCATACGCCTGTAACCTTCATAGCCCGATGCCGCGCTTCTTTCCCAGGTTCCAATCCACGCCCCCCGTATCCGAGCACACGACCCCGATGACTTGATTACCCAATCGCTTTTCGAGCGACGGCGACCAGGGCACGAGCTTGAATTCGAGCCCATTGTCGATCATCGCGAGCCGGCCTGAAGCCAGCGAGAAACGCCGCCGGTAAATCCCAGCCACATGATCGCCGTTGGCAGCCTTCGTGAATGAGAGGCCCGTCTCGGCGGCGAGGCGGGCACCGAGCGATTCCACCTCATGATCGTGTAGAGTATCGATCAGATTGCGCACAAGAATGACGCGCTGTCCCTCGCGCCTGGCCAGATCGCGGCTGACAAGGTGGTCGACCCGATCTTGCAGTGCCTGTCTTACGTCCCTGCCAAAGCCGCCGTCACCGAATTCGGCAGGCTCGCGTGCAACGAGTTGGCGATCGAGCCAAGTCGCGCCGGAAGCATGGACCTGCTGTTCGATTGAGAGGTCGGAGCGGACCGCGAGCGTGACCCGGCCACCGCCATTTGCACTCGCATCGCGGCACAACTCCACGACCGAGCCCGGGTCGGAGTCTCCGGCCGCATCAGGGTCATGGAAGCGAATGTGGTGCGTGCGTCCATCAATGCCATCGACGATGGCATAGGCCGCGCCGCGCCGTTCGTCATCAAGGCCGCGTTCGAGCAGTCGGCCGATCACGGGCGCATCAATCTTTTCGGCGGCCAGCACATAGTCGGCCGTCCCTTTTTCTAGCCCATGCACAGTGAGGCTGCGGTGCATGCGCTTGATGGTGTCGCCGCGTTCACCGAGGGCGCGCAAAGTGGCCTCGGCCTCTTCGACCACCATCCACTGGCCGGGACCGATCTCGTTCGCGAGGCCCAGGCTTTCCAGTTGCCGCAGCCGGCCGACTTTGAGCCCCAGGAACTCGTCGGGCCGGCGATCAGGGTGTGGCGCGAGATCAATGATACCATGACGGTCGGCGTCACGAACAAGCTGGCGATCGAGCTGCGTCCAGCGCTCAGTGTCGACCTGGTGCTCGATGGCCTGGCGGATGTCGAGGTCCGTGCGGAGCCCAAGCGTCTGGGTGAGAATGTCGCTCGCCCGATCGCGCATGCCCTGGCGGATGTAGTCGCGCGAGATGACAAGGCTCTCGCCATCGTCGGCAACGCCGCGAACGAGGATGTGAACGTGCGGATGTTCGGTGTTCCAGTGATCGACGGCTATCCAGTCGAGCCTCGTGCCGAGGTCGCGCTCCATGTCGACCATCAGGTCACAAGCGAAGTTCTTGAGGTCGCCGAGCTCCATTGCATCCTCCGGCGAAACGATGAAACGGAAGTGATGCCGATCATCCTTGCAGCGGTCGCAGAAGGCGTCATGATCTGCATCTTTGGTGTCGGGACCGAACATCCTCGCCTTCTCACCATCACGTGTAACACCTTCGCGGCGAAGATATTTGAGATGGGTGGCGAGTGGCGCAGACCCTCTGAACTGCCGTACCACACGGGTCTTGACGACGGCGCCGCGTGAGCTGTCAGAGATGAGGCGACTGGCGCGGATGCTCGCTGACCTGCCGCGGCCAAACGTTGAAGCTCGCGGGGAGGTGATCCGACCCTCGCGTGTAAGGTGCCCGCCGGCGCGCTGTGTGGCCGCAAGAGCCTGGAAGATGAAGGGTCGTGCGCGCTGGCCGGCGCGGGAGCGGATGCGACCGGGGCGGACGCGAAAGCTATCGTCACGCTTCATGCTAGACGGCCACGAGGTGCGGTTTCCATTGAAAGACTGAAAAATTGGGAATAGCGCACATCGCTGATTGTGCCAGCACATTGCGAAATGAGACGAAAATCGTAAGGAAAACAATCGGCCGAACCGAGCCGCACCTCGCGGCCCTTTATCCTGCCAATCTCTCTGTTCTCATCCACAGCCAACCCTTCCGCCGCAATTTCCGCGACGGAACAGGCCGGAATGCAATTGAGGAGGAACGTGGCGATCATCGCGATATGGCTAAAGAGGGCTGAGCGAATAGGCCGGAAACAGCGTGGTTCGATTGGAAATCGGTTTCACCCGGCCGTGGCTCGATCGCGGTCAGGTCCGCAACAGGATTGCCCATTGGCGACCGCATTGCGGACGAATGAATCGCCGCAAAGATCGTCTCGCCATAACCATTGCCATCCGATGCAGTGGCGTTCCGAATGTCATGGGGATGCGCAAAGATCGTTGCACGGAGCGAGCTGGCTCTGCCCCTTCCCTGCCGCGCGCGCCGCGGACTGAGAACTGCACCATCGAGCAGCGGCGCGAGTTTCCTGACGTAGTCGACCGTCTCGCGTGGCAGCGGACGGCCGGTTATGAGATGTTCCGTGTACCGACCAGGACCGGCATTGTAAGCGGCAAGAAAGCCGCTGCGCCCGAAGCTGTCGAGCATTTCGCGAAGATATGCTGCACCTGCAAGAATGTTGTCACGCGGTTGATAGGGATCGTCACCGAGACGGTATTTGATGCGCAGTTCTTCCCACGTCACCGGCATGACTGCATCAAGCCCATTGCGCCCTTGCTTGAAAGCGCACGAACATCGCCGACGCTCTCAACATGCATGACGCCGCGCAGCAACCGCTCTGGAATGGCGAAGCGTTTTGACGCTTCCCGGATATGCCGCGACCACGGGCCAGCCGACAAGATCGTCGACTCGGAGTGCGCCGGCCGTTCACCATGAGAGGAAGCCGCTGCACCAGTTTCGGGCGCCACGAAGCCGAGCATGACACATGCGGCAAACGTCGTCATGCCTCTGTGGGCTGCATCCCGCAGACCGCAGAACCGATGCGCTGCCAGCCTGCGACGGTGTTCGCTTCCGTTAAGGGCAGGGGCTCGCCGATCGAACCGGCTTTGCCAAAACTGTGATGAAATCGGCGTCCGCAGCCACAAGCAAGTGTCCGGCCCCCTCTGGGCTGCCTCGCGGGCGGTCGGATCGAAGGGTTTGACCGGCGCGCAATGGATCAAAAGGGTTGGCGAGAAAGATTCGTCGAAGGGCTCCAGAAGCATCTGTTCAGCCTCGCCCGTCGCGCTTCGATGATCGGTTCCAGTGCAGGCTCCAGACGCTGTTCTCTGCATCGGACCGAAACAGCTTGGCGCGGATCGGCTGCGTAAAGGACGGGTCGTCAATTGAGACGGAGAGGTAATCCCCAGCCTTGTCTCCGGCGCGGTCCCAAGCGGCACCGACCGCCATCCCTTCGCAATAGATCAGATGGTCGGGCGCGTTTTCGGTTTTGGATTTCTCGGCAGGCAGGATGGCAATCTTCGCCTCGATTGTTAGCGTGGAGAGATTGCCGAAGAAGCCGTCATCATTGCGCGTGAAGGTTCCGATCTGGGTCATTGCAGTGCTCCTTTCTGAGTGTTAGTGCGCGTCGAGCCGAGCCGTCACGGCTCGCTAGCGAGGGGATCGTTGGTGATATCCAGCACCGGAGTGGTGCGCTCCGTGGTCCAGACGGGAACCGCACGGCCAACGATCGATGAGAGCGGGAGCGGGCCGAAATAGCGGCTGTCAAAACTGTCGGCTGCACCCGGGTTCATAAGGAAGACGTCGGCCTCGGCAATGTCGCGGCAGCCCTGCCAGATGGGCAGGGGTCGACCGCGACTGTCACGCTCGCGCGCATGTCCATACGTCTTGCCGTTGACGATGATCGTTGTGCCTTGGCGACAGACGGTTGCGCCCCCGAGTGCCAAAATACGCTTCAGGAGCGGCACATTTTTCGGCAGATACCCGCGTCTTGCCATGAAGGCCGCCAATGGCTCGGGCTGCATGATGACGGCGATATTGGCAATACCGATTTTGTCGGCCGGCTGGACGCGATAGAGCCCGACGGGGATGCTCGCCGATGCGTTCCAGATGGATATCGGCGGATGGCTAATCCATGCCGGCGCCGCGGCGAGCACTGCGCCGCCAACCATGGTGGCGATGATCTTTGTGCGCTTGCTCATGACTTGATCCCGGGGCGCAGCAGGCAAGCTTTAAGACGCTTGCCCGTGTATGGACTCGGCTGCTCGCGTGCGGCTATCCGGCTGTGGACGTGCCGCCGTTGACGCGGCGACCTGAAGGTCAGGGTTTGCTGCTGTTTCGCCGCTACCAGGCGGCGCGGTTGCAATCTCCTGGCTTGCGCGTGGATGTTTTGCGACACAGCCCAGACCAGGATGGCAGCGTTCCAAATCGTTGCCATGCCGTGCACACTTGCCGCCTCTACGCAGGTCGATTCTTCGCGCGCATGAGAGTGGATCGGTGTCAGGCGGCGGGATTTCACCAATAAGACGAGCTGCCACGCCACGACGTCCCGCGTGCTGCGTGGAGGGAAGTCGGATGAGGGGACATGAGGCAGCGCAAATTGCTGCTGAACGGTCTCGCGATACTGCATTTTCGGTGCGCCACAGATCAGGAGCTGCGGTCGCGCCTGCCGACATAGGCGGGCGCGCGGGCTGCATGGGGTTTTGCCGGCGGAACATAGGTCGCGTTGGCATCGCTGGTGGAAGTGCGTGCGCCCAACTCTATCCAGGCGTGCAGGTCGTTGATGTCGTAGAGAACGCGCCCGCCGACCTTTCGGTATTTTGGGCCGGTGCCGTAGGTCCGGTGCTTTTCGAGTGTGCGGGCGCAGAGCCCGACGATGGGTGCTGCCTCCTTCGTGCGCAAATACTTTTGGGGCGCGTCCGCGGGACCCTTCGACATCGCTCGATCTCCATTCGGTTCTGCTGTCGTCCTGGCCTGCCGGGACGCGCGAAGTGGACCATGATCGAAATGAGGAAAGGCGAGGGAGGGCAAAGATTGGGGGGCGCGTTTTTGCTACCCCGAAGAAGGACTTCGGCGGCCGGACTTTTCGCTGCGGTTGTGGGGGTAGAAGAGAAGATCGCGATAGCCGCCGGCGACTAAAAAAGCTGCACGGCGTAAGATAGCTCGGACCTTGTGGCGGAGATGATGATCACGCCAATCTCGCGGCACAATCGGCTCCTGCGAAAACAGCACCTCCGCGAGCTGACGATAGGTTGCACCCGTGCGGTGACCATCATGTGCGCGTAAATTGAGGATATGCCTGATCTTGGTCTGTTGCGGCAGCGCGCCGTAAGATGGACTGGCTGCCCGGCCGTTCAGTGCGCGCCAGAACCGGCGCGCTGCATCGAGCCGCGTCTCGAATGCAGCGTCGAGCGGCAGAAGGATAGCGTTGAATTCACCGGCGCGGTCGTCAGCGACGAGATAACTTTTCCCAATTAAGGTAGACCAAATAATGTGAAGGCCTTCGTCCTGCGGCCAAACGCTGGCTCCGCCAAGGCTGGAAGGTCGAACTGTCTGATGGGATGCAGATACCCGCATGACCCTGAGCACGCGCGGCGAGGCCTGTTCTGTCCAGATGATATTGTCAACTTTCGGAAGTCCGGCACCGGCAGTTTTGAAATCGCGCGCCCCAACGGGCGGCGAGATCGGGCTGACCGGCAGGTTCTCCAGAACCAGCGAATTGCGATGCAAGCTGGCTGCACTCTGCCACGAATTCGTCATTCCGGATCAGATACTCGGCAGCGAACTCCGTAGCCTGGTAGCTGCACATGTGTGAATACGCCGCCGGATCGGTCCAATCGCCTTGCACTGTTCCTGTCCTCTCCGCGTACCCGGATGTGAGGCGTCGGCGTCAACATTCCAGGGGGATAAGGAAGTTGGATAGTTTGAGAGTCGGCAAACCATTATGCCGATTCAGCAAAATGGAGCGCCGGCCGCGTCAGTGCGGAGCGCCGCCAGCGAGAAGATATCGGTAGCCGCTGGTCGTCATCCATCGCGCGCGGGCAAGATGGGTCTCCCAGGACCGGAACGCTCGTTCCGGCTCCTGCTCCGGGTCTATATGCAAGACGATCCTGGCCACCTCTCGCCAATCGGCATCTTCCGCTGCCGCGTCAAGCAGGCGAATGTAGGTGAGCAGACGCTCCTCGTCATAGCCGGTCAGGACCGGGGCATCCGGCGCAATGTCGGCGACATCAGGATCGAGCAGCGGTTTAAGCATGGTATTTGACCGTTCATATTTCGATCGCGATCTCGAAGGAGCCGTCCTTTAGATCGAGCACCAATCATAGCGAATAGGAACGATCATTCCTAGAACGATAGTTCCCTTTCTGGTCCCTAATCCGTCATGAATCTCAAGGAGATCATGGCGGCCAACATGCGTCGTCTGCGCCATGACCAGAACGTGACGCAGGAGGAACTGGCCGCCCGCTCTGGACTGAGCATGCGTTACGTCGGATCGATCGAGCGCGCTCGGGTCTCGGCCAGCATCAGTGTTCTTGGGAGGATCGCAACTGCGCTGAATGTGGACCCATGCGAGTTGATCAGAAAATCGGCACCGTGAGTTGACGCGGGAAGCACCGCGAATTTTCGATTATCGGCGAGGCAACATGCAGGAATGAAGTCTCCAGCCGGGAACACGACAGGTAGTCGCCCCAAAGTCCGACGGAGCTCGTTGCGCAGCGACTGCGCTCATCTTGTCGTGAAAAGGAGGACGGCCCCGCCCTGTTCGTCCGGGCGGAGCCTTGGTCGGGGCCTTACTCCGCGTTGCGGCGGCCGTTGGGGCGCGACCAGATGAGGCTGTAGCCTTCGCCTTCCTCATCGTTGAAGAGGTTGGCGTAGATCGGAGCAGTGAAGCTCGGATCGTCCAGCTTCACGCCGAGATAGTCGCGGCCGTCATTGGAGCGCTTGGACCATGCGGCGCCGATCTCGACCCGCCCGACGAAGACACGGTGGCTGGGGGCGCTGTCGCCAGAGCGGTTGGTCTCGGGCACGACGCGGACGTTCTTGGTCTGGAGCGAGAGAGTGACGATTTCGCCGGTGAACTCGTTGTTGCCGGTCCTCTTGAAGGTTCCGATTATCGCCATGAGTTTTCTCCTTGAACTCTGTTTCGAGCCCGCACCATTGCGGCCTCGATGGCGATCGGCGGGCCGGAGGCGATCGACGCCGCATCGCTTGCGACCGCAGCGCCAGCGGAGGATGGCAGCCAAGCGACTTTGTTGTTTGGCGAGGAATGACGGCGCAGCCGGCAGGGGAAGAAAGTCGATCGGCGCCATTGCGGCTTAGGCGATCGAGGCGCAGCCGACCTTCGGCCAGATCAGCCCATTAAAGAGGCCGTTTGGAGCGGCCCACCAGATAGAGACATCAACGGAGAACCTGGCGATACCGTCGCTGGCGAAATCCCGGCTACGACGATCACCGGCGTCGATGCTCCTCTGTACAGGCATCGCGAAGTCGCAAGCTGTTGTCAGCAACGCGCATAAGAAACGCACGTGATGGTTCAAGTCACGGCTGACGTGCACCACCGGATATGCGCTATCTTTGGAACGAGACGGCACGCCGTGGTGGATTCGAACTGTGCGTCGCGCGATGCCGAGTCAGCGACGACGCTAACAATGCGACGGCCGAAAAAAGCATCCTGCCCACGCCGGTTGTTCGGTGAGTTCGCCCAGATCCAGGCCCTGTTCGGTTAAACAGGCGTCGTTATTCGCAGCTGTGATGCCAGCTGCGACGCAGCTGAAACGTTGACGGCAAGCGTGACGGCGTCGCGCGCCTTTGCTAGGGCGCGGACTTGAGTATCGCAAAAAGACGGGCGGCGCTGGGAGCCTGAGATCCGGCATCCCGGGCCAAGCACTCCAGCGAGCTGCAAATACAGTACGCGCTGCCCGATCGCGGCCGTATCGTACAATCGAAAAAAGGGTAGGGGCGGGCAGCGCTTACGCGCCGCCTCCCTTGGGGCGGAAGTCGAGGACTGGGATGCCGAGCTTCTTTGCCTTGTCTGCAAGATTGTCCTGAATTCCGGTCCCGGGAAAGACGATGACGCCTATCGGCAGTACCTCCAGCATTGCGTCATTGCGCTTGAACGGGGCGGCTTTGGCATGCTTTGTCCAATCAGGGGCAAAGCCGATTTGGGGTACCTTGCGACGGTCTGCCCAACAGGAGGCGATCTTTTCGCCACCCTTCGGCGATTTCCCATGCATCAAGACCATGTCGGGATGCCTGGCGTGGACCTGGTCGAGCTTGGCCCAGATCAGCTGGTGGTCATTGAAGTCGAGCCCAGCGGTGAAGGCGATTTTCGGGCCAGGTGGCAGAAGGACTTCCTGCGAGGCGCGTTTCTTGGCGCTGAGAAAGTCGCGGCTGTCGATCAGCGCAGAGGTCATGTTGCGGTGGTTGACCATCGATCCGCTGCGCGGTCGCCAACTCGATCCGGTGTGGCGCTCGTAGTGCTCCGCGGCCTGATCACGCATCAGTTCGAAGGCGCTTTGGCGTTCGATCAGCGTCTGCCCTTCGGCCGTCAGGCGTTCCAGCTCGACGGATTTCACTTCGCTGCCGTCCTGCTCACGCTGGCTGCGGCGTTGCGCCTGCTCGTTGTGATCGAGTTCGCGCTCGATCCGATCTGCGGCGCGGTGAAAGATGTTGACGGTCGACCACAGAAGATCGTCGAGATCGGGCTCGAGGCGAGTGTCTTGCAGTGCCACGATGAGGGCGTCGAAGATGTCGGCGATCGCGCCGGCGACGCAGTGGCCCTCTGGAAGCGGTCGAGGATCAGGCTCATCCGCGAAGGGTCGGTAGCCATAGAGCTGGAGTTCGGTGAGGACGAGGTCGATGGGTGAAGACGAGTGCTGTGGTTCGTAGTCGTCATGCTCGCTCATTGGATGCTCCGCCGGTTGGACCGCGACCCTCGCGGCCTTCATGGCGACGGAAGCCGGCGGACGGGACGGACCTGCACCCGCAGCGAAGCGAAGGGCCGGAGTGTCAGCGGAGGAGGGTGAAGGCCGGCTATTTTGCTTCGCGATGGAAAGCGCTCCCTTGGGGAGCGCGCCGGAAAATAGTCGGCCGGAGACATTGCGGGTCCGGGTCGTTTGCTGGCCGATCGCCCTCTCGAAGGCCCGCAGGCGCGGTTCTCTCCGACTTCAGGAGCATCCAAGCGATGCAAGCGACAGCGGACAGGCTGTTCGTTCCGAGTTATTCCGCCACTGCCATGAAACGGGCGATGTCCTGGGGGGCGAGCTGAACACGGACTGCTGCTCGAACGGCATCCACGCCTAGCGTACAGAGATCTTCGTTGAGGTCACCAAGTGCCGGCGAGAGCACGACCGCCTCGATCCCGGCAGCATTCGCTCTTTCGATCAAGGTGTCACGCGCGCCGTTACCGGCTGGATCGGCGTCGCGCACGATGTAGAGCCGTCTCAGCGTGAGGGGGAACAGCATGGCAGCAAGATGGGCGGCCGAAAGTGCCGCTGCCATAGCCATATCGGGCAGGATGCATCGAAGCGACAAGACGGTCTCGATGCCTTCGCCGCCCGCCATGACGTCGCCCGGCAGGCCAAAGCGAACCGCGTGACCGAGAAGATCGCCCATCGCGCGCCTCGGCGTACCGACCGATGCCTTGCCTCTGCCGGAAGGATCAAGCCAGGTGCGATGTGCGCCAGTCAAATGGCCGTCGAGATCGGTGACGGATGCGATCATCGCCGGCCAGGTCTCAGTCGGCGCGTGTTCGTCGGGCCGGTAGTAGCAGCGCGGGTGAAAACGCAGGCTTTCGGTCCCGTGCAAAGCGGTAATACTGCGGTTGCGCAGATACGCCTCTACGACCGTACCCGCAATCGGCTGCGACATCGTAAACAGCCGACGCGCTGCTTCAGATGATCCGGATGGCGTGTCTACCGATTTCGGCCGGGGAGAAATCTGCTCTGGTTCGGGATGCGGCAAGCCGAGAAACGTCATTGCTTCATTCGCAACGTCCTTGAAGTTGCTGAAGCCGCGGCTTTCGCGGATGACGTCTAGAAGGTCCCCATGCTCGCCAGTCGCCGCATCGGCCCACTTGCCGGCGGCTCCTTTTCCGTTCGCTGACCCGACGAGACGCACGAACATTGAGCGGCCCGGCGTGTTTTGCACATCGCCGACAAGCCAGTAGCGGCCCTCGCGATGCCCGTTTGAAAGATAGTAGCGACAAACCGCCTCAGCCTGCTGGCCGAGGCGGTGCGCCAGTTCTGACGCATCGTGGCGGGCCATCACGCATCCTCCCGCGTGTCGATGCGCTGGACTGGATAGCCCTTCAGCAACTTGCCCAGAATTGCGGGTCCAGATGCGTCGGCGGGCACGAACATGCGCAGCTTCCAGGAGATGATCTCTCGGAAGAGGCCGTAAGCCGAAAGACGGTCACGCATTGTGTCGTTGAAGCCCGTCAGCTCGATTCGGCTGACGCCCATGAGGCGGCTGCGCCGAAGCTGCAGACCATCGGCGAGGTCGAGGATCGTTCGACCGCCCAGTAGCGCAACGAAAGCATCACTGGCTGTGATCGAAGGCGAGCTTGTTGCCAGTGCGCCTGCGATCCATGCTGGCGGGACCTGACGACCGATGATGCGCTCGCCATCGTCAGTCTGGAGCCGGTACACACGTGAGAATTCCCTGGGCAGACGCTTCCAGATCGGCAGCAGCATGCCGGCAACGACATGGATAGTGCTGTCCGTGAATTCGGGCACATCAGCCGTCTCGACACTCCAGGCGTCAGCGAATGCAGCCTGCTCAGCCTCAACCCAGTGGCTCTCCGCCATCATCTTCAATGAGGCCTGATGGTGCTCCATCGGCCGGATCAGCCGGACGCGCCATTCGATCTCGCCATTGTCGAGCATCAGCGCGGGCGCTGGCACCTGTACGGCGGCGCGGCCGGATCGGTTGTTGACCAGGAGCTTCGCGCGGGGATCGTGAAGCTGGGCGAGGGCATCGGCAAGTGAAACGGGTCGATTGCGCTTGCGCTGGGCGATGGTCAGCAGTCGCGTTTCCGCACCGGTGGCGGCATGGACATGGATGACGCGTCGCTCGGTGACGACGAAGCTCTCCGCACGCAGTGTTTCCAAGCCGATGTCGTAGGCACCGGAGGCGATGGCGCCCTCGATTTTCGCATTTAGCAATTGTTCGAAGGCTGTAAACAGGACGGTTTGAAGTGCGATGGTAAGCGCCAGCAGCCGATTGAGGAAGGTCGTGATCGGTGGCAGCTCGTCCTTGATGCCGGTGGAATCCGTCAGTGTGAGGCCGGTCGCTTCCTCGAACATCTGGAGTGAGCAGCCATCCACCTTGCCGCGAACCAGCAGCAGGTAAAGCTGCCGCAGCGCGTCGCGGGCATAGTGCGACTCCAGATTGTCCTCAGGGCGAAATAGGCCCTGGCCGCCGGTCTGGCGCTGGCCGCGCGTAATGGCGCCCAATGTGTCGAGGCGCCGGGCTATCGTCGAGAGAAAGCGCTTCTCAGCCTTCACATCGGTCGCAACCGGCCGGAACAGCGGCGGCTGCGCCTGGTTCGTGCGGTTGGTGCGCCCCAAGCCCTGGATGGCGGCATCGGCTCTCCAGCCCGGCTCGAGCAGATAGTGAACTCGAAGGCGGCGGTTCTTCGCAGTGAGATCAGCGTGATAGCTGCGGCCAGTGCCACCGGCGTCGGAAAACACCAATATGCGCTTACAGTCATCCATGAATGCCTGTGCCTCGGCGAGATTGGCCGATCCGGCGCGGTTTTCGACGACAAGGCGATCGATGCCTCGAGTGCTGGTCTTGCGCACGATTCGGCGCGACCGGCCTGTCACTTCCGCTACGAGGTCGGTGCCGAAGCGCTGTACGATCTGATCGAGTGCCCCCGGCACGGGGGCCAGTGAAGCGAGTTGCTCGATGAGGCGATCGCGGCGGGCGACCGCTTCGCGGCTCTCAACGGGCTGGCCGTCGCGATAGACCGGACGTGACGACAAATTGCCTTCGCTGTCGGTGAACGGCTCGTAGAGTTGCACCGGGAACGAATGCTGCAGATACGAGAGGACATGTTCGCGCGGCGTGATATCGACGCGAACGTCGTTCCATTCCTCGGTTGGAATTTCCGCGAGGCGCCGTTCCATCAGTGCCTCGCCGGTCGAGACGATCTGGATGACGGCGGCATGGCCCTGATGGAGATCGCGCTCGATCGAGCGTATCAGGGTCGGCGTCTTCATGCCGGTGAGCAAATGCCCGAAGAAGCGCTGTTTCGTGCTCTCGAATGCCGAACGTGCAGCCGACTTTGCCCGACGGTTCAGTGTCCCGGTCTCGCCTGTGACGTTGGCGGCCCGCATCGCGGCGTCGAGATTGTTATGAATGACGCTGAACGCTCCGGCATAGGCGTCGTAGATGCGGGTCTGCTCGGGGGTAAGCTGGTGCTCGACCAGCTCGTATTCGACACCATCGTACGAGAGCGATCGGGCCGTATAGAGACCGAGTGCGCGAAGGTCTCGGGCGAGCACTTCCATGGCGGCAACGCCGCCGGCCTCGATCGTCTCGACGAATTCGGCCCTGGTCGCGAAGGGCAAATCCTCACCACCCCATAGGCCCAAACGCTGCGCGTAGGCGAGGTTGTGGACGGTGGTTGCGCCCGTCGCCGAGACGTAGACGACGCGGGCGTTCGGCAGGGCGTTTTGGAGGCGGAGCCCGGCGCGTCCCTGCTGTGAGGCGGCGGCGTCGCCGCGTTCTCCCTTGCCGCCTGCGGCGTTCTGCATGGCATGGCTCTCGTCGAAAATGATCACTCCGTCGAAGTCGGTGCCCAACCATTCGACGATCTGCCGCACGCGCGAGACCTTCTCACCGCGTTCGTCGGAGCGCAGCGTGGCGTAGGTGGTGAATAGGACCCCTTGATCGAGGCGGATGGCCTTGCCCTGCGGGAACCGCGACAGCGGCGTGACCAGCAGGCGCTCCATGCCGAGAGCAGACCAGTCGCGCTGGGCGTCTTCGATCAGCTTGTCGGATTTGGAGATCCACACCGCCTTGCGGCGGCCCTGCATCCAACTATCCAGCATGATGCCGGCCGACTGGCGGCCCTTGCCGGCGCCCGTCCCGTCGCCGAGCATGAAGCCCCGGCGGAATCGCACGGCGTGCGCGGCATCGTCGCGCGCGGCAGAGACAAGATCGAAGGTGTCGTCCACCGTCCAGGAACCGGCGAGGAACTCCGAATGGGCCTCGCCGGCATAGATGACTGTTTCTAGCTGCGCGTCGGACAAGAGGCCGTCGCTGACAACCTTGGCAGGAAGAATCGGCCGGTAGCTCGGCTTCGGCGGAGCAACGGATGCCATCGCCGCCGATTGAACCAGCTTGGTCGGATGCGGATGGGCGCCCGGAATGCGGATCGCCTGCAACCCGTACTCCTCATAGATGCCATCGGTGATGTGCCTGCTTTCGGCAGGCCTCCAGTCCAAAGTCTCGTAGGCAAGCTCGGCGCCTTCCGGGTCGGCGAGGCTGCGCACCGGAGAGGAAGCGGCGGATCTGGCGAGATCACCGCGCACCGTGTGCGCTGTGGGCCCCAGTGCCTTGACGGCGGGCGCAAAAGCCGAAGCGCTGACCGGCAGCCGTGCGGGAACGTGCTCGCCAATCCTGGCGATCAGTGTGGCGACATCGGGCGCCGTGCCGGCTGATGCTGGAAAGGTGCCTGGATTGTCGGCCGGCAGTTTGTCGATGACGGTCAGCCGCGTCTCGACGGTGGTGCCATGCCTGGCGTAGACGGCGCCGTCGATCGCGGCGGTGAACACCACGCGACCGCGCTCCTGGAGCCTGACGAAGGACTCGCGCCAGATGGGCAGCTCTGGGGAAAAATTTGCGCCAGTGATTGCGACAAGCCGCCCGCCCTCGGCGAGCCGGGCCAGCGCAGAGGCGACGTGACGATAGGCAGCGTCGGACACGCGACCCGAGACATTGGCCAGAACCGAGAACGGCGGGTTCATTAGCACGACGCTTGGTGCAATGCCGGGATCGAGATAATCATCGATCTGCGCTGCGTTGAAGCGAGTGACGGGGATAGCCGGAAAGAGCAATGAGAGAAGCCCGGCGCGGGCCTCGGCCAGTTCGTTGAGCAGCAACGTGCTGCCGCTGATCTCGGCCAAAATAGCAAGTAACCCGGTGCCGGCGGAGGGCTCAAGCACGCGGTCGGCAGGGGTGATTGCCGCGGCAGTCACGGCCGCCAGACCGAGCGGAATGGGGGTGCTGAACTGCTGAAGCGCTTCGGTCTCTTCGGAGCGGCGCGTGTGAGTTGGGAACAGGCCGGCAATCTTGCCCAGCATCGGAAGTGCGGCGGCCGCAGAACCGGCTTTGCGGAAAAGCGACTTTCCGTATTTGCGCAGGAACAGCACCGTCGCGACTTCGCAAGCGTCATAGGCTGATTTCCAGTCCCATGCGCCGGACGCATCGGAGGCACCGAAGGCAGCTTCCATGGCCGAGCGAAGGTTCGAGGCGTCGACACGCTGACCGCGTTCGAGATGGGGCAGAAGAAACTGCGCCGCGCGGTGGATGGCGGCAGCTGGTTCGACAGCCGGGGATGAGACAAGCGGAAGCGGCACTGCCGGTGCGGCAGTCTTCGAAGAAACATCAAGCATGGAGAAAAACCTCGAGGAGAGCGGAACGGGAATGAACCGGGCGGCCCTCTCTCTCGACCAATCCGGCTCAAATCCGCCCTGGCCGGCCTCTCCCCTCTGGACTGCGGTCCTGCCGATAACGATCCTTCTTCGATCCAGGCGCTGCGCCGCTACCCGCCGTCAGTCCAACGACGACAGCGGCAACGCGGTTGGCAGCCCGGGGGCGATATCTTGGCACGCAGTGGGACGGCGGGGCAGCAGCCGCCGAGCGAGAAGGACGCGGCAGAAGCGGCCAATTGGCTTTGCCCGTGTGTGAGAAAGTGAGCGTCCGGCAGGGGTAGGAAAGGGCGCGGGGCGGCCGCAGCCGCGCCGCGCGCGGCGCTCGATTAAGCGGCCATGTGCGGTTCGCTGTCTTCAATCTGCGCATCGTCGTCTGAGAGGAATTCGGGCAGCTCTTCCCCATAGCCGTCGGCGCCGGCGCCGCTATCAGCGCCAGCACTGCCGTCGAGGTCGACCAGGCGCAGTGGCTCGGGCAGCCAGCCACTATCGGTCAGCAAGCGCTCGGCTTCCTTCGCCATATCTCCCTTTTTCAGGTGCTCGATCAGCTGCGCGGCCTGTTCGCCCTTCGCCTCTCGCACCGCCTCGAGAATGCGAGACTTGGTGATGCAGCCGAGATAGTTTTCGACTGTCGGTGTCCAGCCGGCGTCAACCATATCGAGACCGACCGCGCGTGCCAGTCGATCAGCTTGCGCGATCCGCTGCCGAACGCCGTGTGCCGAGACAGCGCCGCCATAGCGGTCGCCTTTCTCGTGGAGCGCGTTCACGCCGTAGCTGACGCAATGGGCGAGCAACGCCGCGCGGCTGGTCTCATCAAGTGAGGCGATCCAGTCCCAAAGTGCATCGTCCTCGGTCGGCAGGTCCGATTTCCAGGCCTCATGGCGTTCGGCCACCGATTTCGCCGAGGGGCTGTCCTTTAGGTCACCTGCCTGCAGAGGGAAGAAGACGTGACGGATCGAGGCCTCCAGGCACCCGTTCGTGGTGCGGTGCTGGAACGTGTCAGTGACCAGCTTGTGCAAGAGCGCTGTCATGGCGACGTGAGGGTTGCCGGCAACCGCATCGCGCAACGCCAGTGTCCGGTGTGCGGTCAACTCTGTCATCAGTCGGTCCGGCAGGGGCTTGACCGCATCGTCCTCGTCTTCCTCGCACTCGACTGCCTGGCCGCCAATGGTGACAACGGCACGGTGCACCGACGAGTCGGCAGCCCCGGACCCGCCGTCCCTTTTCGATTCATTCGCGCCGTCAAATGACATCGGCGGCACGTCCTCAGGCCGGAGAAAGCCGCGGTCGACCGAGAGCGAGCCGTCAGTGTCGATGCTGACGAACGCGCCGGCGATGGCGATGTCGGCCGGATCGAACTGCTTTGGGCGCTTGTCGAAATTGGCGAGCGCGGTCTCGATTTCACCGAGTCGCTGATCGACGTCTTCGGGCAGCTCGTCAGCACCCTCATATTCGGTTTCAAGCTTGGCATGCTCGGCGTTGAGGGCATCGATGGAAGCCTGCTCCTCGGCAGAGAGATCGAGCGGGTCACTCTGCAGCTGATACAGCCCACGCGTTGCGTCGTAGGGGAAGCTGACAGCGACCTCGACCCACTTCCAGCCCTCGGCTGCAACTTCCTGGGCAGCCGCCTTGAGCTTCTCTATCACTAGGCGGTCCAGCAGCGCTGCATCCTGCAGCCAGCCCCCGTCATCGGACTGGAACAGGTCGTGCATGACGATACCACCCGCGGCCTCATAGGCGTCGGTCCCCACGAAGACGGCGCGCTTGTCGGAGGCGTGCACCGTCGTTTCGGTTAGCATGCGCCGGATTTGATAGGGCTCTTTCGACCAGGCATCCCTGATTGCCTCCCAGATCTGCTCCTGGCGAGCGCGGTCTTCAGAGACCGTGAAAGCCATGAGTTGCTCCAGCGTCATCCCGTCATCGGCATACACATCGAGCAGCACTGGGGAGACAGAAGCCAGCCTAAGCCGTTGCTTAACAACGTTGACCGGCACGAAAAAGGCTGCGGCAATCTCCTCCTCGCTCATGCCTTTTTGGCGCATGTCCTGGAAGGCGCGAAACTGATCGAGCGGGTGCAGCGGCGCTCGCTCAATGTTCTCGGCGAGCGACACCTCCTCGGCCACGATCGCGCTGTGACGGGCGCGCACGACACAGGGCACGAGGGCGGTCTTGGCGAGGCGCTTTTGCTTCACCAGCAGCTCAAGCGCGCGGAAGCGCCGGCCTCCGGCAGGTACCTCAAACATGCCAGTCTCGTTACCGTCGCTGTCGACGACGGGCAAGACGCTGAGGCTCTGGATCAAGCCGCGGCGGGCAATCGAGGCCGCAAGATCCTCGATCGAGATGCCGACCTTGACGCGCCGGACATTGGACTGGGAGAGCACTAGCTTGTTGAACGGAATGTCGCGCGAGGACGACAGGGTGATCTTCTGAACGGCAGTAGCCATCGGGATGTACTCCGCGACGGGCGGCCGAGAGCCTCTCTCTCGACCTCCAAACCCGTCATGAGAATTCCGTCACTCCTCGCCCTCTGATGTGCTCTGCAGCCACGCGACACTTGTCGCGGAGCAGCCGGTCGGTCCTGGCGCTCTGCAACGACTTCGCCGCAGCGGGGTCCGGCATCCAGGCAGACTTCGGTCATGAACGCATCCGCAGGAAGACGCCGAACTGGAAGCGGGCGGCCATTACGCTGCCTCCCGCCGATCGTCGTCAGCGGCGACTTTGTCGGGCAAGAACCCCAAGAGATAATCCGCAGCCCTGCTTGCCAGAGAGGCGGCGCGAACGATCGCACGGTTATCCTCGCGCAGCACCTCCAGCCACGAGCCGATATAGTCGGCGTGACGCACGGTCGGCGTGATGCCCAGCGAGGCGCCGCAGAAAGCCGCACTTATCTCGGCAACCAGCTCTTCGAAGGCATACTTCTTGGTGCCGAAGGAACCAGACAAATCCCGGTTGAGGCGTGAGGCATGACCGGTGGCGTGCCCGAGTTCATGCAGGGCGGTCCGGTGCCAATTGATCGGCTCGAAGTAGGCTTGGGGTGGCGGGACCCGCACATAATCGTGGGCCGGAGCGTAGAAGGCGCGGCTGCCACCAACCCGGAAATCGATCCCCGTCTGCTTGATCAGCCTCTCGACCTTGGGCTCGATCAGGCCGAGTAGGGGCGGGGGCGTGGCCATTGCAACACCGTCGGGCAGCCCGTCGCACTGCGCGGCGTTGAACACCGTGAAGCGTTTGAGGAATGGGATCGAACGGGCTTGCTCGCCGGTTTCGCGGGCGCGTTTTTTCTCGTCGTCGGGCACGAACCGATCGGCGTAGACGACCGTCGTTCCATGCTCACCCTTGCGGACGCTGCCGCCAAGCGCGAGCGCCTGGCGGAAGGTCAGCCAGCTCTGTCCTGAAAAACCCTGCTCGATCACCGAACCCCAGAGGATCAGGATATTGATTCCAGAGTATCGCCGGTCGGTGGCGGCGTTCTTCGGCATGGCGAGCGGCGCCTTCGCAGCCGCCATTCCCCATGGCTGAACCCAGGGCAGCCGACCGGCCTCCAGCTCGCCGATGATCTTGTTGGTGATATCGTCATATACGCTGGCCCGGGTCGGGGCAGCCTGGTGCTGATGCTTGGTCATTGCGAGTCTCCGCGCCGGGCGCCGGGAGCCTCTCTCCCAGTCTTCAACCCGTCAGTGCGCCAAGCGCGGCCCTCTAACTCTATGGACTCGAACGAAGATTGCGGTTGCTGACCAACTCCGAGGTGAAAGACACCGTTCGAAACCGCAGCGTGAGGCGATCAGCCGAACCCACTAAAGCGGCGCGCGGGAGTTCCGGCCCAAGGGAGCCGGCCAGTGAGTAAGCCGCGCAGCCGAAGCCCAGTCGGGAGCGGTTTCACCGGCCACGGAAGTGGGGAGCCAGCCGAAAGGCTCGTGGAGTGCGCGTCAGCGCAACCGTTCCGATTAGCAGGTCAAAGGAGCATCTTTGCCGCAGGCGCTCCAGTCGGCGCTTTTCGCAGCCGTATATTCAGAGAAAAGATCGTGCGGCAGGGCATCCGGAATGGCGAGACAGAAAAGTGTGCTCAATGCGACCCGCGATCCGTCTGTTTCCGAGCGAAACTATCGGACCATAGAGATTGGCTGAGGGCTCCGTTTTGAAAATCCCCGAACAATTCGACGAGACCGCGCCCCTGCGCGTCGCGATTGCAGCACGAATTGCCTTTCCCGATGGCTCGATGTGCGCAGCAGGCCTACGCAAGGAACGTGACGCCGGCCGACTTGAAACCGAGCTAATCGCAGGAAAGGAGTACGTCACCTTGCTGGCGATCACCAGAATGAGGGAACTATGCCGCGGGCGTCGAAAGGGCCACGCCTCGTCTGGCGCGGCGAAAGCTGGAAAAAGGACGGAACACTCCGAAACAAAGCTGGATGGTTTATCCGCGATCGAACAACGTTCATCAGCGCTGGCAGCGGCGAAAAAGGCCATCCAGGACCTGAAGCTGAAAAGGCGCTCGCGGTCTACATCGCCGGCAAGTACCATCGAGCGCGCGGTGCCGAAGATGTCTTGATAGCCGATGTCGTCAGCGTCTACCTGAGAGAGGTTGCACCGAAGCATGCCGCGCCGGAAGAGACGGCGGCTCGGCTGGACAACATCCTCGATTTCTTCGGTGAAAAGACGCTCGCCGCTATCAACGGCAAGCTTTGCCGCGACTACGTCGCGTTCTGTCCCACCGAAGCCGTTGCGCGCCGCCAACTCGAGGATCTTCGTGCGGCCATCAACTACTACCGCAGGGAAGGCCACACGACTGCCGCACCGACGATTGTCCTGCCTGACAAGGCCGGTGCGCGCGAGCGCTGGTTGACGCGCAGTGAGGCGGCCGCCCTTATCTGGGCCGCGTGGCGTATGAAGCAGAAATGGAAGGGCCAGGAGAGCGACCGGCGTACCGGGCGACACCTCGCCCGCTTCATGCTTGTCGCGCTTTATACAGGAACGCGCTCTGCCGCAGTTTGCGGTGCCGCCATCCGTCCCACCAAAGGGCGTGGTTATGTGGACCTCGACCGCGGCATCTTTTACCGCCGCGCCGATAGCGCAAAGAAGACCAAAAAACGCCAGCCGCCTGTGCGCTTGCCGGACAGGCTGTTGGCGCATCTCCGCCGCTGGGCGTGCACAGATCTCGATATCAGGACCAAGGCGCGCGGCAAGAGCGCAAATATTGGTCGCAAGATATCGCAAGACTTTGTGGTGGAGTGGAATGGAAAGCCGGTGGGGTCGGTCAAGAAGAGCTTTAGGAGAGCTCGCGACGCTGCCGGCCTCGGTCCCGACGTCACTTCGCACACGCTTCGCCACACCGCTGCGACCTGGCTGATGCGGGCCGGCGCCGACATGTGGCAGGCCGCGGGCTTTCTCGGCATCACCGTGGATGTTCTGATCGATACTTATGGTCACCATCATCCCGACTTCCAGGCAGACGCCGCCGAGAAGATCGCCAAGAAGCACGTCGCCGCCAAGGCAACGAAAACCTCGCTCAGGATAGGTGGCGATGAAAACGTGAACTTGGCCCGATCGCACCACAGGTTCCCCACACAAAGCCCGAAAGGAAATGCAATCATTGCGGAGCGAGCGTGACGAAGGAACCCGGGAACCTGCGGCTTTGCCTGGTAGCGCACATCGTTCGGGACGATGGGGTCGCAGGTTCAAATCCTGAGCGCGCTCAGGTCCCTCCTGTCTGAGCGACCACGGGGCGAGCGGTTGAGCGAACAACAGAACCGCTTGTGAACGCGCCGTGTCAGATCGAGCTTTAGACCCAAGGCTTTTCTGTAACGAACGCTGGCTATCGACCTGAACGTTACCTTGGTGGCGATCGATGGTGTGATATCACTTCGGAACATACCCTAAAATGACCGCTTTGCGCCGTATGCACGAACCCGCTTCGCGGGAGGGTCGCCTGGTTCTGAGGTGACGCGTATTCATAGGCCTTGAGCAGGTAAAGCCTGCGATTTGATCATGGAGTTCCCTTCAACGAGAGGAACTTGCCACGGCTACCTTGTCGACCGATGCTCCGATCACGCCGCTTCGCAGCGCATGCAGCAAGACATGCTGATGCGGGCTTGGGACCCCATAGGCAGCAGGATGCCGGGCGGCGGCATCGCGCCGGACGGATCACGCTGGATATCGTCGCGGCCGGCCTTCGTTCTTCCAGTCAGAGTACTGGCCAACCTGTTCCGCCGTCTGTTCCTGACCCGGCTGGTCGCGCTGCACGACGCCGGTCGGCTCGCCTTCTTCGGATCGGCGGCGCACCTGGCCGACCATCAGGCCTTCCTGCGTCATCTGAAGCGCCGGTCAACAGGATGCTATGTGCACGTTGCCGTGGCGCCGGTCGTCACGCACACCATTCCCGTCGGAAGCAACGCTACAGGCTCTGCGACCTGGCCCGGAAGCCGCTTCCACGACATGCCCAATGCGGGGTTCGCGACAAGCGCTGGCACCCCCGAGGCACAAATCCCCATAGGCAATCGTCCGCGGCCCGCGGGTTCCTGCATGAGAGACTTTCGTACGCCTGAGGCCACCAGAAACGCTTCACCAAGTCAGTCATTGCTGCGGACTTCGCCATCGCCGAAAAGCGGACATTGCCGAGGACTACGCTGCAGGTCGAGGTTGCTCCATCTCCTGCTATTCACAGCTCTCGATGATCTAAGCTAACCGGACGCGGTCTGGCCGTCTCTCAATGACGGGCTGGAAAGCGTGTCAGCTTGTTTTGCTTGGTTCTTTCGATTTAGGATACAATTTCGGAAGCAATTCTGCATTTCCTTGAAGGACCTAAAGCCGAGGCGCGGTGCGAGGCGGGATAAGGTTGTCGGGGACACTCCGCATCGGCGCGCGATCGCGGCGGCATTCTCGAAAGCCACGTAGTCCGGCTGCGCAAACATCACCCGGGCGACAGTTTCCAACTTCGTGGGAAGTACGAGCTCCTTTTTCGCAATCAGCATTTTGAGTTCGGCGAGCGTTGGCACCGGACTGTCGCGAGATACGACTTGTCTACCGCCCGCTCGTGAGGAATCAGATAGCCCCACACGCATGGTTCTCACTGTTTGGCTGCTTGCATGAACATGTCGAACTCGGCATCCCCAATCGGAACAGTATGCTCGTCACCGGGATACCTACCGGAATCGACGTCTGCCTTGTATTCCCTGAAGGCGACAAGGCGCTCGTCCTGGATCTTCTGCAGTTCAGGGCCAAGGTGTCGGTAAACCTTTCCGTGTCGCGGCGTGTGGTTCTTGCCGTAACCACACACATCTTCCGTGAAGAGGTACTGCGCATCCGCATACTTGCCAGCGCCCATGCCAAGCATGACAAGCGATGAGTTTTCAGCCAAGAATTTCGCGACCCGATCGGGCACGACTTCCAGTTCCGCTCCGAAGACGCCGATCTCCGCAAGTTTCTGGGTGTGTCGCCAGAGGCGCATCGCTTCGTCCGCGGTCTTGCCGACTGCGCGCCAGCCCGTCCAGGTGATGTATGACGGGATTAAGCCGATATGGCCAACGACAGGGATGTAGTTGTCGCAAAGTGCCTTCTGGATGTCGTAAGACGCCGCACAATAAAAGGCGTCACCACCAATGCCAGCGAAGTGGAAGGCTGCACGCAGATAATCCTCTGCTGTCGCCAGCGGGCGGCCAGCAAAGCTGCCCCAGCTGCCATATGGCAGGCCGACCTGTACGAAACAGTCGCCCGCTGCCTGCCGCATTTCCGAATCGAAAAATCGACCCTCGATGGAAAGCATATGAATGCCTGCTGCGGCAGCGGCAGCTGCCTCGTCGGGCGTGCTGACGAAGAGCATGGAGATTTTCTGTCCATTCTTCTTCATCTTTCGGATGTCCTCGACATGAGGACGGTTGTGATACATGCCCATAATCAGCCTCCGCTGCAGTTCAGGCGACCTTGAAAATGAGTCTGCGAGCGGTGTTCGGATCGGAAAGCATAGTCGGATAGCTTGCCGCGCTTGATCATAACGCCCAAACCCGCATCGCACCTATGATGACCGTTCCCGGCATAGCTCACACCGTAAAAGCCCGCCGAAAAGCGTCCAACGCCGCTTCCGGATCGTTTTGGGCAAACGCCTCCAAACCCACCGGCCCGCGGTATCCCATGTCGAATAGAGCTCTCGCGATGTACCGCCAGTTCATCTCGCCCGTTCCCGGCTCGCGACGACCCGGGTTGTCAGCCACCTGCACCTCGCCGATGAACGGCAGGCACTTCTCGCACCAGCGCACAATATCGCCCTCGCCGATTTGAGTGTGATAGAGGTCGAGATTGATACGCAATTGCGGTCTGTTGATCGACGACACCAATGCCAGCACTGCTGCCGTCGAGCCGAATGGGCAGCCGGGGTGGTCAAGCCGGTTCAGATTCTCGAGCGTGAAGGTTACATCTTCGGCCTCGGCCATGTCACAGATGCGGTTTAACGTGTCCCGCGCCTTGAGCCACATCGGGCCAGTCTCGACGTCAGTTTTTACAATAGGAATGCCGCCCTCGCCGAGACCGGTGCCATGCAGGTTCAACCGAGCAACTCCGAGGCGCTTTCCGACCTTCGCGGTCTCGAGCGCCGATTTTAAGAGAATGTCGGCCCCCTCATCATCGGCGAGCCTTCCGTCGAGATAGCCGTTCATGATTGTGAAAGTCGCGCCCGTCTTCTCGAGCTCCTCGAGGTCATGGTCCGGCCAATTCCACAATCCGATGCCGAAACCCATCTCATGCAAGCGCGCGACGCGCCAAGCAATTGGGCGATCAAGCCAAAGCATCTCGGCGCAGGCGGCCAGCTGGAAGGGTTGGCCCATGATGGCTCAAGCCTCGATCATGACGCGGCCATTCTCGACCTTCGTCTTGTAAGTCTTGAGGTTCTCGCAGGCCGGTGGCGTCTCTACTTCGCCGGTCGTGAAGTCGAAAACGGAAGCGTGCTTGGGGCATTCCACCGTATTGGCCATGACGAGGCCGTCAGCGAGGTGAATCTTCTCGTGCGTGCAAAGCCCGTCTGTGCAGTAGTATTCATTCGCGTCGTTGCGGAAAATCGCGAAGGTGCGGCCGCCATGATCGAAGCGTTTGGCTTCTTCGGCTTCTATTTCGTTGGCGGCACAGGCGTTGATCCAGGGCATGGTGTCTTCCTTCAGATGGCTTGCGGTTTGAAGTCGGCAGGGGCGGACGGCATGACGCCTTGGAGTAGCGCAACGGACTTTTCGAGCCCGTCGAGCGAGTTCAAAAGGACATCCTCATGCTCGATCGAGAGCCAACCATCGTAGCCAGCCATCTTCAGGCGATAGCAGAATTGCCGCCACCACTCCTCGCCGTGGCCGAAGCCCAGCGTGATGTAGCTCCAGGATCGCGCCGGAATATTCATCAGGCTGCCGTTTTCCAATAGAGAGGTCGTCGCCTGCACCGGGCCGTTCAGCATCGTATCCTTGGCATGAACGTGGTAGACCGCCTCGCCCAACGACTGAGCCGCCGCCAGGGGATCAGCGCCCATCCAAAAGAGGTGCGAGGGATCTAGGTTGGCGCCTACGACCGGGCCGACCGCCTGCCGCAATTTCAAGAGCGAGGGCACGTTGTAGACGCACTGGTTGCCGTGGAGTTCCAGCGCAATGCGCTCCACGCCATTCTCCTGAGCCAGCGCCACGATGTCGGTCCAGAACGGGATTATCTTCTCTTCCCATTGATATTTCAGGATGGTCTGCGTTTCCGGGGGCCACGACGAGACGACCCAGTTAGGCATGGCGTCGGCAGCTTTGCCGCCAGGAAGGCCACTCATGGTGCACACGGTCCGGATGCCCATTTCCCCGGCCACGCGAATCGTATCTTTCAACCCCTGACCCTGGGCTGGGTCGGTTGGATGCAGCGGATTGCCGTTTGCATTGAGGCTGATGATTTCCAACCCGCGCTCCTCAAACGCATTGATGAAGCGCTTCTGGCCTTGCTTATCGCCCAGTAGGGACGAGAGCGGGAAATGCGGTGCGGTGGACCAGCCGCAGGTGTTCACCTCGACGCCATCGACGCCCATGCGCTTGGCATGGTCCAGCATCGTCTCGAAGGGAAGGTCGCCTAGACTGTCGGAAACGAAACCCAATTTCATGCATAAAACTCCGGCTTTTCGATCATTTGCACGGACACGTTGCGCCCTTCGTTCAGCGCCTTCACGCCCGCCTCGGCAACGGTGGCAGCGCAGTAGCCGTCCCAGCAATCGGCGGCGGTGCCGGGGAACTCGCCGGTAGTTACGAAACGAAGGAAGTCGCGATTCTGCCTGCGGTAGGCGTCGGCGTAGCGGGTCCGCCAGTCTGCATCGTAGCCCGTGCTCTGGGCGAGCGCCGAATCTAAGCGGGTGTAGGAGACATTGTTCATCGCCACAGCACCCTGCTCGCCAATAAGCTCGGCGCGCACGTCGTAGCCATATGCGGCATTGTTGTTGATCTCGATGTTGACGAGTTGGCCGTCAACTGTCTGGAGCACCATGAAGACTGGCGCGACAAGTGCATCGGAGCGCTTCGGCTGGAAGGCCGAGATTGAAGCGTATTCAGTGTCGAGTACGTAGCGCACCACGTCGAATTCGTGCGGGGCGGAATTGGTGATGGCCATGGCGCCGGTGAAATCGGCCGCTGGCGTTTCAACGTTGCGGTGGAAATTGTGCATCATCAGCGGCCGTCCAAGCCGGCCACCTGATAGAGCACGTTTCATTTCCTGGTAGGAGCGGTCGTAGCGGCGCATGAAGCCGATCTGGACGAACTTCGCACCCGCCTTCTGTTCAGCCTCCATCACTGCGACACATTGGGCGGACGATGGAGAAAGAGGCTTTTCGCACAGCACGCGTTTGCCGGCCGCGATACAAGCCTGCGACAACGGCGCATGCGTGAAATCGGGGCTCGCGATGATCACCGCATCCACGTCGTGCCGTGCGATGACGCCTTCGGGGTTGGTGGAGATGTCGGAGGCGCCAAGGGCATTGGCGACCGCTCGGGCACGCGCCTCGTCCCTGTCGCACACCAGCTGGAGCGTGGCGCCGGGGAGGTCCTCGGCGACTATTTTAGCATGGTCTGCGCCCATTAGGCCGGCGCCAATCACGGCAATGCGGGTTGTCATGTATTCTTCTGCCTTTTTTCTGAGTTAACGGCCGCCGACCCTGGCAATCCTAAGGCGTCGGTTGATGTGGAGGCGGCGGATGCCGCGCTTGCTGAGGGAAGCCTATCGACTCGTTCGCTCCTCAACTACTTCCAGAGGCGGCGGATGGCCTTCGTGCTCATCCATATAATTTTCGATCTCGGCTTCGAGGTCGGCCATGGTCTCGCCGCCGGCCATCAGGTCGGTGATCTCCTCTCGTGTCTTTTCGTGCTTGCGGAAATCCGCGGCGATGGCACCGCGGATGAGCACGGCGAAATGGTCGCCCACAGCCATCGCGTGCATCACCTGGTGGGTAATGAAGATGACCGCGAGTCCGCGGCGCTTGGCTTCGTTGACGATGCGAAGCACGTGTGCCGCCTGCTTGACGCCGAGCGCCGCGGTTGGCTCATCGAGGATGAGGACGCGGGCCCCGAAATGAACGGCGCGTGCAATAGCCAGGGACTGACGTTCGCCGCCCGACAGGCCGCCGACCAGCCGGTCGCCATCGTCGATGCGCGTGATGCCGAAATCTTGCACCGCTTTGACCGCGATTTCGTTGGCGCGCTTACGGTCGTAGAACTTGAACGGGCCCCAGCCCTTCGTTGGCTCCAATCCCACGAAGAAAGACCGGCCTATGCTCATTAGCGGGAAAGTGCCCCCGAATTGGTGCACCGTGGCAATGCCGCGCTCTTGCGCATCACTTGGCCCGTTGAAGCTAATCGGCTGGCCGTCCATCAAGATTTGGCCGCTGGTGGGCATGAAGACGCCCGCTAGCGTCTTGATCAGGGTGGATTTGCCGGCACCGTTATCGCCCAACAGGCACAACACCTCACCTTGGCGCACTTCCAATGAAATGTCGTGCAGCACGTCGATCGCGCCGAAGGACTTGTTGATGTTCTTCAGTTCGAGAATGGCAGGTTTGTCGCTCATGACGCGTTCAGCCCTTTTTCGCGGGATTGGCCTTCAATTTCATAAACTTCTCTCAGTGCTTGGCGGCACCTCCGGCGGGCTTCGCGCCCTCCGGGGTCTGTACGACAGGGCTAACTCGCGGAAGGACTGGTTCATCAGCACAGCCACCAGGAGCATCACACCGATGATCAAGTTCGACCAGTTGCGGTCAATCTGGGTAAAATAGATTCCCTGACTCACAATGGCGAACGTGACTGTACCGACGAAGATGCCGATCACCGAGCCGAAGCCGCCGGTGAGAAGCACGCCGCCCACCACCACAGACACGATCGCATTGAAGATGAAGCTCATTCCGCCGGAGACTTGGGCCGAATTGAACTGGATGGCTTGGCACATACCGACGAATGTGGCGCTGACGGCGGACAGCACGAACAGCGCGATGGTCATGCGGCCCGTCGGAATGCCTGCATTGCGGGCGCTTATGCGGTCGCCGCCCATGGCGAATAGCCAGTTGCCGTATCGAGTCTGATGCACGACGAAGCCGACGATCACAGCGATAATTATCCACCAGACTATGATGACCTGGTGGCTGCCGCCGATCAGTTGGCCGAACAGAAATTTGGCCCAGCCTGGCGCGGTGACCGCCACGCTGGCATTGCCGGTCAATAACACCGAGGCGCTGAGCACCACGCCCTGCATGGCGACCAGCGTGCCGAGCGTAATGATAAGCGAGGGCACGGAAGTGCGGACGGTCAGCAGGCCGTTGACGAGGCCGACCATCACGCCAACCGCGAGCGCGCCCACGATGCCGACCATCATGGGCATGCCGTAATAGCCGGTGAGGATGGCGGTGGTCATTGAGCCCGCTGGGATCAACGCACCGATGGAGATATCGAGTTCACCCGAGATCATCAGGAGGCCGAGAGGAATGGCGACAATGCCGAGATTGGCGGCGAAGTTGACCCAGCTGGCCGCACCGACGAGGGTCCGAAGGTCGACACCGCCAAAAATGACGAAGAACAGTACGACACCGACCAGGCTGAGGATCGAGCCCGCATCGGGGCGGCGCAGAAAAGCCTTGATTGCATCAGTCATGGCTGTCCCTCACGCCTTCTTCGCCGAATAGCTGAGAGCCAGCTGCCGGAAGGTGTCGTTGGTGAGCACCGCGATCAGCAAAAGTGCGCCGATGATGATGCTTCCCATGTTAGGATCGATACCGGTGAAGTAGATTCCCTGGTTGACGACTGAGAAGGTGATCGTGCCGAACACGATGCCGACGATTGAGCCGAAGCCGCCGGTAAGCAGCACGCCCCCTATAACCACGCACATAATGGAATTGAAGATGAAGGACCCGCCTGCCAGAACCTGCGCGCTTTGGTAGACCATCACCTGGCTGACCCCGACGAAAGCGGCGCTAAAGCCGCTGAACATGAACAGGCCGATTGTAAGCCGGTTGGTAGGAATACCGACGTTGCGCGCGCTTACCTTGTCACCGCCGAGTGCATAGATCCAGTTGCCAACCGGCGAGACGTGCAGCATCCAGAATGCGCTGACGATGAAGGCCAGCCACCAGAGAATTGTGACTTGGAACATGCCGCCGAGATACTGGCCAAGGATCGCCTTGGTGAGAGCGTCCGGCACCAACGATACACCGGTGCTGCCGGCGATCATGACGGTGAGGCCAAGCGTGAGGCCCATCGTGCCGAACATGGTCCCTATGGTAATGATGAGGGACGGGATGATGGTTCGCGTCACAAACAAGCCATTGATGAATCCGACGGCGAGGCCCATCCCGAGCGCAGCCAAGATGCCGAGCCAATCTGGTAGGCCATAGTGGCCGGAGATGATGGCGGCGGTCAGAGAGGCGGCGGGAATGATAGCGCCAACCGATATGTCCAGTTCGCCGGCAATCATCAGCAATCCTATCGGAAGGGCGATAATGCCGATCTCAGCCGCGACGTTGAGCCAGCTGGCCGTACCGGCTGCTGACAGAAAGCCACTGCCACCGAAAAGTCCGAAGAAGAGGAAGACTGCGGCCATGCCGAGGAACGAGCCCGCCTCGGGCCGGCGCGCCAGACGGCCGAGCGCCAGTGCATGACGAGCGGGCTCTGACGTTGGGGCTGCGGGAGATATCACTGGATGCGCCGTCATAATGGATCCGCTAGCAAGCGGGCGGCCGAACGCGGTCGCCACATTACAGGGATGGAAGGGCCGCTCGCTTCTTCGCGAGCGGCCTTGGTTGAGGACTTAGCGCGTCCCAGCCTTCACGCCCGCAATGGTGGCCTCGACAGTGCTCTTGTCGATTATGCCGGGGCCGGTGAGAATTTCGCGGGTCGGCACGGTCAGGCCGTAGTTCACCTTGCCATTCAGAATCGCGACGGCGAGGTAGCCCTGCAGGTATCCCTGCTGGTCGATGGCGCAGGCCTGTTTTCCCTCCTTCACGTTATTCAGGATGGTCTCGTCGAAGTTTATGCCGCAGAGCTGAACCTTGCCGTCTTTCCCGGACTGCGTGATGCCGTTCATGGCGGAGTTGGCGTCAACGTTGCCGATGGTGAACACGGCGTTCACGTCCTGATGTTGCAGCAGATAGGCCTTTACCGCCTGGGCCACAGCTGTAGCCGAGCCGAAGGACGTGGCGGGCAAGGGCAGGACGTCGGCTTCGCCGCCGCCATTCTTCATCCCTTCTTTGAAGCCACCACAGTAAGCCTCGATATTGGCCGCACCCGGGAGGGTGTTAATGCAGACGCCTTTCTTGCTGCCGGCCTTGGCGAGATACTCGCCGCCGGCGACGCCGCCTTTGTAGTCGTCAGAGCCAACATAGTTCATGGCGCCGAGGCGATCGGCCGCTTTCAACCCGCCGGCATTGTAAATCACTAGGGGAATGCCAGCATCCACGACTGCCTTGAACGCAGGGTCCATCGCTTCCGGCACCCAGTCTGGACCGACAATGGCGTCGGCCTTCTGGTCGATTGCCTGGCGGATCAGTTCGGCGGCGTCCACGCCCAGATTGTCGTAGTTCTGGGGCCCGAGCCAGGTGACCTTGCCACCCTGGGCTTCGACCACCTTGCCCGCGTCTTCGGCGCCGCGTTTGACGATTGACCAGAACGGGTCGTCCGGCTTGCCGCCGATGACGAAGATGTTGGCGGCAAGCGTCGCGCCAGTGCTAAATGCTGTCAGCACCGTTGCCGACACGAGTGTCTTGAATAACGTCACAGTCGTCCTCCCAGGTTTCACCCGCCTCGCGGGTGTTGAAATTAAGTTCTACTGTCCCGCCCGCCCGCTCCTCTCAGGCACATGCGGGACGGTGTCGTTCCGTCACTCTGCCGGCATGTCAGAGGCCGCGCCGCGGGCTTCCTGCTTGGCGCGCCGCCTTTCCTTCTTTTTGAGGAAGCGCGTCTTCATCGCGTCGTCGGCTTCCTTGCTACCGTCGTGCCAAGTACCGAACAGCTTATCGAGGGGCACGAGGCCATCACCGCCGTAGTTCACCTCGAAGTACTTATGGTGCAGGTAATGCACGTAGGAATGGCTATCGAGATTCATCTTGTCGGTGAGTTCGAATGTCTCGAAGCCAAGATGGCCGTTGACTGCGCCGAAACCGGCGCCGTGCAGCGTGAAATAGGCACAGACCGGGTTGGATGGGATCAATAAGTGCAGCCAAGCCTCGGCATGGTACAGGAAACCCTCGACCGGATGCATGGACAGAGACGACCACGGGCTCGGGTTGATCGAGTTGTGGTGGACCGAATGCACCCATTTATAAAGGGGTGGCCAATGGATCGCGCGATGCAGCAGAAAGAAATAAACCTCGTGCACAAACGGTCCGATCAACACCAGGAAGGACAAGTAGAGCCAATTGGTTGTCCAGGGCAGCCAGGCCGCCCAGCTGTTGGCATAGACCCACAGCATCATGATCTCGACCACGGTCCACAGCGGGATGGTCACAAAGAAAGACCGCAGGAAATTGTCTAGGTTCTGGCGCTGGAACCAGAAAACGTCGGACGGCACATCAGACGGAAATTTCGCATTGTATTTGAAGCGCGTCCCCTGCCGGCGATGAACGTAGTAGCGCAGCTCGAAGAAACCATAAAACAGGAAAATGCCGGCGGCGTTCAGACCGTATAGCCAGAAATAGTTGAGTAGCGACAAGCTTGCGAGGCTCTGCCAGCTCGGGATGAGCAGGTTGACCCAAAGGATCGCTGTGGCGATGTGGAAAGCGTTCCATGGCCAAAAAAAATCGGGAATCCAGGCAACCACCTTTTTTGCATTGAACGGACAATGCCACAACGGCGCCGGCTCTGCACGGCGGTGCGGTGCCCAATTGCCGCGTTTGTCGCGTGTTCCATACTGAAGGTCATCCATCGTAACAGCACCTCCTTGCCCGGATCAGTCGTGTGCTTGCGGGTCCAGTCGCCCCGGGGCTCATCATCAAATTGAGCCCTAGCTCGGCACGTTTTATATCGGAGGGTTGATATTTGTAGAAGTCGAAAATAATATCAAAATGACATTTGTATCATTTAGCTTCAATCATGATGATACAAAAGAGGGTTAACATTCATGAAACGGCCGACAATTCGCGATCTCGCTACCGCCGCAGGCGTATCTACAGCGACTGTAAACAGAATTCTGAGTGGGACCGTTTCCGTACGCCCGAAAACCGTTCAACGCGTCCAAAGCGCGGCGGAAGAAATAGGGTTTTACGCTATCGGAGCGATTGATAACCGGGCCCGTCAGCTATCGCCCCAGTACCGATTAGGTTTCCTGCTCCAGCAGTCCACCCGCGACCTCTACCAGCTGTTCGGGAAGAAAATCGTCGGCGCCTGTCGCGATCGTCGGGACGAGGTGATTGAACCTGTCGTCGACTTTGTGGATCTGCTGACGCCAGAGACTATCTCGAGCCGCCTCATCGCACTCGGCGACGCATGCGATGCCGTCGCGGTGGTCGCCGCAGATCACCCGATCATTGGTCAGGCCATCCGTTCATTGAAGGAGATGGGGAAACCAGTCGTTTCTTACATTACGGACCAATCAGCGCCGGAACGGGCGGCGTATGTGGGCACCGACAACTGGAAACTGGGGCGCACTGCAGCCTTCCTGATTACCCAAACGACCCATGGTCCTGGTCGCATTGCGGTTTTCATAGGGAATCATCGGTATCAATGCCAAGACGTCGCAGACGCTAGCTTTCGCTCCTACTTGCGCGAGCACGCTCCAAGGCTCACGGTGGAGGAAAGTCGCCCCACCCACGAGGAATCGAGCGAGGCTTACCGAATGGTGGCCGAGTTGCTGAAGGCGACTGACGATCTTGTGGGAATTCTGATCGTCGGCGGCGGAATAACCGGTGTACTTCGCGCACTGAGGGAGGTTCCTTCCGAAAGGCGGTCGGGGATCAAGTTGGTTTGCCGTGACATTGGCCCCGAGACCCGAAAGGGATTATCTGAAGGGTTGATCACCGCAGCCCTTTGTCATCCGCTGGAGGCGATCTCTGCACTTCTTGTGCAGACAATGATTGATGTCATGGGGCCACAAGCACCGTTCGCTACGCTTCAGCGGTCCATACCTTTCGAAATAGTCACGCCGGAGAATATTTGAGACAAATATCTCGGCGGATGAATCAGGAGATCCCTCGGGATAGCTCAACCGGTGCAAGCTTCAGACTGCCAATTCGCGCTTCCAGCAGTGAACGCGCAAATGCGCATCCCGACCCCGACCGTATCGATCCGTCAAGCGGTCGACCGCAATGCTTCGCCGCCGAGGTCGCGGTAAAGAATGATGGGCCCAGCAACTGTCAGATCGCCAACGTTGGCAAAGCATCGTCAGCTAGCGGTCAGCGTCAGCCATCAACTTTGTGATCTGAACGGCACCAAAGGCTCCTTTTCGACGAGCCGCCGTCGTACGACATACCTTGCCTAGACACAGGTTGTGAAAACGCGTGATAAGGTCGGCCCGCGCTAGACTCAAAGATGGCCCGGGGCACCAGAAGATGGCACACCGCATGTGCAACGCAATGCTTGGCTTCGCGGCGCTTGCTTTAGCCGCGTGCCAATCGGCTCCTGAAACGCCGTAACCCGCCACTCTCGAACCTGCGTTAGAACCTGATAGTATTCCTTCACAACCTGCCTTGGATCCTGGCGCTGTTCCTTCCGGCTCAGCGATCTTAGATCAATCCGTGGCGGTCACTCCCCCTGGCAAGGGCGTTCCAACAAAGTATGCTGCTTTTTCGGGTCTATGGGCCGGACAATTGGACGGGATCTATGACGCCAAACTTGCCGTTCAGACGATTTCTTCCAATGGAAAGGTGACGGTCACCTATGCGTGGGGAAATCTGGGCGACAACTATCCGGGAGAGGCCGCCGGCGCTGGAAGAATTGTAGGGAGCACGTTGAAGCTTGAGCGCTTACCGAATGGCGCGGACGTCAGTTTTGTCATGCGGCCCGACGGGGCCCTGGCCGGAACCGTTACGCTTGCCGGCCAGACCTACACGGGCGCGTTCCTCAAGCAATAATCAAAGACGCATCTGAAGGGCTATGCAGAGGGCCAGGCGACTGTTCCATATTGCAGTTGCCTGTTGTTACCGGAGTGGAGGGCCGTTCAAGGCCCAAACTGGTCGTCTACGACACTGGCGGACATCTTCTGGTTGGACAGCAGCAGGATGTTCGCATCGCAGTTCGCAGGTTCCTAGCTGGCGCCGGCCTCATCTCGTCATCCGACAGACCAAGACGGTGATACAACATCCGCTTGGGGCAGTACCGCTTCACAGCTCGTTCGTTGCTGTCGCCGATCGAAGGAACAATCGCACGGGGAGGGGCAGCGCATCATGCCGGCGCTCGCCTTCGTAGCCGGTTGTGAGCTAAAAGATTGATATGATCCGGGACTAACCGTTTCATAGCCTAGGCGCGGCTCCGATTTGTCTTTCGGGACCGCGCTGGAGACAGTTCCGGTTGAACGGCAATCCAAATCTGTTCCCCTCTTTTTCTTGACCGTGCCTGACAAGTCGGGGCAGGCTGACGTGACTTCTGTTCTGACCACCATCTTCTTCTCGTGCGCAACGGTGGCGGTGGATCCGGCAATCACAATTGCCGCACAAATAATCGTCAATCTCATTGAATTTCCCCCTTAGAGCGCACCGCAAAAAATGTCGTCGGCTGTCTTGAGACAGTGGCGGAGACGGTACTCGCGCTTGGCCGGTCGATGCGGCTTCCGGCTTGATAAGATTGTAATTACATTAGCTACAGCGCAAGTAATCATTTCGGACTAGGAACGGGCTCACGCGCCTACCACCTTGAAAGCCCTTCGATGGAAAGCGGCTGAGCTGCGGCGAAAAGGGGGGCGTTTCAGCCTTTTCCGTCATGCTCCGCTAAGGGCCGACGGTGCCAAGACCTATAACGCCATAGAGGGCTCGGAAGGCCCATCGGCTTCGCCGTCGATCTGCCGCGCTGAGGTCGAGCCGTGCATGAATGCGCCGAAGATGCTGCGCCCCATGCCGGCAATGCCGTGGCCGAGGAACCAGAGCCGGTAAAGAAGGAAGGCATGCCCATCGTCACCACGACGCGAGAGGTGCGGCCGCGAAGCAGCGTCTTGGTAAATCCGCCACCCTTGCCCGGATAGGCCACCGCGGCAACGCCGACGACAAAATCGACGGTGATTGTCAATCTAACCCGCCGCGATCAAGACCGTGCTTTCTGGCGACCAGCTCAGCACGACGTCCTGACCTTCCGCCAGCCTGCCAGCGCCGGTGTTCTGCACAATCACCTTGAGTGTCTGGCCGGCACGCTCGACAAAGTAAGTGCTGCTATTTCCGGCGAAGATGCGTTTGGACACTTGCCCTCGCAGCACATTCGCATTGGCCGCATCCGGAGCCTCGGCATCAATGAAGATGCGGAGGCGTTCGGGCCGCACGGCGCAGCTTGCCTTGGCACCAGCGGCAAGCTTGGCACCCGCGCCAGCGGCAATCGCTGTGCCGTCCGGCAGTCGGATGCCGTTGCCCGTGCTGTCGCCGCGAAGGATGTTGGCGTCGCCCAGGAAAGTGGCGGCAAACTCGCTCTTCGGCCGATCGTAGATCTCCTCGGGCGAGCCTTCCTGCACCAGCTTGCCATCGCGCAGAATGCCGATGCGGTCGCTCATCGTCAGCGCTTCTTCCTGGTCGTGGGTGACGAAGATGGTGGTGATGCCGATCTCGCGCTGGATGCGCTTGAGCTCGATCTGCATGTCGACGCGCAGCGCCTTGTCCAGCGCGCCGAGTGGCTCGTCAAGCAACAGCACGCGCGGCCGGATGACGATCGCGCGAGCGAGCGCAACCCGTTGGCGCTGGCCGCCGGACAGCTGGTGCGGCCGGCGGCCGCCGAGCCTGCCGAGTTGCACGAGGTCGAGTGCGCGCTGTACCTCGCTGGCAATCACTGCCTTGGGCTCGCCGCGTACCGACAGGCCGAAGGCGACATTGCCGGCAACACTCATGTTGGGAAACAGGGCGTAGTTCTGGAACACCATGCCGATGCGCCGTTTTTCGACCGGCACCCGCTCGACGCTCTCACCACCTATGGTGATGCGGCCGGAATCGGGAAAGTCGAAGCCCGCGATTTGTCGCAGCAGCGTGGTCTTGCCGCTGCCTGACGGCCCGAGCAGGGCATAGAAGCCGCCATCGGCGAAATCGATGGAGACATCGTCCAGCGCCTTATGGGCACCGAAAGCGCGCGACACGTTCGCTACTTGGACGCCAGCCATTTATTTCTCTCCGCCGAATTTGAAGAAGCGCGCCGTCAGCAGCATCAGTGCCATCGACACGACAATGATGATCGTCGAGACCGCATTGATCTCGGGTGTGAATCCCTTGCGGATCGCGGCGTAGATTTCGACCGGCAGCGTCGTCTGGCCGGGCGTCGACAGGAAGTAGGATACGACGAACTGGTCGAAGGACACGGCGAAGGCGAACAGCCCGCCGGCAATGACGCCCGGCATGATCCAGGGCAGCGTGACGCGGTTCGTCACCTGCCATTGATTGGCGCCGAGCGAGCGCGCCGCCTCTTCCAACTCGGGCGCGAAGGTCTGCAGTCGGGCCGACACGACGACAATGACGTAGGGCAGCGCAAGCGCGACGTGCCCGAGCAGGATGGCGAACAGGCCGCGCCCAATGCCGACGCCGAAGAAGAAGATCAACATCGCCGTGCCGGTTATCAGCCACGGAATGGCGATTGGCGGAAACAGCAGCGCCTGCAGGAATTTCTTGCCGCGAAACTCATAGCGGTAGAGCGCAAGTGACGCGGCCGAGCCAAGCACGACGCAGATGATGGTGCTGATGACTGCGATTTCGACGCTGTTCCAGGTGGCTGAGATAAGCTGGGCGTTCTGCCACAGCGAGACATACCATTCCGTCGTCCACTCGAACGGCAGCTGGTAGAAGGGCGAAACGTTGAAAGACATCAGGGCCATGATGACGATGGGCACATAGAGGAAGGCGAGCAATAGCCAGATGTAGAGGCGGCCGAGCCATTCGAGAACACGTGTCGTCGCCATCACGTAGCCCTCCGCAGCACCGGCGAGGCAACCGCCAGGATGACCAGCACGACGGCCAACAGGATAAAGGAGAGCGCAGCACCCAGCGGCCAGTTGAACACTGCGACGAACTGGTCCTCGATGACAGTGCCGTAAAAGGTGCCGGTACGGCCGCCGAGGATGCGCGGTTCCATGAACGAACCAACAACCGGGACGAAGATGAGCGCTGCGCCCGCCACCAGCCCCGGCAACGACAGCGGAATGATGACCCGATTCAGCACCTGCAGCCGCGAGGCACCGAGCGAGCGCCCGGCCTCTATCAGCGAGTCATCGATGGCCTGCAGGGTCAAGTAGCAGGTCAGCACCATGTAAGGCACGTAGGAGTGCACCAGCCCGATGATGACCGCCGGATAAGAATACATCAGGTCGATGTTGATCTTGAACGGCAGCACGGCGTTGAGCGCGGTGTCGAGAATGCCTCCTTCACGCAGCACCATCGCCCAGGAGAAGATGCGCACAAGCCCATTCGACCAGAACGGCAGGATGACGAGAAGGAAAATCGCCTCTCGGCTGCGGCCTTTCAGCACCTTGGCCAGCACATAAGCGGCGGGATAACCGATGACGATGCACCACAGCGTCACCTCGAGGCCGAGGCGCAGCGAGGCCAAAAGCAATGTCAGATAAAGGCTTTGTGAAAAGAAGGCGGCATAGTTTTCGAGCGTGAACGCCCACGGCTTTCCCGACAGCGGCAGGTCGGTCATGAAGGAGAAGAAGACCATGGCTGAGAGCGGCAGGAAGATCGCAACCGTCAGCCAGAGATAGGCAGGCGCCAGCAGTGGCAAGGCCGATCTCAATCCGCTGCGCGACGCGGCCGCAACCTGTGCTGCCATGACATCCACCTCCCAGGATGGGGAAGCATCAGCCGACATGGATGGTCGGCTGATCCCGGCTTCTGCTGTTACTTCACGTCGACCTTGAGCTGCTGCCAGAGCGACAGATAGGTTTCGCGCTGGGCGTCTGTGATCGGCGCCTGGAACTGAATGCGCTTGGCGACTGCCGGGTCACCCATCACCTTGCGGTTGAACGCATCCCCGGGAAGTGCTTCTACAGCCTTGGTGTTGGCGGATACCGGGGCTCCGACCTTGGTGACCCATTCGACATAGAACTTCGGGTCGATCATGTAGTTGATGAAGGCCTCGGCGCCGGCGACATTCTTGGAACCGACCGGAATGGAGAAGGCGTCGAGCCAGGCGACAGCGCCCTCCTGCGGGATCACGAGCGCGACCGGCAGCTTGAAATGGGTCTTGGCGCGGTCGGCCGAGCCGCTCCAATAGGTGCCGATGTCGATCTGGTTAGAGGCAGCCATCTGGTTCCAGTCGTTCTCCGAGCTCCAGAACGTCTTGATCTGCGGCATCAGCGAGGTGAGCTTCGCCTTGACCGCCTCGATATCCTTGATGTCGTTGATGTTCTGGCCGGTGGCAATGGCGCCGAACTGAACCGCCTCGACGGCATCATCACGGATGGTGACGCGGCCTTTGTGAGCGGGATCCCACATTTCGGCGATGCTCGTCGGCGGCTTATCGAAGGATTTTTCATTGATGGCGAGCGCCGTCAGCCCCCAGACCCACAGCACGCCATAGACCTTGCCGTCATGGACGAGCATCGGCGATCCGGCCTTGTCCTTGCTGATGTCGGGAAAGTTCGGCAGCTTGGACGTGTCGATCGGCTGGATCAGCTTTTCCGCCATCGCCTGGTCGTTGAAGGCGGCGTTGATCATGACGACATCGTAAAGGCCGGGATTGGTCCTGAGCTTGGTCAGCATCTCCTGTTCGGAATTGAAAAAATCGTTGACGACCTTGTTGCCGGTCGCCTTCTCGAAGGCTTCGATGGCCCACGGCTCGTCGGCGCCGTAGCCCTTCCAGTTGAGTACGTGCACCTCGTCGGCCTTGGCGGCAAATGCGAGTGCGGAGGTGAAGACGGCGGTCGCCGTCAGCAGGGCAGTCAAGTCGGGCATGCGCATGTTCGTTCCTCTCTGTGTTTGCCCGCTTCCCGGGCTTTGTCAGGCTGTCGGGCGTTTGGCCTCTTGCTTCCGGCCATGGAGGCCGATCGGCGGACCGCCGGCATGGCTTAGGAATGTCTGGATCTCGTGGTCGGTCGGCGCTGATGAACCACCGTGGCGGGTGACGGAAATGGCCGCCGCCGCATTGGCGTAGCGCGCTGCTTCAAAAGGCGGCACGCCGCGCGCCAGCGCACTCACGAAAGCGCCGATATGGGTGTCGCCGGCGCCATTGGTGTCGATGGCGTCGACCTTGAAGCCGGCACTCGTTTGCGCCGAGCCATCGGCCAGCCGTATGTGGCAGCCTTTCGCTCCGGCGCGAATAACGACGCCGACGGCCTTCGGGGAGTGGTCGCTAAGAAGCCGTGACGCGAGTGTCTCGACGCCGCCCGGACCGGCAATCGCGGCCGCTTCCGTCGTGTTGCAGCTCAACCAGTTGGTGCGGGCGAGTATCCGCGACAGGATAGGGCGGGGAATGTCGACGACGACAGGTGTCGGGTCGAGGACAAGCGGTGTGTCGGCCGGAAGTGCCTCGATCCAGTCGACAAGCGCGTCTCGGCTTCCCGGATAGCTAAGCGTATAGCCGGAGGTGAACACCCAATCCCCCGGTGCGACCGAGACGGGCGCCATCATGTCAAGGCTGAGCAAGCTCTCCGCACCAGGCCACGAGACGAAGGTGCGCTCGGCATCGCTGCTGATCATGGCGACGCAATTGCCGCTGTCCATGACGGGCGATGGCGGCGTCAGTGTCTCGATCCCCTCACTGGCTAAGGCCGTGCGCAGGAAGTCGCCATTGGGTCCGCTGCCGAGCTGGCCGCCGAACACCACCTTCATGCCGGTGCGGCTGGCCGCGGCCATCATGTTGAAGCCGCCGCCGGCGACTTGCGTGTAGCTCGACGCCGTCTTCTCCGTACCCGGCGCCGGCAAGGCGTCGATGCGATAGACATAGTCGACCACCGTGCTGCCGACATGGACGAGACGCCCACTCATGCCGCCGCATCCTTGCCGGGACCGGTCCTGTCCGCACGGCGCTTGGATATACGGGCCGCAACAAGGTCGGCGGTGAGCGCGCCAACCGCCGCTATGTCGATGCCCTTGAGGTCAGCAATGCGGTTCTGAGGCAATCGGGAAAAGCCGGTGCAGGCGCCGGCCATGCCGGTCGCGATGGCGCCGATCGTATCGGTGTCGCCACCGAGATTGGCACTAATCACCGCCGCTTGCCAGGGATCACCGCCGGCGATTTCCAGCACCGCGAATGCAGCCGGAATGGACTCCTGACTGGCGACGCCGGTGCCGACCAGATCGGTGATCAGCCGGATCGCGTCCTTCGTCGCCTTGCCGCGCACAAGCTCCTGCGCCCACCCAATGCGCGCGGCAATGTCACCGCCGGTCACCCAATGGCCGAGCGTTGCTCCGCCCCTCGCCGCGGCGATGGCGCTGTCGGAAGCGGCGCGCCAGTCGCCGCCGGCGACGCCGCGGCTGACGGCCGCCGCAACGGCGGCTGCGGCCGCAATGGCAATCGAGGTGTTGTGCGTGGCCCGGCAGGTCTCGGCAACTTTGGCGACCAGCGCGTCCAGCGGCTCTGGCGGCATCATGATGCCGACCGGCGCAATGCGCATGGCCGCACCATTTGTGTCGCCGCTGCGCCCCGCTTCCTCGGCCGGCACGCCATTGTTGATGGCGTCGATGGCGCGTTTGGTCGATGGTCCCAGCAGATCGTAGCTGCCGCGCGCTTTGACGTCGCGCTCCCAGTCGAGCAGCGCGTTGACCCACCGCGTATGATCGAAGCGGTTACCGGATTCGACCAGGATACGGCCAAGCAGAAGCGCCTGTTCGGTGTCGTCGGTGATCGTTCCAGCGGGAAGCCCCTTCGACACCGGATGGTCGGCGAAAGGAGCAATGAAGCCCTCTACATGGGCGTAGAGTTCGGCAATCCGGGCCGGCGACAAAAGCTGCGTCGGCATGCCCAGCGCATCCCCCAGTGCCCCGCCGACAAGCGCCCCCATGGCCCGATCAGTCATATTCCCGGTGTTGTCGTCCGGCATCACTCAGAACCTCATATGCAGCGCAAAATGCGCCGGGTTGAGCAGGCTGGTCACATATTCGATCGGCCGGTCATCGGCGGCGCGGGTCAACCGGCGACCGCGAAGGAACGGCGTGCCTTGCGGGCAACCGAGGATTGCAGAGTCCTCGGCGTTGAGCATTTCGATGCCGACCCATTCCTCGCCATGGTCGGGAATGAGGCCCGCGCCGCGCAGCGTCTGGTGCAGCGAGCCTTCGCGCAGGCCGCGCAACGGCACATCCTCCAGTTCCGGCGATAATGGCAGGCGGCTGCGCTCGATGGAGATGGCGTGGCCGTCGCTGGCATTGGTGCGCACCCGGTCGACAGCGATGAAAAACGGGTTTTCTATACCAAGCAGTGCGGCAAGACCGGGGTCCTCGATCACCTCGAGCCGCAGCGTCCGCGTCTCGGCGTTGGCGCCGGCGTTGGCGAGCGCCCGCGACCAACCGATGGAGTCATCAACGGGTTTGCCATCGAAGGTGACGAAAGAGCCGATGCCGACTTTGGTGGTGATCAGCCCGCGGTTGGACAGTTCCTCGAGGCCTTTGCGGACGGTGTTGCGGCTGACGGAGAAACGCTGGACGAGCTTGTTCTCGCTTTGCAGCCGGTCGCCGAAGCCGAGAACACCGGAGCGGATTTCATGTTCGAGAACGGTGGCGATCTGTTCGGGTTTGCCCGTGCCGGGAGACAGTTGAACCGAGCGCCGCTTCATATGGTACCTGTTCAGTGAGCCTGTATAATCCTGTTCATATCACGGCAGGCTTGTCAACGAGTGCCGCATGGAGCAGTTCGTGATCCCGAGTCCGGTTCAACAGGACGGCATAAGGAGCGTCAGCCTAGCGCCGCCGCAGCCGAGACGCGGGATCGACCGCTCCCGTCGAGGGGCGTCGTTTAGCAGGAGCTCGCGACCAAGGTGAATTCCAGGATCGCAGTCGGATGTGGGGAAAGGATGCCACACAACGCACTAGATACGGCGCACGACGGCCGCCTCGCCATCGTTGATCTCGCGGTCGCCGCCTGGCGAGGCCGTCAAACTACTCCTGTCGAGTGAGGTGAATTACGAAGGGAAATTACCAGCCCGGACCCGCGAGAGGCAGGCGTGTCTTTCGAGAGTTGGAAAATCTTACAAGTTTCGTCGGTCTGCTGCATTCTTCTTAAACATGGCCAAGACAAGCCGCTTGCCTTCGCGCACACTGTCTTCGAGCGGCTTCGCCTTCGCCAGATGCGCCGCAATCGCGCTAGCCAGCATGCAACCCGTCCCGCGCATTGATGCGACAAGACGAGGTGCGTCGAAGCGGATTGGTTCTTGATCCGAACGCAACAGAATATCGGTTGATCGAGGTCCTGATGCGTGGCCCCCTTTGATCAGCAGGCCCGGCACGCCGGCTGCCAGCAATTTCCGTCCCAGTCTCACCGCGTCGCTCTCGTCGGCTGGCGGTTCCGCACCAACAAGGAGCGCCAGCTCGAGGAGATTGGGGGTCACAAGGCAGCAAAGCGGCATCAGATCGCGCCTCATGGCAGCGATGGCACCTGCTTCCAGAAGCCCCCGGCCGGAGCTCGAGGCCAGCACCGGATCGAGCACTGCCGGCACCTGCGGATTTTCGCGCAGCACGCCGGCAATGGCAACGACGATCTCAGCCGTTGCGAGCATGCCGATCTTAATTGCCGCCACCTTGTTGGCCTGCAGCGCGGCGCACATCTGATCGGCCACAAGATCGGGCTGCGAAGGATGGATTTCCATCACGGCTTCGTGCGTCTGCACCGTCAGCGCTGTGACAGCCAGGCAGGTGCGCACGCCAATGGAAGAGATCGTCTCGATATCACGTGCAATTCCAGCCCCACCGCTGGAGTCTGATCCGCCGACCACGAGCACATGCGGTTCTCGCCTCAGCGCCATGGCTTTGTCTTTTCGATCCATTCTCGCGTGCGCGCTTCGGGATCGGCATTCAACGTGATGTCGGTGACCACCGCCGCGCTGTCCGCACCAGCCTCGAAGACACCGTCGAGCCGGTCGGGGTTGAGGCCGCCGATGGAGACCAATGGGATCGGCGCCACCCGATACTTCCACTCGCTCATCCGCTCGAGCCCTTGCGGCGCCCATTTCATCTGCTTCAGGATGGTGGGATAGATAGGGCCGAGCGCGATATAGTCGGGCTCGGCAGCGATCGCCGTTTCCAGTTCGAGATGATCGTGCGTGCTGAGCCCGAGCTTCAATCCGGCGTACTTAATCGCCAGCAGGTCGGCCGCGGCCAAATCCTCTTGGCCGAGATGGACGAAGTCGCAGCCTTCCTCAATGGCGAGCCGCCAATAGTCGTTGACGATCAGTTGGCAACCATGGACCGCGCAGACGTCGTTCGCGCGGCGGATTTCCGTCCGCAGCGTGGTCTCGTCCCTATCCTTGATGCGCAACTGAACCAGCTTGACGCCAAGTGGCACCAGCCGTTCGATCCAGGCGGCGCTGTCGACGATCAGGTAGAAGGGATCGAGCTTCATGAGAAAACCGCCCTGCCGAATGTTGGTGTCGATGGCACCGCGACGTCGCGGGGTTCGAGCATCCCCGAGCTGAAAGCTTCTCGACCGGCCTCGACCGCCTTGCCGAACGCACACGCCATGCCGACCGGATCGGCCGCCTTGGCGACCGCTGTGTTCAGGAGCACAGCATCAAAGCCGAACTCCATGACTGTTGCCGCGTGCGATGGCCGTCCGAGACCAGCATCCACGATCAGCGGGACATCAGGGAAATGTCCGCGCATCGAGCGCAGCGCCATGATGTTGACCGGCCCGAGGGCGGAACCGATCGGTGCGCACCAGGGCATCAAGACCTTGCAGCCCGCCGCAAGCAGCCGCTCGGCGACGACAAGGTCGTCGGTAGTATACGGGAACACCGCAAAACCGTCCTCGCACAGGATGCGGGCGGCTTCGAGCAGACCGAACACGTCCGGCTGCAGCGTGTCGTGATTGCCGATCACTTCGAGCTTGATCCAGGGCGTGCCGAAGACTTCGCGCGCCATTTGTGCGGTCGTGACCGCTTCCTTGACGGAGTGGCAGCCAGCAGTGTTGGGCAGGATTCTGACACCAAGCGAGCGGATCAACGACCAGAATTTTTCGCCAGCCCTGCCGCCTGCCATTTCACGGCGCAACGAGACGGTCACCACCGAGGTGCCCGACACCTTGACCGCGTCGGCAAGGATGGCCGGCGAAGGGTATTGAGCCGTGCCCAGAAGCAGGCGAGAAGGAAGCGTCGTCCCGAGAAGGTCGAACATGCTAGCCTCCCTGCATGGGCGAGAGGATTTCAATCCGGTCGCCATCGCTCAACCGGAATTCTGCCCGGTTGGCCTTATGTACGAGGTCGCTGTTGACGGCGGTCGCCAGCCAATCGCCCTCATAGTCAAGCGCGGCAAGCAGCTCGGCCAGCGTGGTGGCGGCAACCTCATGCGCTTCGCCGTTGACCATCAGTTTCATGAGCAAGCTCCTTGGTTCTGTCTTGATTGAAAACCAGGTCGGCAGCCTGGCGCGCCATGGCGGGGGCGAGAAGAAAACCGTGACGATAGAGCCCATTGATCGCGATGATCTCACCGTTCGTTTCGACGCGCGGCAAATTGTCGGGAAAGGCTGGACGGACGCCGACACCGGCTTCAACGATCTCGGCCTCGCCAAAGGCCGGATGAAGGGCATAGGCGGCACCCAGAAGCTCCATCATCGAACGCGCCGTGACTGGTCGGGCGGACTGGCTTTCAATCATCGTCGCGCCGATCATGAAACGGTGGTCGGTGCGCGGCACTGCATAGAGTGGAAAGCGCGGATGCAGCATCCTGACGGGGCGCGACAGCGAGAAGTCTGGCGTGTTTAGGATCAGCATTTCGCCGCGAACGCCGCGAAGCCTGTCATCGACGGCGGCCATCCCCGGGCAGTCGATCTGACGATCGAAACCGGAAACATGCCGGGCGTCGGTGCCGAAGTGGAATTTGACACCCATGGCTGCGAGCTTGTCATGAAGTGCTGCCATCGCCTGGCGCGGGTCGAGATGAGCCTCATCTGGGAAGAGCAGTCCGCGCCGGAAGCGGCCGGCGAGGTCGGGTTCCAGGAGCGCAATTTCGTCTTCATCGACACGCCGATGGCCCGACGTGCGGCTGGCGAAGCGGTCGAGCTCGCCGGCATCACGCGGGGGGGCCACGACAAGTGTTCCGCCCCGTGTCACCTGACCCGGCAGCACCGCATCCCACCAGTCGGCAGCGTCACGTCCAAGGTCCAGCACCGGCTGCTCGGCGCTTTCACGCTCGCACCATGGCGCCAGCATGCCGCCGGCGAACCACGACGCATTGCCTCCAAGGCCATGCCGGATCTCGGCGACAGTGACCGTCGCGCCGCGGGCGGCGAGTTCGAAGGCGGCGGTGAGGCCGGCGACGCCGGCCCCCTTTATCAGCACCTTCATGATGGCTTACCTGGCTGAGGCGTGAGCGGTGCGCCGGTCTCGTCCGCTGGCACGTAGAGATCGCCGCCCTCGCGGTATTTCGCCGCCATCGCCGCCATGCCCTCTTTCTGTGCCTCGGCGCGGATGTCGTGAGAGATGCGCATCGAGCAGAATTTCGGTCCGCACATCGAGCAGAAATGCGCCAGCTTGTGCGCCTCCTTGGGCAAGGTCTGGTCGTGGAAGGACCGTGCGGTTTCGGGGTCGAGCGACAGGTTGAACTGGTCCTCCCAGCGGAACTCGAAGCGCGCGCGGGAAAGGGCGTCATCCCTGACTTTCGCCGCCGGGTGGCCCTTCGCCAGGTCGGCCGCGTGCGCTGCGATCTTGTAGGTGATCACGCCGGTCTTGACGTCATCGCGGTCGGGAAGGCCGAGATGCTCCTTGGGCGTGACGTAGCAGAGCATGGCCGTTCCGAACCAGCCGATCATCGCCGCGCCGATGCCGGAAGTGATGTGGTCGTAGCCCGGCGCGATGTCGGTCGTCAGCGGTCCAAGCGTATAGAACGGCGCCTCGCCACAGACGGCGAGCTGCTTGTCCATGTTCGCCTTGATCTTGTGCATCGGCACGTGGCCGGGCCCCTCGATCATCACCTGGCAATCTTTCGCCCAGGCGATCTGCGTCAGCTCGCCGAGCGTTTCCAGCTCGGCGAATTGCGCCGCGTCGTTGGCATCGGCAATCGAGCCGGGACGAAGGCCGTCGCCGAGCGAAAAGGACACATCATAGGCGCGGCAGATGTCGCAGATTTCAGCGAAATGCTCGTAGAGGAAGCTCTCCCGGTGATGGTGCAGGCACCATTTGGCCATGATGGAGCCGCCGCGCGAGACGATACCCGTGACCCGGTCAACGGTCAGCGGGATGTAGTGCAGCCGCACGCCGGCATGGATGGTGAAATAGTCGACGCCCTGTTCGGCCTGCTCGACCAGCGTGTCGCGATACACTTCCCAGGTCAGGTCCTCGGCAATGCCGCCGACCTTTTCGAGCGCCTGGTAGAGCGGCACAGTGCCGATCGGCACCGGCGCATTGCGCACGATCCATTCGCGGATGTTGTGGATGTTGCGGCCGGTCGATAGGTCCATCACTGTGTCGGCGCCCCAGCGGATCGCCCACACCATTTTTTCGACCTCTTCCGCCATCGAGGAGGTGACGGCGGAATTACCGATATTGGCGTTGATCTTCACCAGGAAATTGCGGCCGATGATCATCGGCTCGCTCTCGGGATGATTGATGTTGGCGGGAATGATCGCGCGTCCGCGCGCTACCTCTTCGCGCACGAATTCAGGCGTGACGAAGTCGGGGATCGCCGCGCCGAAGGCCTCGCCGTCGCGCTCAAGCTTGCCGTGCAGGATCTCGCGACCAAGGTTCTCGCGGATGGCGACGAACTCCATTTCGGGCGTGATGATGCCAGCGCGCGCATAGGCAAGCTGTGTCACCGCCTTGCCGGTCTGGGCCCGGAGTGGCCGGTTGCGGACTGGAAATTCCGGTGTTAGGCGCTCGCCCGCCGCAAACCCATTGTCTTCTGGCCGGACGTGGCGGCCGTCATAGGCTTCGACATCGCCGCGCGCGGTGACCCATTCATGGCGAAGCCGTGCAAGGCCGTTTTCGATGCTGGTTTCGACAGTCGGGTCGGTATAGGGGCCGGACGGATCGTAAGCGGTCACCGGCGGCTCGCCTGCCGTCGGATGGACGGAGATTTCGCGCATCGGCACCCTGAGCTGCGGGTGGATGGTACCGGATTTGTGGATTTTGCGTGAGGCAGGCAGCGGTCCCGTCGAGACGGCGGGGGTGAGGGCATTCATCTTGAGGCTCCTTTGCTCGTTGCATTGGAGACCCAGTTCTGTGCCGGAAGGATGAAAAGACGCTTCTAGCGACCTGCTGAAACAGGACCTCGGGCGTAAACTCCCGCAAAGCGCTTGCACCGTCCCTACGCCAGTATGAACTGGATCAGGTTCAACGGGTCACTGCGCCGCGAATGCCAGCAGTATCTCAGCCCCTTGCCGGGACTCCCCTGGTGAATGCGTGAGGTTGGACGGGACGGCTCCGGTTTGTCAAGCGCGTTCTGGCCGCGGCTGATCGGCGGCCGGTCAGACCGTGCGGAAAAAATCGTGCATGTCTCGGCGACAAGTCAAGCGTCGGAGATGAAGGCAGGGACAAGGGAATCGCAAACCGTCGGACTAAAAATCAATCCTGATGATCACACCTTCAATGGGCACCAAAGGTTTGCGCGTAGATCGCCTCGATTCTTCCTGCCTCGTCACTGGTCAGCGCGGCGAATTCCTTTTCGCGCGCGCGGTTCGATAGATGTCCATCATTCTGGTGAAGAAAACGGAAGAGCAGATCGGTCAACCGCTCGGGCATGTCGATAAAGGCGTCCACCTGCTGCCGGAACTGATCGTAGCGCTGCAGAAATGCGGTTTCCTCGGGAAGGTCCCGTTCGATCGTCCGCTGAACGCAAGCATAGAGGAATTCGGCGTGCGGGGTTGCATCGAAGAACCGGTAGAAATCACCGGTGTCATTCAGCACCCGGACGTTGAATTGCGGCGTCGGTTCCCATTCCACCAACGGCAGAAGGCGCTGCGAATAGCTCTCGAGCACGCCCCTGTACTCGTTGATCTGGTCCAGGATCGCGGCCGAGACGGGAAAGACCACTCCCGGCGGATTGAAGCCGCGCATGGCAAGGACGTGGTGGATTAGGTAGCGGTGAATGCGGCCGTTTCCGTCCTCGAACGGGTGAATGTAGACAAAACCGAAGGCGAGGATTGCGGCGGCTACGACTGCATCAAGCTTTTGCGCGGGGCCCTGATCGAACGCCGCCATTCCATCGATTAGCCGCGGCAGGTCCTCGGGCCGAGCGCTGATGTGATCGGGCAAGGGCGTGCCGTTGTCTCGGTCATGCTCACCGACGAAACCTCCTTCTTTTCGGAAGCCAAGTCTTACGAAACGAGCGTCACCAAGTACAATTCTTTGCAGACGCAGCAGCTCATCGCGATCGATCGGCCAGCGGCCGGCTTCGCCGATGGCGCGGCCCCAGCGCTGGATGCGATCTTGCGGCGGGTGCTCGCCCTCGATCGCATAGCTTGATCGCGAGTCTTTGAGCAAAAGAAAGGCGGCGGTCCGAGCAAGGAGGTCGCGCGGCACGTCCGCTACGATTGCCTCCGCGCGCCGCGGTAGTTCAAGGCCGATGAATTTTTCGAGAATCTTGGTGCGGAACACCAGAGGGCAGAACTCACGCGTGCCGGGGAGATTGTCCCTTACGCGATAGCGCGAAGCGGTCTTGTCGGGTCCGGGCCACTGCAGCTCGGGATCGACAACCGGAATGTATCGTCCGGCCTCCGCGTCAGGCAGATCGATACGCGCGCCCCTCAGCCATTCATATAAAAACCAGATGCGGCGGGCATAACTGCCGGTCGGGCTTTCACGGACCAGCGCCTCGATCGGCGCGGGACCGGTCACTTGGAACAGCCGCTTGAGGACGGCAAGGTCCAGTCCCTCGTACTTGAGCGCAAAGGTCAGGTGGCCTTCGAGGGTAGGATTTGGGGCATGGCGGGGGGTCATGATCCGCCAGCCTTCCCGTTCGGTAATGCGATGATGCTCGCCAGTGGCGAACAACCTACGGGGCAAGGGCGCGGCGAGCCTGTAGGCTCCGATCAGGGCGCTGTACCCGGCCGGGGTCGCCGTTTCAGGAAGGCGGATTTCCTGAAAAACGGTAACAGGACCTGAAAATTGGTGCTGTTGCACCGCAGGCATGAAAAGCGAATCCTTCCATCGAATTTTGGTTTAGTCGGCCAAAACCTACGAAAAATGATCCTATCCCATGAAAATTGATGCCACAAGACAAATTTTCCGAAAACCGATTCTAAAACGGTGCTGAAGTCGATCAAGCAAGAACTCCGCCACCGGCTCAAGGAAGCGACTTCAGACCAGAAAGGTGAGTCCAGGAACCGCCATTCGCCCGTCTCTTAGTCACGAGGCCGGCACAGATGGCCCGCCTTACGTCGAGCCGGATTGCTCGAGCGCGCCGTTCGGGGCTCACTCATAGAGCGCTCCGGTGCGCGATCCCGATTTGATAGCCGCGATCACGCTCGCGACCGATCTTGGTGACGTGGCGGCGTCGGAGTAGAAAAGTGATGCAGGATCTCGGTGGCGTCGTGTGTGTGTGTGACCTGAAGTGAGTTCTCTGCGGTATGGGGGGCGGCACGCAGCGCGCGCGTCTTCTCGGCAAACAGATCGACGAAGCGGCACCGAAGGGAAGTTCCTGGCATTCATTCTCGCCATCGCTGCCCCAATTTGCCGACCGGACTGCCGATCGATCTCGCCCAATACTTTGCGCGCCCAAGGGCCGAAGCTGAACTGGGCGGCACCTGCTCATTCGGGAGCTGACTCATGCTTGGCGCGCTAGCCCGAGAGAGCTGTGCCTGATCGAATGCGTGAAATCGTAGCTCGGGGTGGAGAGGCTGACGCGGTCATCTGTCACCCGCCTTCGGGCTGTAACGGAAAGCGCGACATCGTCTCCAATGCTCGTTCCCCACGTCGAGGGGCCCAGCGGCTTGGCTGCGGGGGGACTGTCAGCTAGTGGCCGCTGGGCCTTGACGACCAGCGAGCGTAAGAGGAGGCCCTGTGCTGGCTGACGAAAACTTGCGAGCAAAGCCACGGAAAAGCATCATTCGAACGAACTCTTTCGTCGAGACGAGGAGGGCAGTGAGGCGGTAGCCGCCGCTTTGAAGCTCTCCGGCAGCTGCTACGCTGGTCGTTCAGAGGGTCGCAGCTGCGCTTGCGCCGTCATATCAGATAAGTCTAATATAATCCGCGCCTGGCCATCGAACGCCGCGGCGCCCTCGGGTCGGCGCTATTCATCGGGTGGGCATGTCGGGCACGCAAGGGAGGACGAAATGAGACTGGTTCAGTCATTTGCATTTGCTGCTGTGCTGCTTCTTTCGTCTGCATTGTCTGCGGCCGCCCACTCGGCTCGTGAGGACATCGAAGCGGCGTTGGTAAAATTCATGGACGCCTTCAACAGCGGAAACGCAGCAGCGGTAGGTCAAATGTATACCGACGATGCCGCCCTGCTGCCACCCGACGGCAAACGCGTCGATGACCGCAAGGGCGTGGAAGAATTCTGGTAGGGCGCAATCAAGGCCGGGATGAAGAATCTCACCCTGAGGGCGCTGGAAGTGGAAGGGAGCGGGAATCTCGCCTACGAAGTTGGCGCATTTACGCTCGGTGTGCCGAGCAAAGGCGGCGCCCTCTCCACCGTCGCGGGCAAGTATCTCGTCGTCTGGAAAAAGGGCGACGACGGGACATGGCGCCTGCATCGGGACATCTGGAACTTAGGTGCGGCCGAATAGGGATAGATATCCAGGCCCTCATCGACCGTCTTGCGAAGGGTAGGGCGGCTGTATTGACCGGGATCTGGTGCTCTATTGCCAGCGCTGTCGAGTGGCAGGACGATGGGGACCGGCTAACCGCGCGGTATAGCTTCGGTCTGGCGCGCTTTCCAATGGATTTGCCGCCAATTTGGCGGATCGCTGATCAGTCGCGGTGATTGCGACCACGTCGCCAATTCCAATTCCCCGCTTCATGAAACGAGTCTGGAGCGTGCACGGCCTTAAGCAAGGGATTGCTAATGTGCGAGACAGCACGCTTCGCTCTAGCGGGTATGGCCCAGCGGCTTGGTTGAGGGGGGACTAGCAGCTAGAGGCCGCTGGGCCTTGACCAGCAGCATGCTTAAGAAGGGGCGCTGGCTGGCTGGCCAAAAACTTGCGCTCAAGGCAACGCAAAAGCATCATTCGAACGGACACTGCCCGCCAGAAGCTTATTCCAGCCGATAGAGCCACCATGGAATGCAAGCCCAGCAAACCAGATTCACCAAACATCGCATCAGGACCTGCGCTTGCCCGTCCATGGCCGCGCCAGTCCTTCGGCAATCAGCATTGCGACGCGGAGCAGCCAGCCGACCCATTATAGACCGCGACGGACGGTGATTAGGGCCAGCGCGGCGATAGGCAGCGAGCTTAACCGTTGGCGTAAGTGGAGTGTTTCACGATCTCAATTGGTTGGCTCCGCCAGGTTTCCAGCTGGCTGCCACCGGGCACGTGCCAGCTGGAGTAAACAATGAAATATTCGAAACCGGCTTTTTGGGCGGGAGCCGCGCTAGCTGCCTGCCTTTTGCCGAAACCGGCTTGGCCGAGCCAGTTCGGCTGCGCATATTGCAATGAGGGGTGAGAAACCTGGCATTCGACGGGAGCAGTGCAGTAACATGTGCGAAGCCTAGTCGAGTCTGCAAGCGGCAATCATTCGTCGTGAGTCGACGCTAGTGTGTGCGTTTCGCAGCACTCCGGCTGGCTATCTCGCGTAAGACGGCATGAAGAAGCGTTCCAATTTCCTGTTCGGCGCGCCCGGGTGCAATTCCTGATTCGGACAACTGAACGAGAATTGTCTTGGCGGTGCTGCGCCAGAACGCATTCGCCTCCTCGCCGTTCTTGGATTCCAGCACGCGGGCAACTCCCTCGACCAACTTCCGCCGCCGATACAGCGGAAACGCCCTTATGTTTGACACCGATCACCTCACCCATTCAGTCTCGCGATTAAGCATTGGCGGGTTAGAAAATCTGGTTAACGGCGTATTCTTTTTGGTAGTAGTAAGAGTTCTGTGCGGGCGGTGAACGGTGCCGCGATTAGCCAATGAGCGCGATGGCTTGGGCGCAAACTGTCGGGCAGGAATGGGTAAGAGCGGGCCGATCTCCGCTCTTCAGGGCCGGAAAAATCTCGACAATGCTCCCAATCGATTCCAGATCGAAGACGACGTCGTCAGAGCCGGTGTCATTGGCTGGCGTTCCGGAATAGCCGATGTCGTCACAATAGGATTTGATCGTCGCTGCTGCGCGACGGAGCAAGCCCGCACGCTCCGGCATCGTCAGCCGATCGACTTCATTGCCCCGCGCAGCAGTATAACCGCTGTTCCTGGGGCTCCCAAGCAGGATGTAGCTCCCCCTTTTGTTGACGCGATGTAGGTGGCCGATCATGATAACCAAGGGCGCAAAGAGCGACCCTCATGCTGGTGGGAGGATAAAAATGCAGCCACTTGTCATAGACGCGAAGCCTCAACCTATTTCAATTGATCCCGCTAACGCTGCAGTTCTCGTGGTGGACATGCAAAATGACTTCGGCTCCAAAGGTGGAATGTTCGACAGAGCCGGAATCGATATCTCCGGGATTCAACGGGCTGTCGACCCTACTGCCAGCGTAATAGCTGCCGCTCGCAATTTGAGAGTGCCCATCGTCTGTCTGAAGATGGGGTATTATTCCGACCTCTCGGACCTTGGGACATCGGACGCCCCCAACCTATCCGACATCTCCAGATCTTTCGGGTCGGTGAGAGCATGACAGCCCCGGACGGTAGCGAGGGCCGGATTCTGATCCGCGACACCTGGGGAACAGATATCGTTAACGACCTCAAGCCAGAGGCAGGGGATGTCGTCCTCTACAAAACGCGGTTCAGCGGTTTCTACGAGACCGAACTCGATTCTGTTCTGAAGACCGCAGGCATCAAACACCTCATCATGACAGGATGCACGACCAGCGTGTGTGTGGAGTCGACAATTCGGGATGCCTTCTTCAGGGACTATCACTGCATACTGCTAACGGATTGCACTAGCGAGCCCATCTCCTGGGAACGCCTCAAGGAGCAATCATGACGCCTCGATCACGCTCGTGCAGATACTCTTTGGATGGACATCGACGTCCGACCATTTCCTGAAGGCGATCGAGGAGCGAGTTCAGGGGGGTCTTGAACTAGCCGAATGAACTGGCGAGGCCGCGTATCACCCGAATTCAGATCACGGCCTTGAGATTGGGTGCGGTGACGTAGGCCCATGGCAGGAGATCGTCGATTCGGCTGTTAATAGCCGTTGACGATCCTAGTGAGGACGTCGGCGAGATAGCCGAGCGGCTCGATGCCGTTAAGTTTGCATGTTTATGCCGACCGTCGAACTATGCCGAGTGCCTCTTTCACCATGGCGGTCAGAGCGTGCTTCTCCCGCCGTTTTTTGGCCGCAGGCCAGTCGTTGACACTCGGCATAATTCTCATGCTCAAAGGGCGTTCAGGAATTCCAGAAGCCGGTCGTTTGGTCGAAATCGCTCGGCTTTGGCGCGTTCGTACGGCTTCAGCTTGGCGAGTGCGGATTCCTTCAGCTCAAGATGTGCGTGAAGATAGATCAGCGTCGTTTCCATCGTCTCATGGCCCAGCCACAGGGCAATGACCGAGCAATCGACACCGGCCTGCAGCAATTCCACGGCGGCGGTGTGCCGCTTATGTCTTGGTCGACATAGACGGCACACCTGCGCCATGCACACGCTGCAGGCGACCCGGGATGTCCGCAAAGTCTCGCTCTGGCTCGGTCACGCCAGCCTCCAAAGCACTGAAATCTACCTGCGGGCCGAGCCGACCGCTTGCCGCGATGGCGCCACCGTCGCTCAAGTCGGGTCGCTTCCGCACTCCCGCCAGGCTGCTGGCAGTGCTGAAGTCCGTCAGCCGATCGGCAGATTATGTCGAGTGATCGCTGCTCAAATACCGCAGGCGGCAAGCAATTGCCGCTGCGGACTCCGCATAATCAGACGCTCCACATAATTCCGGAAGTCGACTGGCCTCGTCGCCACCATGACCTTGACCGCACCAGTCGGCCCGATCACGACGTCACCGGGCGCGGCCTTGTCGCTGATCGTGGTTCTGAACGGCCTGCCGCGGATGGCGCCGTTCAGCCCGGTCTCCCGCATCAATCGTTCAATGGTGCAGCGGGCCACATCGAAGCCTTCGCGCTTCAATTGCCGCCACACCTTGCGCACGCCATAGACGGCGAAGTTCTCTGCAAACACTCTTGTGATCTCCGGCTTCAGAGCTAAATCCCGTTTCGCCCGCAATGACAGGCGGGAAGGATCGTGGTGTTGTGCCGCACGCGCGTGATAGGTGGACGGGGCAATCGGCAGAACCCTGCAGATTGGCTCGATCCCGTAGTCGCCACGATGATCATCAATGAAGGCGATCATTTTGAACGGGCGGTCGAGCTCCCCCTTGGCAAAATAAGCGGCTGCTTTCCGCAGGATCTCATTGGCCTGCCGAAGCTCCCGGTTCTCCCGCTCCAGAGCCTTCATCCGCGCCGTCATCTCGGTGGGGAACCCCTGCACGTTGGCCGCTGTCCACCTCCATCCGCTTCAGCCAGCCATCCAGTGCGGCTGGCGTGAGATAACGAGCCGCCACGTTTCACTCAGAACCCCGGCCCCCGCCGGGGTTTTTCATTTGCCCGGGTGATGCTAGGCTTGATAGTCTCTCTTCCGCATTTGCTTCGGGGGATGCCATGCGCACGATCGTTTTGCTGTGCAGTGCCGTGCTTTTCTCGCTCGCCCACATCCCGGCCCGCGCCGAGGAACCTTCGGTCGAACGCGGCCTCTACGTCTCGATTACCGGCAGCTGCCACGACTGTCACACCATGGGTTATCGGGAAAGCGGCGGGAAGATCGACCCGGAGAAGGCGCTCAAGGGCAGCAACATCGGTTTCCAGGGTCCATGGGGGACGAGCTATCCGGCCAACCTGCGGCTCATGGTGGCAGACGACGGCGAAGATGAGTTCGTGCGCATTGCCCGCTTTTTCGACGCAGCGCCGCCAATGCCCTGGTACAATCTCCGCAAGATGGACGAAACCGACGTGCGCTCGCTCTACCGCTATATCCGGTCGCTTGGCCCCGCCGGAGCGGCAGCACCGCAGCTGGTTGCGCCCGGCGAAAAGGTGATGACGCCCTTCATCGTGCTGGAGCCGCCGCAGATGCCGCCGCCCTGCAGTCGCGATCTCGATTGCGGCATAGGTGAAATCTGCGGCACAGCGGAACCGCGGATGTGCGTTAAGCGGTAGGCCTCAGAACAGCCGTCTGGCTCCGGTCGGGGTTTTTATTTGTCGCCATGGTGATATGTTGCCCGCATGGCGAAGTTTCGCAGGTTCTGGAGGCCAGGGGAACGGGGGAGAGGCAAAGATAGCCCCGGCCATAATTGCTCCCATCATGACCGAAATTGCTGCGGCAATGGACGTCCAATTTGCCCACACGGCGCCGGCTTTTAGTGTTTGACCGTGCCTTCAACTCTGCTGTCATACACGGATATCGCCACTCTCACGCTGCTGACGACGCCATGCTTGGACCAATGGGCACCTTCCGGTTGCGTTCGAACGCTTCGGCGCCCCATGTTTTGAGGCACAGCGCTGCCATGGAGCTGCTGCAGGCGGGCGTCGATTGTTCGGTCCCGCTCGACGGTGTTGCTGTCAATCTCGATGCGACCGTCGTCGAGGAAGCGCGAGAGGCCCTCCCAGCGCGTGAGAGTGTAGCGGATCGTCTCGGCGAGCTTTGTCTTGTGGCTGATCAGGCCGAGCTTCTCGCGCAGCCAAGGTTCGAGATCGGCGACGATAGCGCGGCTCCTTTCCTGGCGACGCACGGCGTTCGTCTGCCGACCTCGTCACTCCAAACCTGGTCGAAAACGCGTTGGCGAAGCTCTGGATCGGACGGGTATAAACCGGCCTGTTGAAAGGGATTTTTGGAACCCCCATGCTTCAGAAAGGCCGTCACTGGTGATCAAAATTAGCGCCCGTCGGGATGAACGAGTGAACGGTATGTAAAAGGAGGACATTTGCAATGATTGTCCGCCCCAACCGGCTACGAAAATTGTCCCCAACTGGCGGTTGGTAGACGCCAAGCAGCCCCGCACGTATCGTTTGTTACGATCGGTCGCACCGGGCACAGCCCACCCCAGCGCCCACGCCCCCGTGCTCGGCGCATCGATCGACCCGTCGTGCTGTAGAGTGCGGCGGGTTTTTCAATGCCGATCGCGCACTCTTCACTGCCTTGGTGAGGGTCAGACGGTCCTTGCCGTTCTTTTTGATCAGCTTGCTGACCTGGCTCGGCAACACGCCATTTTCCCGCGCGAAATGTTCCACCTCATAAAGCGCATCGACCGACAGGCGGCCTCGGTCGAACAAGTGAACAAGTCTCGATTGCTTTTGTTCTCGTCCATTTCCGTTCCTACTCACTCGACATCCGACGCAGCTGGGAAATGAGGATCCGCCCGCCAATCGAGGAATGTCGGGCGGATCCTATCAGCGCAGGAAGGGACTTTTCTGCGCAGATACAAATTCGGGGCTGTTGGAGCGTCATTTCTGGCTAGCGAGCATCAGCTAGCAACCATTCCTATCACCAAGAAGGTGATGGAGACGGCGAAAACCGGTGCAAGCAGCCAGCGAGCTTGGTGGACACTGTTCTCCATAGGCTCCTCCGTTGAGCGACGCCAACGAGTACGAACAGACACAGTTCCGGGTGGCTGCATGTGCGGGGCTATTGCGCGCTGCAGCGAAGACTTTGGTCCTACGCACGGCCAGACCGAAGGCTCGGTGAGGAACGTCTGCACAAGCTTCAGGTTTGGGGGAGCTTTGGCGCAAAGTTTCGCGTCCAGTGCAAGAGAGCTCACAAGGAGATAGCTATGAGAATGCGTCTTTCCACCGCAGCCGCGGGATTTCTGCTGCTGGCTGGTGTCGGTGCTGCCGCCGCTCAGGACGTGGTGATCGACCCGGAACAGGAGACGGTGATTAAGGAATATGTGAAAAAGCAGCCACTCGCTTCGGTGAAAATTCCTGGAGTGGAGCTCAACATCGGCTCAACCCTGCCCGACACAGTCGAGCTTCATGAGGTCCCGAACGTCAAATACCGCTACGTCGTCGTCGAAAACCGGACCGTTGTCGTTGATCCAGGCACACGCAAGATCGTCAAAGTCATCCAGTGACCTGAACGATTTGGGGAGGAGAAGCCCGCCGTTACCAAGTTAGGCGGCGCGGGGACGAAGCGTGTTTGATAGGCTGTCGGGCGGCAATCGATTTATAGATCTGCCAGCACGAGGCCTTGGGCAACGCTTGATCAACCCGCCGTGCTCATGGGCACGGCGGGTTTTTCCAGATGGAGGAGGATTTAGAACACGTTGTTAATTTATGATAGCTTTGCCGCGACGGGAGGCGACCAAATCATGGACAAAAGGGTCGAGGGAGACTCGGAGGAACTGGCGCGGGGCGAATTCGAGCTCAGAGCCGAACGGTATGGCGTGAACGCCTTCCTTCTCGTTGTCGAACTTTTAAACCTGCTGGAAAAGCGCGGAACCATCAGCAGCGACGACGTCGCGAAAATGGCCGATGCCGCAGCACTGGCTGTTGCCGCATCCAGTCAACCTGACATGAGCAGCATTAATCTCTTGCAGGCCATCGCTGCCGCGCGCCAGTCCAAATAACGGCTGTCGAGAGCGTTTTTCAGCTATTCCAAGTCCATGTCCAAACGGGGTTGCGAGGAGGTCCTATCGATTGCGCACTAAGCGTCCTTGCTGGCCGCGCCCCCGATGATCTCGTCGGCGCTGCGAGCATCGAGCACGGGCAGGGCGGCCCAGCGCCGGCGGCTGGCAGCTAGGTCTTCCAGCATTGCCGGCTTGCGAGCGTCGGATCCGAATCGACGTAGGCGCCCCTCCAGCGCGCTGCGAAGCGGAGCTAAACCCAACGCACGGATTCGTTCCCGATAACGTCGCGCTTTGGCGCGGTTGCGGCAGTCTCCATTGAGAACCAGCGACGGTCCTGCAGCCGGCTTTCGTCGACAAATAGCCACCGCAGCCGCGATCATCTTGCAATTTGCCGATCTTATGCGCGGCTGCACGTGATCAGGTCGTCGGCAGACAGTGCGATCGGGCACAAGAGATCGAGCGGCTCTGGGCCGGACGTTCCATGTGCCAGGTGTCGGACCCCTTTCCCATTCGAGGCGCAAGTGGGATAGTTGTGCAGATCTGCGATTTAGTTGATCTCCTTCACGACCACCAGAATGAGAACAGTCACGATTGTTCCATGGTGGCGCAATGGCAACGACCCGACTCTGATCTCTCTGCCCAAGTGAAATACTTTCCAAATAAGTCTCGCACCGAATTCTGCAAGTCTTTCTATCTCACAGTACGTCCTGCCGCTTTTGACAACTCCTTCCGCTTGCATATCTCGACACTCGGTCTTTCTTCGTTGTTCGGGTGATTCAGATCGGAGAAACGACAAGTGCCGGCAACCAAGATTTTGTGGGGACAGGTCCTCACCACCCTTGGGTTCGTCCTCGTGACAACATGGGCAGCGACACAATGGACGGCATGGCGGCTCGGCTTTCAGAGCCAACTCGGTTCGTCCTGGTTCGAACTGGCGGGACAGCCCATTTATCCCCCGCCGGCATTTTTCTGGTGGTGGTTTTTCTATGACGCCTACGCGCCGAAGGTCTTTGTTGAGGGCGCGGCGATTGCGGCAAGCGGCAGCCTGATGGCGATCGCCACCGCGATCGGGATGTCGGTATGGCGCGCGCGCGAGGCAAAGGACTCCGCGACCTATGGCTCGGCACGCTGGGCGACGCGAGACGAAATCAGAGCCGCAGGCATAGTCGGTCCTGATGGCGTGGTGCTCGGCAAGCTCGACCACGACTATCTACGCCATGACGGTCCCGAACACGTGCTGTGTTTTGCGCCGACCCGAAGCGGCAAGGGTGTTGGCTTGGTCGTGCCGTCGCTGCTGACTTGGCCGGGTTCGGCAATTGTCCACGACATCAAAGGCGAAAACTGGGAACTGACGGCCGGATGGCGGACACGTTTCGGCCGGGTGCTTCTGTTCGATCCGACCAATGCCGCATCCGCGGCCTATAACCCTCTGCTGGAGGTGCGACGAGGCGAGCGGGAAGTTCGAGATGTGCAGAACGTGGCGGATGTCCTGGTCGACCCGGAAGGCACATTGGAACGCCGCAACCACTGGGAGAAGACCAGCCATGCGCTGCTGGTCGGCGCCATACTGCATGTGCTCTATGCGGAGAAAGACAAGACCCTTGCCGGCGTGGCGAACTTCCTCTCCGACCCACAGAGGCCAATCGAGACGACGTTGCGCGCCATGATGCTGACCCGGCATTTGGGCGAAGCCGGCCCGCACCCGGTCGTGGCGTCGGCTGCCCGAGAACTGCTCAACAAATCCGAAAACGAGCGCTCCGGCGTGCTCTCGACGGCCATGAGTTTTCTGGGCCTCTACCGCGATCCGGTTGTGGCCAAGGTGACCTCATGTTGCCACTGGCGGATCGCCGACCTTGTCGAGGAGAGACCGACGAGCCTCTATTTGGTCGTGCCGCCATCGGATATCAGCCGCACAAAGCCGCTAATCCGCCTCGTGCTTAACCAGATCGGCCGCCGACTGACGGAAGATCTCCATGCGAAGGATCATCGACAGCGTCTGTTGATGATGCTCGACGAGTTCTCGGCGCTCGGCCGGCTTGATTTCTTCGAAAGCGCGCTGGCCTTCATGGCCGGCTATGGCATCAAGTCGTTCCTGATCGCACAATCGCTCAATCAGATCGAGAAGGCCTACGGACCGAACAATTCCATCCTCGACAATTGTCACGTACGGGTAAGCTTCGCCACCAATGACGAGCGGACAGCCAGCCGCTCGCCGGCCACAAAGACAACCACGCCGGCCTGATGACCAGGGATCAGATGGCGGTCCTCCGCGCCTCGATGTCGGTCGGCGACGGGCGGGAGTGGAACGCCTTCGAGGGATTGCCTGTTGGGGATTTGGAGCTGCAACGGTTCCTCGATGCCGTTCCGTTCGCGGCAAAGGGCCAGCGGCGCCGGCGCGCCCAGCGCATCGTGGTCCCTGGTCGTCTCGTCGCGGAAGCCAAAGGCAGCGTCTCCACGCAGGTCGGCTTCGGCAGAATTCTGGACGAGATTGCGCGGGCTGGCGGGCCGCTCGCCGACGCGATCGTCACGGCATCGCCCGATGTCACGGTTTCGACCAATCTCGGCCCCTGGGTCAACCGGCGCGGCCTGTTCGCGCGTCAGTCACTCGCCGACACTTTCCGCAGCGAACGCATCGCCTCGGCGCAGAAATGGGAATTCGGCACCTCCGGCCAGCACATCGAACTCGGCATCGCCGAGAACAATCTGTTCATCCTGCTGTCGGCCCTTGGGCTGTCGCATTCGATTTTCGGCAAACGGCTACTGCCGATCGGCACGCTCTACGATCCGTTCATCCAGCGCGGTCTCGATGCGCTCAATTACGCCTGCTATCAGGACGCGCGCTTCCTGCTGGTCGCCACGCCGTCCGGGGTCACATTGGCGCCGGAAGGCGGGGCGCATCAGTCGATCGCCACACCGTTGATCGGCATAGCGCAAGACGGGCTTGCCGCCTACGAGCCGGCTTTCGTCGACGAGTTGGGCGTCATCATGCGCTTTGCGCTGGATTATATGCAGCGCGACGGCGACGCCGTGCAGTCGGAGCGCACGTGGCTGCGCGACGAGACGGGCGGTTCGGTCTATCTGCGGCTCTCGACGCGCCCGGTCGAGCAGATCACGCGTAGCGTGACGCCCGTACTCGAGCAGGACATCGTCGACGGGGGCTACTGGCTGCGGCCTCCGGGTCCCAATGCCGAAGTGATTGTTGCCTATACCGGCGCGGTTGCGCCGGAGGCCATCGAGGCTATCGGCATGATGGCGGAGGACCGTCGCGATGTCGGTCTCCTGGCGGTGACCTCGGCCGATCGGCTGAACGCAGGCTGGACTGCCGCGAGCCGGGCACGCGAACGCGGCCTTGTTCACGCCAGGAGCCATGTCGAAAGGTTGTTTGCCGACCTCCCGGCGCATTGCGCCATCGTCACCGTCACCGACGGCCATCCGGCCGCGCTCGGCTGGTTGGGCTCGGTCTACGGCCATCGCACGCGCAGTCTCGGCGTCGAGCATTTTGGCCAGTCGGGCACGATCGGCGACCTTTACCGCCACTTCGGCATTGACGCCAATTCCATAGCCACAGCGGCCGACCGGATTGCCGGTGGCCGCCCCATCCGCTATCTGCGCGCTCTAGATTGATGCTGGCGACATTCTCTGGCCGAGGCCTGATCGTGGATCTGAAGTCATCCCACTCGCTGCTCGGGTAACGCAATATCTGAACGGCGCGCCTCTGTCGGACCGGGCTAGTGCTGAAGCCCGGTGATCATGGCGACGATCTCGTTCTTGTCGGTCTCGCAGGTCCTGCGCACGCCGATCTGTTTGCCACGTCTCAGAACACAGATCCGATCTGAGAGCCTGAACACCTGGTCGAGGCTGTGGCTGATGATCAGCACGCCAATGTTGCGCTGCTTCAGCGACAGAACAATCGTCTCGACCTTGGCGGTCTCGGCAACGCCGAGCGCGGCGGTTGGCTCGTCGAGCAGGATCAGCTTGCTTGCCCAGTGCGTGGCGCGCGCGATCGCCACGCCCTGGCGCTGCCCGCCCGAAAGATCGCGGATGGTGGCGTGAGCCGATGGGATGCGAACGTCGAGATCCTTCACCAGCTTTTCGGTGTCGTCGATCATCCGGCGTCGGTCGAGCAGGCCGAAGCGGTTCACCGGCTCGCGGCCAAGAAACATGTTCATGTAGACGGTCTGCTGATCGGCGAGCGCCAGGTCCTGATAGACCACCTCAATGCCGTGGGCGCGCGCCATGGTGGCGCTCGACATTGCCACCGCCTGCCCCTCGATGATGATCGTCCCGGATGTCGGAGCATGCACCCCCGTCACGATTTTGACCAGCGTCGACTTGCCGGCACCGTTATCGCCGACCAACGCCACTATCTCGCCGGGATAGAGCTCGAGCGAGAAATTTTCGATGGCGGTGAGGCCGCCGAAATTCTTGCGGATGTCGCGCAGCTGCAAAACAGGGGGCGTGCCGGTCGTGGTCGCGTTCATCACTTGCTCCTAGACAGGCCAGGCAGCGGTTTCGCCAAAACCGTTTTCGATCGTTTCGACTTGGGGCGCCCCCTTTGAGACACCGGAGATGCCGACCACGTAGGCGCGGGTCACGAACGCCTGGCCGCGAAAGCCGAACACCGCCGTGTCGCCGGGGCGTGGAGCATTGGCGCCGCTAGCGTCAATCATTGCGTAATAGTCGATTGCCGCAGGCGGCGGCACCTCGACGCTTCTGAGCGCGGCGGCGGCCGTGGTGGGTTCTGCGGACACGATTGCCTTCACCTCGTAGTCCGGAAAGATCGGATCGATATAGAAGCCGCCACCCAGGCAGTAGGCTTTGCCGCCAGACAAATGCGAGACCTCGGTCAAATACAGAACGGCAGGGAGCTCCGGCAGATCCTCCATGACGTGCAGCGCGGTGGTGCCGGCCAAGCCATTGCCCGGTTCACATTGCGTGGCGCCGGCTTCGGCCAGCGCGCCAATCAGGACACTCGACGTTGTGCCGGGCGCGTTCACCTCTATGTTGCTGCGGCCGGACTTGGCGAGCGCTTCGGCAGCTCTGCCCAGTGTCGCCAGATTGTGTGTCGGCAGGACCGTTCGCGTGGTCTGGTCGAACAACAGCGCCGGGAAGGTGGTGATACCAGCGAACCGTGCGCCGTCGAGACCATCCAGTTTTTCGGCGACCGCGGCGATATCGGCCGCCTCAAAACCACCTTCGTGGCCGCGGTAGAAAACGTCACCATCGGCGCGGATGCGGGCAAGCAGGTTTTGCGTGTACCCGGCGAGCCTTGCGCCGGCAGCGGCTTCTTCAGCCTTGGTGTCGTTGAAGACGGTCCAATAGTCCGGCCTGAACGTTTTGGCCGCCGCATTGGCCTCGTGCCTTGCGATCTGCTGCAGGTGGCCAAGATGACCGAGCCTCAGGCCGGCTCTGTGCGTTGCCCGCGCGCAGGCCATGTCGACGGCAACGGCCTGATCGATGCCGCCACGCTTGAGCGCATGGCAGAACGAACTGGCGCGGCCGACCTGCTTGGTCATGGCGAAAATCTTCAGGCCGAACCGGTCGGCGTCGCGCTTCAGGACCCGAGCGTTGCTTTCGACGGCATCGAGGTCGAGCACATAGGAATTAGCCGGCAGCTTTCCTTCCTGGTGCAGGCGCGTGGCGCTTTCTACAAAGCTCGGATTGCGGCGCCGCAGAACATCGAGGAACATGATAAAACTCCTTCAACGGGACTTTTCGCGCAGCGATACGGCGACGGCCGCAAGAATGATCAAGCCGCGCACGATCATCTGGTCCGAGACGGACAGGCCCATCAGGATGAGGCCGTTGTTCAGCATGCCCATCATCAGCGAGCCGACCAGCGCACCGACAATCGATCCCTTGCCGCCGTTAAGCAGGGTTCCGCCGACAATGACGGCCGCTATCACCGTCATAAGGTCGGTTTCGCCGAGCGTGTATTTCGCAGCCTGCAGCCGGCCGGCATAGAGCAGCCCGGCAAGGCCGGCGAGCCCGCCGCTTATGGTCAGAACGGCCAGCCTTATCTGCGCCACGCTGATGCCGGAAACACTGGCGGCACGGCTGTTGTCGCCGGTGGCCAGCACATGGGCGCCGAAGCGCGTCTCGCGAAAGATGAGATGCGCGATCGCAACGGCAATGACCGTCCACCAGATCAACGACGGGACACCCAGCAAAGAACCCGAGCCGAAGAAGCCGGTGAAGGCGTCGTTGGTGACCGGGATCGACCGCAAATCGGTCATCGAGCGAGATACCCCGGCAAACAACCCGAGCGTCGCCAGCGTTACCAGGAATGAAGGCAACTTGACGTAAGCCACGAGGGCGCCGTTGAGCAGGCCGATCAGCAGGCCGGCGCCGAGGCCGGCCAGCACCCCGGCCAACAAGCCGTAGGCGTTTATCGCCACCGCGGCGGCAAGGGCTGCCACGGCAACGATCGAACCTATCGAAAGATCAATCTCGCCCGCCGACATGACAAAGACGAGGCCGATCGCCATGATCGTCACGGGTGCCGTCTGCAGCACGATGTTCGATAGGTTGCGGACCGTCAGAAAACCGCTGTCCTTCAGTACGATCGCGAAGAACAGGAAGATCGCCAGAAATCCGAGATAGACGACATATTGCTGCAGGTTGAAGCGGCTGACCAAGCTCGCTGCCCGGCCGGGGCTGGTGTTGATACTCGACATTCTCACTTCCTCCGGCGGGGCGCCATTGTCTGCCGCTACTTCATGGCGGCCGCGACGGTCGCGGGCACGTCCTTGTTGAGGGACCGCTTCCACCCGTCCTTGACAGTGTCCTTGGTGACGGCGAGGGAATCGACCACGATGAACGGCGCGGCCTTCTTGCCGATCAACGAGGCGGCCGTGGCGCGCGCCAGCGTCACGCCGATGTCGTAGGCTTCGTCTGCGATGAGTGCTGCAACGTTGCCGCCTTTCACCATGTCCAATGCCGCCGGTTCGTTCAGGTCGAGCGTGACGATTTTGGTGTGGCTGTTGCCGGCCGCCCGCAATGTGGACAGCACGCTAAGCGCCGGCTCAGCCCAGGTAACGTAGATACCGTCGAGGTCTGGGTGCTGTGTGATCATCGCCTGCGCGATTTCCTCGCTGCGCGCGGGGTCGGCCATTCCGGCCTCGGCCACGATCTTCATGTCCGGATAGTTCTGCTCGATCGTGTGCTTGAATGCTCCATCGCGCTGGTTGGTGACGTAGAAATCGGCATCGTGAAAGATGTAGCCGACCTTGCCCTGCTTGCCGAGCGCGTCGGCCATTGCGATCCCGGCCTTGTTGCCCATCTGGAAAAGGTCGTCCGAAACGATGGTCACATAGTCCTTGTCCTGAACGTAGCCTGCCGGCGAATTGTCGACGAATCCCAATTTCACGCCGGCCTGGCGCGCAGGATCATAGACGGTGGCCGCACTTGCGGGATCGACCGGTAGGGACAGTATGATCGACGGCTTTTTGGCGAGTACTGTCTCGACGTCGGATTTCTGCCGGGCTGCATCAAAGCCAGCGTCGGTCTGAGCGACCACCCTGATGCCGAGCCGCTTCAGCTCGTCCTGGGCGCCGCTGTTCACCGCGTTGGTGTATTCGCTCATCTCATGCCAGACCAGCGCGGCGGTGTATTTGCCGTCCTTGATCTGCTGCTCCTCAGCTGGTGTGAGCACGACGCTCTTTGCCGGCGTCGGCTTTTCCCCGTTCGGTCCCGTGGTGGTGCCCTCAGCTGCGAAGGCGTTGGCGGCGACGAGCGCTACCAGTGCCGACAACATTCCAATTGCTGTGCGCATGTCAGTTTCCCTTGCTTTTATGGTGTCGGCGGCCCTGATTGGCCGCCGGGCATTCGCCTGTCACTTGGCCGCGTCGAGCACCGATTGCGGCGCGTCGCGGTTCAACGAGTCCTTCCAGCCCTGCGCAACGTTCTGCTTGGTCACGGTAAGCGCCGGGGCAACGACGAAGGCCGGCGTCTCCTGGCCGAGCAGCGCCTTGACGCCGACAGCGGCCATGGCGCGACCGAGCTCATACGCCTTGTCGGCCACCAGTGCGGTCACGTTGCCGCCCTTGACCATATCGAGCGCGACCGGTTCGGCGAGGTCGAGCGTAACGATCTTGGTCTTGGTATTTCCGCCTGCCCGCAAGGCCGACAGCACGCCGTCGGCCGGTTCGGCCCAGGTGACGTAGATGCCGTCAAGGTCGGGATGCTGCACGAGCATGGCGCTGGCCAGCTCTTCTGCCCGCGCCGGATCGGAGATCCCCTGCTCGGCGACGATCTTGATACCGGGATAATCCTTCTCGATCGTTGTCTTGAAAGCCTGGTCGCGCTGGTTCGTCACATAGTAACTGGCGTCGTGGAAGATGTAGCCGACCTTGCCCTTGCCATCGAGCGCCTTGGCCAGTGCATCGGCCGCCTGCTTGCCCATCTGGAACAGGTCGTCAGTGACGATGGCGGCATAGTCGGTTCCGTGCTTGTAACCTTTCGGCAGATTGGAAAGGAATACCAGCTTGGTGCCGTCGGTGAGCGCCTGACGGAACGCCTCGGCCGAAGTGACCGGATCGAGGGGCAGCGACAGGATGACGTTTGGCTTCGCCGCGAGCGCGGTTTCGATGTCGCTGCGCTGGCGCGCGGCGTCAAAGCCCGCGTCGGTGGTGGCGACGATTTGAATGCCGGCACGGGCAAATTCATCCTTGGCACCGGACGTGACCGCATTGGTGAAGTCTGAGGAGGTGTGCCACAGCAGCGCCGCCTTGTAGCCCTTCTCCTTTACTGCGGCCAGGTCTGCGTCCGACAATCTAACCTCGGCGCTGGGTGTCGCCGTCTCGCCGCTCGGTCCCACTGTCTGTGCGCCGGCTCCGCCGGCCAACAGCATAAGGCTGCCTGCAAGTGCTGTAGCAACAAGTCTGTCTATCAGCATGGTAGTTCTCCCATTTTCGCTCTCAGTTGTCCTTCATTCCGTAACGCCGCAATACTCCACCATGAACCGGGCGAAGCCTACGACGCCCGCCAGATATTCCTCGACATCGACGTGTTCGTCGAAGGTGTGGCAGTTGCGAATGTCGCCTGGCGCGCAGTACACGGCGGGGATGCCGAGCCGGTGGGTAAAAAATGATGACTCTGACCAGAATGGCGCGCCTTCGATGGCCCCGCGACCAGCCATCGATCGGGCCATGGCGGCAGCAAGAGCGCCGACCTCCGGCCTGTCGGGTGCAATCTCGGCGGCGTTACCCCCGAGCGGATGATCGCGGCCTGCCGGATAGGCGAACGCCAACATGATTTCGGGATCGGTGATGGCGCCGCGCACCACTGCCTCGATTTCGGCGGCGGCCTCGTCCAGCGACTCGCCGGGCAACAGCTTGCGGATCAGCGACAACGTGCAGCGTTCGGGCACCGCGATGTAGCCGCCGCCCGCAAGGCCGGTGATCAGCAGGAAGCCACGCCCAATCAGCGGGTGCTCGGCTCTTGTTGCAACATCTTCCGAATGCTTCCACAGCGCGCTCATGACTGCGTGGCTTGCACGCAAGGCATCCTTGCCGAGTTCGGGTACGCCGAAATAGGCTGATCGTCCGGTGATGGTGATGTCGCTAATGAAAAAGCCAATTTGGGCCGGATAAACCGAAAGGCGGGTAGGCTCCACATAGACGACGAAATCGGGCGCCACGACTTCGCCTCTCTCGATGCGGCCGACGAAGTCCTTGATGCCGGCGGAGACGCCGGTTCCAGGCTGGCCGCTCTCCTCGTCGCCGACGAAGGCAAAGGCAACGTCGCCGGCCAGTTGGATCTCGGCGGTGTCGAGCAGAGAGAGTGCCGATAGCGCGGAGCAGATGCCGGCCTTGAGGTCGCCGGCGCCGCGGCCCCAGATCTGCCCGTCGATCATTGGCGCGGCAAACGGATCCTGCTTGGTGGTGCCAGCCCAGTGCCCGCGCCAGCCCTCGACATGGACCGTATCGGTGTGGCCGATGAAGAGCAGCCGCTTGCCGGCGCCGGCACCTTTGCGCTCACCCCAGACGTTGGGCCGGCCGGGCGCGAATTCCGCACGCCGAATTTCGCTCAAGCCAAGCACGCGCATCCGGTCTTCAAGGAAGGCGACAAAGTTTTCTTCGTGACCGGTTATGCTTTCGCGGCCGATTGCCCCCTGCAGAAGCTCCACCGCTGCGTCGCAATCGAGGGCGGCGCGCAAGCGGGCGGTGATGTCCTTTGAGGCGGTCATAGCGTGGCCTCGCGCAGCACGGCCGAACTGGCTGGGGGAAGCGAAATGCGTCCGTCGGGCGCGTCGACGCCGAACAGTGTGTTGTGCAACTGGCCGAGCCCGATGGCGGCAGCGCCGATGAGCGCTGCCCGCGACCCGAGTTCGCTGGCCTCAACGGCGATAGGATAGGGGAAGCAGCGCGGCAGCAGGTCCCTAACGCGCAACAGGATTTCCGGCCGCAGCCCGATCGAGCCGCCCAGGACGACCTTTTGCGGATTGGCAATTGCCGCTATGGCCACAATGCCTTGCGCCAGGTAGCGCGCGGTTTCGTCGAGCACCGTCGCGGCATGCCTGTCTCCGGCCAATGCACTGTGGAAAATCGTCGGCACGTTGACGATGTTGCCCGTCAGCGCTGCGTAGCGTTCAACCATGGCGTTGGTTGCGACCACGCGCTCGAAAGCGCCGGCGCGCAACGATGTCGGCGCGAAAGGATCGGCGCCAATCGGCAAAAAGCCCATCTCGCCGGCTGCATTGCTGGCGCCCCGCACCAGATTGCCTCCAACCATGAGGCCGCTGCCGATACCGGTACCCAGCGCTATGAAGGCGAGATTGTCGATACCGCGGCCGCACCCCTGCCAGTTCTCGCCGAGCACCGCCAGATTGACATCGTTCTCGATCACTACATGAAACCCGAATGCCTGCTCGAAAGCGCGAACGACATTCATCGTGCCAAAGCCGGCAATATTCGGGGCAAGCAGGACGCGGCCCGTCTTCTTGTCGGGTGCGCCGGGAACACCAATCACCGCCAGCCTTATCTTTGTGCGCGAGATTCGGTGCCTCTCGGCCGCCTGAAGCGCTAGGTCCACGATCTGGTCGACGATGAACTGTCCGCCCCGAGGATCGGTCGGCGCCGTTTCCTCCGCGAATATCTGGCAGGCAAGATCGGTGAGGGCGACCCGGACTTTGGCGCCGCCAAGGTCGACGGCCGCGATGTAGGCCGCGTCAAATACGAGTTCGTAAGTGACAGCCGTGCGTCCGACATGTCCGCTCGTGCGCCCTGTCTCCTGCACCCAGCCTTCCTGCTCGAGTGTCCTGACGATCTCGGAGATTGTCTGCTTGGACAAGCCGGTCTGCTTTGCGATCGAAGCGCGCGAGATCGGCCCGCCTTGCACGATCGCCTCCATGACGGAGCGCTGCGAGAACTGACGAGAAATGCGCGGCAAGTCGTTCAACAGCAGCTCCGATTAATTCGTTCTATGACCGAACTTAATAATCATTTTGGACGGCCGTCAACTGGCCGCTCAAAATCAGGATGCGTCTAGCTTCAGCACGCAGGGCAATAGGATTAGAGTTCAATAGGTTAGGAGTTGACGGCCGCCTAATTCTCAAACTGCCACTTTCTACCTAGGTGCAGTATGAGAGCGTTAAGAGGTCAATGAGATAGCACCTTGCGGGTGTGGTGAAACTGCTAGACGCGCTGGATTCAAAATCCAGTTCCGAAAGGAGTGTCGGTTCGATTCCGACCACCCGTCCGAGCATGCACATCGTAGCGTCGTCGGGCGGGATGGTGATGGCGGAGGACCGCTATCCACGGAATCGCGTCAAATCACCAGTACCTACATCGGCTATTTGAGGTTCGCCTCAAGCTTTTCATCCCCAAAAGAATTGCCTCCCAGGTGCGGCTCGATATCCGAAGCTTGGCTATCCTGTGCCACATGCTTGCCCTCACGTTCGCACCCTAAGGGCTTGCTCCAGTCTGTCGGCGATCTGTGTGACGATATAGGCAATCACCATGTAGATCACGACGGCAATCACGAACGCTTCGAGGTAGTAGTAATTCAGCGCGGCGGTCAACTGGGACTGGGCGAAGATGTCGACAACCTCGATGGCGAACCCGAGGGAAAGCGCCTTCATGATCACCATCATCGAGGTTGTCAGGTCTGGAATTGCGGTGAGGGCCACCTGGGGAAATAGGATCCGTCGGAACAGTTGGCCGCTTGTATAGCCCAGCGAATGGGCGGCGTCCGACTGACCGGTATCGAAGGCGTTGAGGGCTCCTTTGATGATCTCCGCTTGGAACGCCGCAACACAACCGGTGACTGCAATGACAAGGATTACCCAGTTGGGCGTTTCGTGGGCGTTGAAGTTGATCCCGAGCAACGAGAGCAGGAACTGGAGTGCCGGGGGCAGACCGAAATAGGCGAGGAAAATCACGATCACCATCGGAACGCCCTTGAAGACGACCTTGTAGGCCATGATGAGCTCTCGCAGCACGGGGATCCGCCTATGTTCGACGAGCGCAAAAAGGCTGCCGACGATCGTCGACAGGACGAAAATCGTGAACGCCATGGCAAGCGTTACGGGTACGGCGCCCAGAATTTCCCGCGAGTCTTGGAGCAAAATGTCGGTATCAAACATGGTCGAATACCCTCGTTACGTCACACGCTCGCGACGGCCGCGTTCTTGATCTGAGCTGTTGTCGTTGTCTCTGGCGCTTGCATCGGGGAGCGGAGCTCGAAGAAGCGCACGACGAGCCACGCGACAAGGCACATCAGCGAATAGATAACCGCCAGCACGAGGTACGTTTCGAACTGGTACTGGTTATAGTCGCGCTCCATGATCAAGTGCGCGGTCGCCATCACGTCCGCAGCCCCGATGTACATGACCAGCGCAACGTTATGGATCAGGTAGATGATGGAGTTTCCATAGCCCGGCAATGCGAAGTGCACCGCTTGCGGGCCAACGACGCGGGTGATTTTCTGGCGGAAGGTATATCCCAGACTGTCGGCCGCATCATGCTGGCCGCGATCGACGGCCAGGTATGCAGGTCGCATGACTTCCGACAGATACCCTCCATGATAGAGGCTCAGCCCCACCATCGCAGCGATCGTTGCAGAAATAAAATCCTTGGCGCCGAACAGGATCACCAACAAGGGCAGCCCATAGAACGCGACGAACAACTGCAGGACGACGGGAACACTCCGGGCATAGGACACGTAGAGGTCAGTCAGATGACTGATTACCGGTATCCTCCGAACCCGGAGTGTTGTCGCGACGAGAGCCAAGCAAAAGCCGACGACCATGGCCGTAAAGGTAATGGCGAGCGTCAGCGGCAACGCCGAGAGCAGCTCGGGAATCATAGCAGAAACATCCACTTTGAAACGCTCCTTCTTTCAATTCAGCCTTACCGCTGGCTATCGCTATAGTGTGGCGAAAGGTCCTGTTACTTCATGTATTTGACGATGTCCTCGCCGAACCATTTCTGCGAGAGTTTTTCGATCGTGCCATCGTCTTTTAATTCCTTGAGAACCTTGTTCACGTCGTCGGCTAAAACCTTGTTTTCGTCCGACCTGTGAATCAGCATGTAGGTGTTGTTGCTGAAGACCGGATCGGATGCCACAATATCGAGCTTCTTTTCCTCGATGACGGTCTGCTCACCGAGATTAGACGGCAAGACAAGCGCGTCGAATTTGCCGTTCTGAACTTCGTCCAGGCGGTTCGGATAGGGAATACCGGCGCTAGATGCCGTTACTTCAAGCTTGTATTGTGGATTTTCTTTTTGCCAATTCATGATGAACTTGTATGTTCCACCGCCGGCCGTGGTCGGAACGATCCTCTTGCCGACCAAGTCCTTCATTTCCTTTATGCCGCTGCCTTTTTTGCTGTAGATCTTCATCAGGCTGGCGCCCATGGGGTTTTCCGGAATGAAGAACTGCTTGGCGCGCTCAGGCGACTTGTAGTAGCCACCGACCGCGATGTCGTACTTGCCCGTGGCGAGGCCGGTTTCCTGCGCGATATCCGAAACACCTTCCATCTCAAACTTGTACTGCGGGAGCTTTGCGTTGATCGCTCTCAGAAGATCGGGCTCATAGCCTTGCGGCTCGACGCCGATCGCGCCCCATGCCAGCGGCTTGGATTCGGCAGACGTCGCGATCTTGATCGTGCGAACGGTCTGACCATAGCTGATCCCTGCGGTTGCAAGGGCAATTGCGATGCTGCCAGCGACAGCCAAGGCATAGCGACGGGAAAAATTGGATTTGATAGCAGACATTTCTTGGTTCCCTTCTTGTTGGACTATTGAAATGCGAGTTCTGACTGCAGGAATTGAGCAAGTCTTGGGCTGGAAGGTGCATCGAAGATCTCAGCCGGACTGCCATCGGCGGCAACGACGCCCCGATCCATGAAGACGATGCGGTTTGAGATGCTTTTTGCAAATTGCATCTCGTGGGTCACAAGCAGCGAAGTGATGCCAGAGGACGTGACGTCTCTAATCACCTTCAGAACTTCGCCAACAAGTTCAGGATCCAGCGATGACGTGGGCTCGTCGAAGAGGATCACATCCGGACGAACTGCCAACGCACGTGCAATACCGGTACGCTGGAGCTGACCGCCCGAGAGCTGGGATGGGTAGCTGTCTCGCTTCGAGGAGAGGCCAACCCGCTCAAGCTCCCGTTGGGCGATTTCCTGCGCTTCTTCCCTGGATTTGCGCTGCACCACAACGAGCGGATCCATAACGTTCTGAATCACCGTCATGTTCTTGAAGACGTTGAACTGCTGGAAGACCATGGCTGTTCGCAACCGTATCGCCTGGACCGCGGTCTTGTCGGCATGCTGGTAATCCATCTGGATCTGATCGAACCCGATGGTCCCGGATGACGGCTTGGCCAGGTAGTTGATGCACTTCAGCAGCGTGGTCTTACCGGTGCCGCTAGGCCCGATAATCGACACCACATCTCCGCGTTTCACCGAAAGATTAACGCCGTTCAGGACCTGCGTGCTTCCGTAGGACAGTTTTATATCTTTGAGTTCGAGCATTTCTGATTGGTGTCCTTCATTTCCTAGAGGAGGGACAAACAGCCAGAACAGCTGGATGATTGCGGAGCAGCCAAGAACTCATCTGCATTGGTTCCCTCTTATCCTTATGAGCCACCAGTTCAGCTGGCTCTGATTGGAGACGCCTGGGCGTGGTGATGATACGCAATGTCATTTCCCGGTCTCCGCATGGCCGAGAACGTGCATCAGCCGGTTTGCCCAGCCGAAGATCGAGATGGCGTGGATAAGGTCGATGATCTCGGCATCATTCATGCCGACGGATCGCAGCGTGGCGATATCGTCTGCGGTCGCTTCCGAAGGCGCCGCCGACAGCCGGCGGGCAAAGCTGTAGATTGCCGCATCGCGCGGCCCAAGCTTTTCGGGTTCGTCGAGGTACAGCGCGGTGACCACATCGTCGCTCTTGGTCAACTCCGCATGTCGGCGGGCGTGAACAACGGCACAGAATTTGCAACCATTGACCATCGAGGCGCCCAAGGCGCCAAGCTCGCGATCGGGACGGGCGAGCCCACCCTCGACGTACATGATCGCGTTGAACAAGATGGTGCGGGCAAGATAGCTTTCCGGATCATGCACAAGGGTCCGTACATATTCCGAAACTTTCTTGGCGGAGGGTGTAACCTTCATCGCATCGAGCTGTTCCGGCGTGGCCTCGGATAGCTCGACCGGCGCGATGTATGGCTGCCAGTTCAGCGGCTTCAGGCGCACCGAGGAAATCATGCCGACCTCATCAGGCGCAAGCCGGTCGCCACCCGTGTCTGGAAGTTGATGAAGGCGATCAGCTCGGAGAGCGCGACTATCTGAGGATTGTTCAATCCAGCCTTCTCCAGGAGAGCGATATGGCTCGCTTCCGCCTTTTTCGGCGTCAGGGTGATCAGGTCAACATGACGGACGATGGTCGCCAGGGGTTCAATCAAATCCGTTTGGCCGTGGGCCAAGGCCAGAAGCTGCTCGGTCGGACCAAGCTGAGCCAGCTGCACATCATATTCGGCCACCAGGGCCGGATCGGCGTTCAGGGCGGCCATGCGACGGGCAAGAGCAACACGCAAATTCGGCGCCAGCCCCTGATGGTTTGCCGGCTGCAGCACCGATAGGCGACATTCTTCCGCCCCCTGCACGAATTCGGGCCGAAACCGCCTTACGGCGAAAAGGGTATCATCCGGTGAAAGGCCGGCAGCCTTGTCCATCGCGTCGATCACAACGCGGCCTCCTTCTGCAGCAAGGGTGTTGAATCGACCCATTCGTCGCCCAGAAGTTCGGGCGTGTCGTAGGCGATCAGATTGGCGAAGTGGGTTTCGACATCCTCGGCAAACAGCGATGCGGCAATGCCGCGGACGAGACGGTCGGCCCCGGCGCTGACGGCCGGGATATCGCCAGAGACCTTGCCATGGGTCAGCATGGCGGCGTCGTTGAAGCAGTGGATATGCGCCAGCATCGGGCAGGAGCCGGGGACGCGTTCGCGAAACTCGAAGGCCGGACCGAGATCCGGCGCGTCCGACATGCCTGCACGAGCCGGCCCCATATCCGGCCTATATCGGCCATCCGACCAGGTGCGGATATGTGGGGCGATCGCCGCAAATTCCGGGCGGCCGCTGAAGTCATTTGAAAAGCCGGTTGCCGCGATCAGGAAGTCGTAGCGAATCGGCCCCTGCGTGGTTTCCACCAGCAGGGTCCCTGCTTCCTCCTTCACCGCAACTATGCCGCAGTCAAGAAGGAACCGAGCATTGGGGTGGCGAGACACGCGGAGTGTCGATGAACGCGGCGGCGGTGTCTGGGTCGAGGCGGTATAATCGAAGAATTTCCACTTCCAGGCATCGGGCAAGTGATGCATGCCGAGTACAACACCCGGGCTGCCAATGCCGGTCAGCTTGTTGATGCGCGGCATTTCCTTGCGCCGGATCAACATGTCAACAGAGCCGACTCCCGCCTCGAGTGCCGTTGCGGCATTATCCATGGAAGAGGCACCGGCACCGATCACCGCCACGCGCTTGCCTTTCAGCGCATCGAAATCGATGTCGTCGGCAGAATGGGCCCAATAGGCACGATCGATGCCGCTGAGGAAATCGGGCACGGCAAAACCGCCCAAACCGGACCGACCGGTGGCCAGAACGAGACGACGGGTGAGGACCTGGCCGGTTTCCGCGCCCTCGACATCGATCGCAATCAGATCTCCAACGGGTGCCAGTCCGGTCATGCGCACGCTGTTGCGCACCGGCAGACCGAGAACCTTGCGGTACCAGACCAGGTAGTCCATCCACTGGCCCTTGGGGATTTTGTCCAGCGACCGCCAGGCCTCAACGCCCCATTGCGCCGTGAACCAGGCGCGGAACGTCAATTGCGGCAGGCCAAGCGACGGACCGTGCAGGGTTTTCGGCGACCGGAGCGTTTGCATGCGGGCAAACGTTACCCATGGTCCTTCGAGCCCGGCCCTAGCCGCATCATAGGCCACGACATTGGTTATCCCGGTCAGTACCAGCTTTGCCGTGGCAGCAAGTCCGCACATGCCGGCGCCGATCACCACGACATCACGGACCGGCACGCCATCGCGCGAACGCGCGGGAACCCATGGCTTGGCGGGCAGTTCGAGAAAGTCGAGATCCTGCGCGAACTGTGCTTCGAGCGCAGCAAGACCTGTCGACGTTGGCGCGGCGGGGGTATGCTTCATATTCCCGTTCCGTGATTTGTGCCGGATGCAGGATCGTTCACCAATTCGCCAGCGAGGGTCGGATCTAGTTTCTTGAAGCCGACGATCGACCGTTCAGCCACCGCCTCGACCGCATCCATCAACGCCTGCGCGACTGGACGGAGGGGGCGTTTCTCGGCAGCCACAACGCCCCAATAGAAAAGAACGGTCACGTCGATCGGGCGAATGACGACCCCGGGCAAGGCCACGCCATAGGCGGTGAGAGGATCGATGACAGCCGCAACGCCAGTCCGCCGAACGATCTGCAACGCGCCATATGCTGTATTCGTCCGGATCACTGGCCCGGTGTCGATGCCCCTGGCCGCCAATGCCTTGGAGACATGCAACTGGAAACGTAGGGGGTTGAGCAATGTGGCGACGCGGCGACCGGCAAAAGCGGAAAGCGGTATGACGTCAAGTTCAGCCAGCGGATCGTCCTCCCGCACGGCAGCAACATCAGGCGCCGAATAGAGCCTCAGGACATCCAGACCGGGCGTATCGAGCGGCAGGCTCGAAAACCCGATCTCGGCACGTCCGCTGCGCACTTCCTGCGCGACGATCGAGGGGAGAAACTGCCCGAGATGCGTCTCGTCTGGAAGCTCGACACCGTTGAGCTCGGCCATAGCCGTCGGGATCAAGCCAGTTCCGATCGCAGAGGTCGCAACGATTTGCAGAATCCGACCTTTGCCGGCGGCAATCATCTTGGCCCGCGCCGCTAGCTCGGTGAAGGACATCAGCAAGCGCCGCGCCTCCTCCTCGAAGGCCACACCCTCCTCGGACAACTGCACCCGCCGACCGACACGGTGCAGCAATTCGAAGCCGAGCTCCGCCTCGAGATCCTGAATGGTGCGTGTCACCGAAGGCTGGGAACACCCGAGCATCTCGGCAGCCTTGGTGATGCTGCCACTGGCAGCAACAGCAAGAAAGGCCTGTAGATCTCGTGTTTCCATTTACGCCTACATGCGCGTTGTGTATGAATAAGATCGTCTCATGCGGATTTGATATATGTCAAGGCGGAAATAATATGGCCGGAGACGCCTCGGTGATTCGCCGTACGGTCGGAATGATTCGCAAGCCCACAGAGCGTCGCCGGCCGTCTCGGCCGTGTGGCTCGAACGCGTTCCAGCTGAACCCCATGGATGACGATTTCATGGGTAGCCAGGCTCAAGGAAGCGATAGGTTTCGATCGAGTTGTGCCTGCCTGCTGGGCGTGCATGCAATGGCGGTCGCCGCGCTGCGATACATAAAGACTGGAACAGGAGAAATCCTATGAGGGTGAGTATTCTGGGGGCCGGCGCAATTGCTTACGGCCTTGCTGCCTACTTGGCGGAGGCGGGGCACGATCCAATGCTTTGGTCGCCGTCGGGAGAGCGCACCAAGGCACTGGCCACCGGCGAATCGCTAACGGCTACGGGCGCTATCGAGGCAACGGTGTCGGTGCGTATCGCCAAGGATTGTAAAGATGCCATTGCCAATGCGGACGTGGTGATGATCGCGCTGCCGGCTTACGGCCACAAGATGGTGATGGATGCTGCCACTCCTTATCTGAGCGAGGGTGTACCGGTCATCATCAGCTCGCATAGTTCTTTCGGGGCGCTGTATCTCTCCAAGCAACTGGCAAAGCGCAAGGTCAGCCTGCCGATCGTCGTCTGGGGCACAACGCTCGTGACCGGCCGCCAGCTCGGACCGACTGAAATCGATGTTGTCACCGTTCGCCAGAAGCTTGATGTTGCGACGCTGCCTTTCGATGCGCTGGACCAAGGATTCGAGCTTTGTACGGCCCTGTTCGGCGATCGTTTCGTCAAGCGCGACGGCCTGCTTGCGATCGCGCTCAGCAACCTCAATCCGCAGAACCATCTGGGGATTGCCCTTCTCAATCTCACACGCATGGAGAAGGCCGAGCAGTGGAGCCAGGGTGGAAACGTCACGCCGGCCGTCGGACGCTTTGTCGAGGCTCTGGACGCCGAACGATTGGCGATCGCCGCCCATTTTGGAATTGCCGTGCGCACAGTTGAAGAGCATTTTTCATTGTCGTTTCACGTCCCCATTGGCACCGTTTCGGAAATGAACCAGGAGATGGATCGCCAAGGCCGCGGCGGCTTCGGCCCGTCAACTATCGAAAGCCGCTATGTTCTCGAGGACGTTCCTTTCGGGCTGCTACCGACGGTACTTTTGGGGAAGATCAGTGGAAATCCAGCGATCCTCCATGAGTCTGGAATCAACATATTCTCGGCAGCCTATGGTCGCGATCTCAAGAGAGACAACAATATCCTTCCAGCACTCGGCATCGAAGGACTGGCAAAAGCGGATATTGAAAACCTTTGCCGTAAGGGATTTTGACGAGACAAAGAGCTGCGCCGCTGATCCGATTCGGCATGAGCGGCGACTATTCTCCAAATCCTAACGAATGGTTGTTGCTTAAACCAGAATCGAGGCCGCTCTGAGGCTTGTCATATCCCCTCCAGGAGGATAGTATTAAGATATGAGCCAGCAATCTCACGTCCACGAAACCCACCCCGATATCGTCAAGCGCCTGAAACGGGCCGACGGACATCTCAAGGGCGTCATCGAAATGATCGAAGCGGGTCGGCCCTGCCTCGACCTTGCCCAGCAGCTTCATGCTGTCGAGAAGGCCATTTCGCAAGCCAAGAAGACCCTGATCCAGGATCATCTCAACCATTGCCTTGAAGACGTCGTCGGGCCGCTGGCGCGCGAGCAGCGCCGCTCGATCGACGAGTTCAAGGACATCACCAAGTACCTGTGAGAAGCGCCAGATGGACAAAGTTCGCGATTGGTTCGGGTTTGGCCCGATGACGCATGGCATGGGCGGCCACGGACATGATCACGGTGATGGCGGCCATGGCCACACACACGGCGTCATCGATCCGACGATCGCCACGACAACGCGCGGCATCTGGGCGATCAAATGGTCATTCGTCGTTCTGGCCATTACGGCAGGGCTTCAGCTCGTGGTAGTGTTCCTCTCCGGCAGCGTGGCGCTGCTGGCCGACACGATCCACAATGTCGGCGACGCGGTTACTGCTATTCCGCTGTGGATCGCGTTCGTGCTGGCCCGCCGCAAACCGAGCAAGACGTTCACCTATGGCCTGGGCCGGGTCGAGGATCTGGCCGGGATCGTCATCGTTCTCATCATCCTCTTCAGTGCCATCGTCGCTGGCTATGAGGCGATCGACAGGCTGATCAATCCGCGTCCCATCGCATTTCTCGGCTGGGTCGCCATCGCCGGCCTCATAGGCTTCATCGGCAATGAAGCGGTCGCCGTATTTCGTATCCGCGTCGGGCGAGAGATCAACAGCGCTGCGCTGATCGCGGACGGCTACCATGCTCGCACCGACGGCTTTACCAGTTTGGCGGTCGTGCTGGGCGCTATTGGCGTATGGCTGGGCTTTCCGCTTGCCGATCCGATCATAGGACTGCTGATCACCGTGGCGATCTTCGCCATCGTCTGGCAGTCGTCGAAAGCCGTGTTGACGCGCATGCTCGATGGTGTCGAGCCCGCCATCATCGACGAAATCCATCATGCCGCCGAGCATGTGTCGGCCATCGGGCGCGTTGAAAGCGTGCAGGCACGCTGGATCGGACATCGCCTGCATGCCGACGTCGCCATCAGTGTTCCGGAGATGGCGACGGCCAAGGACGTGCTGGGCGTAACCGATGCCCTCAAGCAGGAGTTGTTCGCCCATTTGCCGGCGTTGGTGGAAGCCAATGTCCGCCTGTTGAGCCCGGCCGCGCCGGCCGTCACTGGCGCGGAAACCTCTCATGCTCACCATCATGCGCCGGAGCCCTTTAAGGTCGCCTGCGGTCTGGCTGCGGGGACGTTGGAAATCGTCGACACACCGGCCGGCGAGCGGATACGGCTGACCATCGATCGCCACGCCGACGATCTGGCAGCGACGGTGATCATCGACCGGCCCGGCGGGCCGGAGACGCTTCGCCTCGAACCTGTCGGCGACAACCATCACCGCCTTGAGAGCACCGTCGCCCCTGCCGAACCGCATGAGTTCCAGGCAAGTCTGGTGCTGACCGCGAAAGATCGCGAACAGGTGCTGCCGTTCAAGATGGTCGAACCCGAAGGTCACCATCATTAGGTCGACTGGCGGATATGCGGTTCAATGACCGATCTCGCGGCCTATGCTGGTCTGTTCCTGGCGGCCTTGCTCGCCGCTACGATCCTGCCGATGCAATCGGAAGCAGTGCTGGTCGGGCTGCTGCTTGCGGATTACTCGCCCTGGCTGCTCATCGGAGTCGCGAGCGTCGGCAACGTGCTTGGATCGGTGATCAACTGGCGGCTCGGGCGAGGCATCGAGCGCTTTCGGGGCCAACGGTGGTTTCCGATGAACCACGCGCAACTCGACCGCGCGCAAATGTGGTATCGGCGCTATGGAAAATGGTCGCTCCTGCTGAGTTGGCTGCCGGTTGTCGGTGATGCCCTGACTGTCGTCGCGGGCGTCCTGTGCGACCCTTTTCGGGTTTTCCTTTTGCTGGTCACTGCCGCCAAGGTCGGCCGTTATCTTGTTCTTGCCGCCGTGACGCTGAGCGTGATCTGACGTCGCGAACCTTCTCGAAGCTGAGCTGGTTAGGTCGGCTGGTTCGAAGGAACCAGCCCAAGAGCCCCGTCTGATGCACGCGGACGGGAAGCCTAGCTCTTTTTGACGGCGACCTTGTCGAGGGCTGCGCGCAGGCCTTTCGCCAGCTTCTGCGCATCGCGCGACCGGCCAACCAAGCTACGGCGCAGCGCTCCAGCCAACAGCGACATTGTTAAGACATTCCCGTGGCCGCGCGCCAGGCCTGCATAACGAAGCTGTGCTGGTTCCAGATCATCAGCGCTCCACTCACAGCCATGAGCGCGACCACAAGGCCGCGGAACTGTCGTCCACTCAGGCGTTCGAGCCAGCGCTTGGCCAGCAGATTGGCAAGCGCAGCGCCCAAACCCGCGGCTGCGCCGTACATGACCGCCTGACCACCGAGCGCGCCGAGTCCGGTGAATACCGCGATCTTGACGACATCGGTCACAAACGAGTTCACCGATTTCGTGGCGACCAACGTCTCCTTCTCCGAACCGTAGTTCAGATAGAGCGAATTCAAGACGGGTCCCACCGTGCCCATCAGCGCCGACAACAGCGCGACGATCAGGCCGGCCGGGAGGAACCACCAGCGGCGGGCTCGGTAGCTCCGCTCGCGCGCGCCGCCGCGAAATTCCCAGACCGCACTGATCAGATAGATCCCTATGAGTATCTGGAGCCATTCCGCCCGACTGTTGGCGAAGAGCCAGGAGCCCGCCGCGGCACCGGCGATGGCGCCGGGCAGGTACCAACGGACCAGGCTCCAATCGATGTCGCGCCGGAAGGCCAGGGCGCGGATGGGATTGCCGATGAGCTCGGTCAAGGTGATGACCGGCGCAACCGCCGCGCTCCCTGTGATGAAAGTCACGGCGGGGATCAGCAATAGGCCTCCGCCTCCGGCCGAGAGGGTGTTCAGCGTCCAGGTGAGAAACCCCGCCAAAGCCAGGAGGCCTAGTCTAACCCAGTCCATCCGATCAGAACGAAGCGGGCCTTCGATCGTTCCGAACGCGTCGGTTCGCAAAAGCCCGGGCCGCCCCTTGAGTCTCGTGTGCGATGGAAAGGTGATCTCTGGCGCAATGCTGGTGGCAGAAAGACGCCGTGCCAGCGAACCATTCCCGAGGCGGCGGGAAGAAGGCCGACGATCCCTCCGAGTCGGCCGAACTCCGCCGTTGGACGCGCGCGCGGACGCCCAATCTAGCTCTTTTTGACGGCGACCTTGTCGAGGGCTGCGCGCAGTCCTTTCGCCAGCTTCTGCGCATCGTCGTACGCCCAGAAATGCATGAAGAAGAGCCGCGGTTGCTCATCGAGCATGTGGCTATGCAGTGCGGTGATCTCGATGCCGTTGTCCTGCATGGCTTTGATAACCTGATTGACCTCCTTTGCTGTCAGCACAAAATCACCCGTGATCGCCGCCTTGCCGCCACCTGTCGATTGGAAGTTAATCGCTATTGCCGAGCCCATGGCCGCCGGCACTTCCATTCCATTTTCCTCGACCGGCTCAGCGCGCGAGATCGTGAACTGGTAGACCGCACCATTGGCCTTACCCTTATAACCGACGGTTTGGTCGACACCGGCCGTGTCGAACTCGATCTGTGGTGCGGCTTGCGGCTGGGCGCCGCCTCCCATCGGTGTTTTGCTCAGCGCCAATCCGGCATGAAGCGCTGTGGCGAGCGTAACCGGGTCGCCCTGGCCGAAGACGTGCATGTAGAGTGTCATCGGCTCCGCGCGCAGCAAGTGGTTGTGTACCGCAGTGATCTCGATCCCGCTTTCTTCAAGCTTCTTCATGACCGGGTTCACCTCGTCCTGCGTCAGAACGATGTCGCCCACGACCATTGCCTGATCTCCCATGGGTTCGAACGCGATCCAGCCTCCAAGCGCAAATCCGGGTTTCAGGGCCACGCCGTCGAGCGAAACCTTCAGGTCCGTTCGCGGCAGCCCGACCCGGTAGACGCCATCAGGCGTCTCGGTTCCGGATTTGCCGAGCGCCTTAGCGATTGTTTGCCAATCGGGTGCCGCCGATGCCGGTTGGAGCAGCGCCGACATCGCGATCAGCATTGCTCCGGTCACGAGTTTTGCATGCATGGGATTTCTCCTTGTGATCTGCCCCCATTGCCCAATTCGTCATGCGGCTGCTGGCTTCGTGGCGGGAGGTCAGCTGTGCGTTTCCGCTCTGCGGCCCGAAGCCCACGCGTAGAGCGCGTCATAGATGACGAAGCCGTGCTTCAGCACCTCGTGGTCGTCAGGCGTCAGGTCCCGCAAACCCATGGAGATCGCCAGCAGCCCCGCCGACTGTGGCGTGAGATCGTGCCGGTCCGTGTCGGCACCGCGCACTATCGCGGCAATGGTCACGATCGCCGGGTCGCGCTCGAGGCCGTATTTCGAAACGAAGGTATCGAAACTGCAGCCGTCGCCGACATGGGTGAATTCGACGCCAGGCACGTCGTACGGCGTCGCGCCCGTTTCCTGGGCGACACCGACCACTTGATCTGGCGGCACGAAGAGGAACTCAGGTTCCTTGTCGATAAAGCGCGCAATCAGCCAGGGGCAGGCGATGCGGTCGATGACCGGACGTTCTCGGGTAACCCACTTCATGACGCAATCCTTTCTTCGCTCATCACCAGAGGGACAGTTGGCGCGCCGATCGCATGCCAGGCGGCAATGCCGCCTGAAAGCGCGCTTGCATCGACGCCGCGGCGGCGCAGTTCGGCAACGGCATCACCGCTGACCTGGAAGCCATAGACGCAATAGACGATGACCGGTCTGCCCTTCGGCAGTTCACCCGCCCAATCGGCGATCTTCTCGGGTGCTCGCAGCTTGGCCCCTGGCAGCATATCGCTGCGCTTTGCCAGATCCTCGGCGAGGCAGACGTCGAGCACTACGAGATCTTCTCCTCGATCGAGGCGCGCCCGCAGTTCCTCCGGCGCGATTACTGGAACCGTGTCGTCCGATGCCGATCCTGTTGAAGGATCACGCTGCGCGACGGTTCGGCGGTGGCGGGCAGCCACTCGTTCCCAATGGATGTTCTTCATGAAGGCATCGACATAGGCGCCGGCCTTGGTGCCGAAATCCATGTGGTAGGCGTGCTCGTACATGTCGAGCGCAAGGATCGGCATGCCGCCGGCGAGACAGTTGGTGTGATCCGCCGCCCATTGGATCGTCAGCCGATCGCGGCGCTCCGACCACACCAGCAGGGTCCACCCCGAGCCTCCGGCCTGCGCCTTGGCACAGGCCATGAACTTGGCGCGCCAGGCGGCCACGCTGCCGAAGTCGCGCTCCAGCGCTGTGGCGAGATCGCCTCCGGCATCGCCGGAGCCACCGAGCCCATCGAAATAGATCTCGTGCAGGATCGCTGAATTGGCGGCGACCAGTTCCTCGCGCTTCAGACCGTTGATGTCGAAGACTGGCGCCGCGCCCCAGTCGAGCCCGTCGAGCCGCTGTTCGATGGCGTTGAGGCGACGAACGGCTGCCCCGTAGTTGTTTTCGTAGTGGCTTGCCAACAGCCGCTCGGAGAGGCCGACGAGCCGAGGCGGCTTGAACGGCAGCGGCATGATCTGGTGTGGCATCGGTTTCCCCCCCGCTCTGCGGCACGGCCCATCCGTGAGGAGGCGAACGCTATGCCTGAATCGAATATGATACAAGTGTTGCATTTGGCTTTGTTCGTGATACGGTTCACTTATGAGTGAGGGGCAATCACAGGAGCAGCGCTGGCTGCTCCTGATCCATCAGCTGCCAAGCAAGCCCGCCTACTTCCGGGTGAAGATCTGGCGACGTTTGCAAGGTATCGGCGCGGTCGCAGTCAAAAGCACCGTTTACGCCCTGCCGGCCAATGCCGAGATGCAGGAGGATTTCGAATGGCTTCTCAAGGAGATCGTCGCTGGCGGCGGCGAGGCGATGATGTGCGAGGCGCGCCTCGTCGATGGTTTGTCCGACGTGCAGGTCCGCGCGCTGTTCGACGCAGCCCGTGACGCCGACTTTGCGGAGATCGTCGAGGAAGCGCGCGATCTGGCCGCAGCGATCAAGACCGACGCGACATCGGAAAAACATGCGGAGGCGCGTCCGCAACTCGGCCGCTTGCGCAAGCGGCTCGCCGAAGTCGTGGCGATCGACTTCTTCGGCGCCAGCGGGCGGCTCGCCGCCGAGGGACTGATCGCCGAGCTCGAGGCTCAGCTTATAGAGGACAAGGCCATGACCAACGAACCGAAGAAGGCGGCCGAGCCGGGTGAGCTCAAGGGCCGGACCTGGGTCACGCGCCGGGACGTGCATGTCGACCGCATCGCCTGCAGCTGGCTCATCCATCGCTTCATCGATGCCGATGCAACGATCCGCTTCGTGGCGGGCAAGGGATACGCGCCGAAGGAGGGAGAATTGCGCTTCGACATGTTCGAAGGCGAAATCACCCATGAGGGAGACCGCTGCAGCTTCGAGGTGCTGCTCAATCGTAGTGGCATAGTCGACCCGGCGCTGCAGGCCATCGCCGAGATTGTCCACGACATCGACCTCAAGGACGCCAAGTTCAGTCGCGAGGAAACCACCGGCATCGCCAGCCTGATCGCCGGGATCGCCATGGCCGATGCGGGAGACGAGCAACGGATCGCCGAGGGCGCTTCGGTGTTCGACAACCTCTATCGATATTTCCGCTCGAAACGAGGGTGAAGAAAATGAACGAGCCGATGAGGGTGAAGAGTATCGACTCGGCAACAGCTCCGCATGCGGGCATACCCGCCCACGGCATTTCGTTCGGAGAAGCTACTCGGGTTTGGGCGCGTGTCGCCGCGTTGAGCTTCGGCGGCCCGGCTGGTCAGATTGCCGTCATGCACCGGATCTTGGTCGAGGAAAAGCGGTGGATCGGTGAGACGCGGTTCCTGCATGCGTTGAACTACTGCATGCTGCTGCCGGGCCCGGAAGCCCAGCAACTCGCTATCTATATTGGCTGGCTCCTGCACAAGACCAGAGGTGGGCTGGTGGCGGGCATCCTCTTCGTGCTTCCAGGTGTTATCACCATCATGGCGCTGAGCTGGATCTACGCGCTTTTCGGCCATGTCGGCGCAATCCAGGCGTTGTTCTTCGGGCTGAAGGCCGCTGTGCTTGCGATCGTGCTCGAGGCTGTCGTCCGCGTCGGCAAGCGTGCGCTGAAGAACAACGTTATGATCGGGCTCGCGGCGGCGGCTTTCGTGGCCATCTTCTTCTTCCACGTGCCCTTTCCGCTGATCATCCTCGCCGCCGCAGTCATCGGCTTTGTCGGCGGCCGCGCGAGACTGGCTCCGTTCCTAACCGGCAATGGACACGGCAAGATCACAGGCAAACAGGTGGCTGATGCCGATACCGCGCTCGGCGAAGACGTGCCTGCACACGCCCGACCGTCCGTTGGCTGGGCGCTGAAGATCGCCTCGGTGTTTCTGCTGCTGTGGCTCATACCCGTTGTCGGCTTGCTGGTGTTTGTTGGCCCCGGCAACGTGTTTAGCGACATCGCCTTGTTCTTTTCCAAGATGGCGGTCGTCACGTTCGGCGGGGCCTATGCGGTCCTCGCTTATGTCGCGCAGCAGGCCGTCGATACTTACGGTTGGCTCAAGCCCGGTGAGATGTTGGACGGGCTTGGGATGGCCGAGACGACACCCGGCCCGCTGATCATGGTCACCCAGTTCGTCGGATTCATGGGCGCATTTCGTGCGCCGGCTGGCCTCAATCCACTGCTCGCAGGCACGCTTGGCGGTCTCCTGACGACCTGGGTTACCTTTACGCCTTGCTTCCTCTGGATCTTTCTCGGCGCACCCTTCATCGAGGCGCTCCGCGGCAACAAGGCCCTCTCGGCTGCCCTGGCGACCATCACGGCAGCAGTGGTCGGTGTTGTCCTGAACTTGGCGGTGTGGTTCGCGCTTCACGTCCTGTTCAGCGAGCTGCGTGAGGTCAGCTGGCTTGGCATGACGCTGGACGTTCCCGTGTTCAACTCCATCAACCTGCAGTCTCTGGTGCTGACGCTCGGGGCGCTGCTCGCGGTATTCCGTTTCAAGATCGGCATGATCCCTGTGCTCGCGACATGCTCGATCCTCGGCGTGCTCTATGGTGTTGCAACGGGATCGATCTAAGCTGTGCCGCGGGCGCAAACCCCTCTGCGGCAGGAGGCATCCCTGACAGCCCAGACGCCGACGAATGCTTCGCGCGAACCAGCGGTCAAACAGCGGTTTTCGCTGCTGCCTGCCGGTGCCAGGCCGGCAGCTGCCCTTCTGTTGATTCCAGGGGATTGAGGGCATTCGGCGACGGACTCGTCAGTCTTCTGCTTCCCGCCTATTTGGCCACACTTGGTTTCAACGCTTTCAAGATCGGGATTCTCACGACAGCGACGCTCGCGGGTTCGGCGGCGCTCACCTTGACCGTCGGGTTTGTCGCACACCATTTCTCCCGCCGCTCCCTGCTGATCGCAGCTGCCCTCCTGATGGTCGCCACCGGGATCGCCTTCGCGTTGGTTCAGGATTTCTGGCCCTGCTCCTTGTCGCATTCGTCGGAACGCTGAATCCATCCTCTGGCGACGTCAGTGTGTTTTTGCCGCTGGAGCATGCGCAACTCGCCCATAGTGTCACTGACCGCGACCGCACCGCGCTCTTTGCACGCTACAGCCTTGTCGGCTCACTTGTAGGGGCGGTCTGTGCTCTTGCGGCCGGAGCCCCTGACATTCTCCGACAGGTTGTCGGCCTGGATATCAAGCAAGCTCTCCAGATCGCCTTCCTGCTTTATGCCTTTCTGGGACTAGGAGCGCTGCTCCTTTATCGGAAACTGCCGGACGAGCCGCTCGATGCGAGTGCGGTACCGGCGGAGCCACTACGCAAATCCCGAACCATCGTCCTCACGCTCGCTGCGCTTTTCAGCCTTGACGCTTTTGCGGGCGGTTTCGTGGTTCAGTCATTGTTGGCTCTTTGGCTTTTCCAACGGTTCGGCCTATCGCTCGCCGCGACGGGCACAATCTTCTTCTTGACGGGTATCCTTTCGGCTGGGTCGTATCTGGTGGCCGTACAAATCTCTAAACGGATCGGGCTGGTGAACACGATGGTGTTCACGCACCTGCCATCCAGCCTTTGCCTTTTGCTCATTCCCTTCATGCCGAGCCTCGGTCCCGTAATCATACTTCTGCTGATCAGGAGCGCCTTGTCGCAGATGGATGTGCCGACCCGCACCTCCTACGTCATGGCCGTGGTATCGCCTGGTGAGCGGGCCGCAGCCGCGAGTGTCACCGCTGTCCCGCGCAGCCTCGCGGCAGCCGCCAGCCCGATGCTTGCCGGCTCGCTGCTCGCAATGTCCGGTTTCGGTTGGCCGTTGCTCATCGCCGGCGCCTTGAAGATTGTCTACGACATCCTTCTGCTTGCGATGTTCCGCAAGGTTCGTCCGCCGGAGGAACGACGAGACGGGCCATAGTAGCCCGCAGCATGCCCGAGCCAACATGAGAGGCGCGCCCATGTTATTCTGCAGGTCGACGCCTTGGCCACCGCTTGACCAGGGTACCAATGGGTCCATCTTAATCGTACCGGTGGCTCGCTCTTCAGCGCGAGGTGGAACTGATATGTGGAAAGCCCTCTTGGCTTTTGCGCTCGCAGGCGTCTGCCTGACGCCGGCGCATGCCGACAATGTCGATCTGGCGCTAGAAGCTTTTCACGAAACCTGTCTTGCCCATGGTCCAGACTTCGAGCGAACCGCCGCAGTGGCCAAGACGCGTGGATGGACACCGCTATCCGGTGACGCAGCGCTTACTCCAGTCGATGACGTGGATGCCTTTCAGGGATGGACGGTGACTGGCAATGATCTACCTGCCGGAACCATGATCGCGGTGACCAAAGCCACCTTAAGCGGCAAGGCCGTGCAGACCTGCTCCATCAGGCTGTTCGACGTCGACCGCGCGACATTCGAACAGCGTTTCTTCGCCCGGACGGACGCCGAAAAGATCAGCGAGGACCGGAATGGAGATCAGGTCTCCAAACTTTATGTATTGATTGCAGGCAACCGAAAACAGCTTGTCCATTTGACATCGCCGGTCGACATGGGGCGATCGGATTCGATCATTGCAAGCTCGATAGCCGACGACTAGTCAGGCGCCAATGCCTTTTCCGGCCATCCTCTGGAACAGGTCGTCTGCTTGTGCCGGTGAAAGGTTCATGTCGGTGGCGACCCACCAGGCGAGGACCGCAAGAAATGCGCCGGCGATGAACTGAATGGCGAATTCGGCAGGCATGCCGCGATCGCCGATCCGTTTCTCGACGAGTTCTTCCCGGACGCCTCGCCGGATACGCTCACGCAATTCGTCGTGGATCGTATCGCCGCTGCTTGCAAGCAATGCGTGGTGAAGCGGTCGGAATGCATGTGCGTGCTCGAACATGGGCAGGCTGAACTCGAACAGGCGGCTACCTGTTTCTTGACTTGCCGCCTCGCGCCTGCGGCCTATCGACCGCAGATGCGCCTCGATGGTCGCGCTGCGCAGAGCATCCTTGTCGGCATAGTGGGTATAGAAGGTCGACCTGCCGACATTGGCCCGCTGGCAAATGTCATCGACTGTGATGGCAGCATATCCCTGCTCCGGGATCACGGCGATGAGCGCGTCCTGCAGCAGGCCGCGCGTCCGCGCGACGCGTCGATCGATCGCGTTCCGCTCGCCCGCGCGTTCGATTTTCATGGCCATGGCCCTCTGCGGTGCCCGGTTTCGGACATTCGGCGGTCCGGTGTCCGACAACAGCATTTCCAGACATTGTGTCCATTATGATACGCCAAGTCCAGGAGCTCAAATCGGGTTTGGGCACGCCGCAATGAAGCAGAAGGTCGCCAGACATGCGCTCATCTGATCATCACGCCGGTAACGGACCGCATTCGCGCAAGAGGGTGATTGCGTTGGCCCTGCTTGCCAAGCTGTCGCTGGTCGCCGGCTTCCTCGTCCTCGCCGAATTGGGCATGGGCTATGTTCAGGCCGGCGCCTGGACGGCGGCATTCCACGGCCTCGTCCTTGCGGCGATCGCGGGATTGGCGCTGTGGGGCAGCCTGCGACACAGGGGGCTCGTCGGCAACGGTGCGCAGAGCGCGAGCGACAGGGGCATCGGCATCGTCCTGCATCGGGCGGCGGCCTATGACTTGCTTGCGCGCGTTCTGACCTTTGGGCGCGAGGGCCGCTTTCGCGAGCTCATGCTTCGCCTGGCAAAGCTCCAGCCCGGCGAAGCGATGCTCGATGTGGCCTGCGGGACGGGAACCCTTGCCATTGCCGCGAAGCGGCTGGTCGGTTCGGACGGAAGCGTCACCGGCGTCGATGCGTCGGTCGAAATGGTTGAGAGGGCGCGCGCCAAGGCCGAGCAGTCCGGTCTCGATCTGACTTTCGTCAACGGGACGGCGCAGCAGCTTCCCTTCCAGGACGCGCAATTCGACATCGTCGTCGGCACGCTGATGCTGCATCACCTGCCGAAGCCCGTTCGATCGGCCTTCATCCGCGAGGCAGCACGCGTCTTGAAGCCCGCAGGCCGGCTGTTGCTCATCGATTTCGGCAGGCCCATGCGCAAATCCAGATTGCCCAGGCTTCACAAGCATGGTCATGTCGATATGCATTCGGTCGCCTCGCTGTTGACCGAGAGCGGATTCCAGGTCAGCGATATCGGCGCCGTCGGAACCAAGAACCTGAACTATATTCGCGCAACGATGAACAAGGACCAGCCAGGCCAGGCGTCGTGATCATGCTCAGACGCTAGTTGCATGACGACCTGTTCTGGTATGTCCCATTTCGGCCTGCTTGCAATGGCAGGTGTCCTGCCTGATCCGGAATCGACGATCGAAATGTGAGCGAAAAATGCGACTGACAGGCATGGTATCAGGCGCGGCGTGCTCGCTTCCGCCGCGGCGGCGAACGCCCATCCGCATGTGTTTGCCGAAGCGAAGCTGGACCTGACCGCCGGTCCAGACAGGGCGGTCAAGTCGCTTCGGCATTCCTGGCGTTTCGACGACCTCTTTTCCAGCACTGTGCTGATGGAATTCGACAGGAATTCCGACCTTGTCGTTGATGCCAATCTTGCTGGGGTTCCTTCGGCAACCATTTCGGTCGCCAATAGAAAGCGCCGCGGCGAGCTTCTCGCCGCAATGCAGGCGTCATTCATGGTGAATGCGAAACGCCCAGCGCCTTCACCATCGCCGCCGCCAGTGTCGGCGGCGTGGTCAGCGGAATCCGCAGCCGCACCTTGCCGGCGACCTCCAGCTCGATCACCGCTGGTGGCGCCGCCGGCCGCGAAACGGCGACAGGCTCATCGGGAGCCACGACAACTTCGGCAAAGCCCGTCTCGCGGGCTCTCACCGTGCGGCGCCACTTATAGATCAGGCTGGTCGCGACATCGTACTGACGCGCCACCGCCGCCACTGTGGCCCCGGGCGCGAATGCCGCGGCCAATATCCGGCACTGATCCGCTTCACTCCAACGCCGACGCCGCTCCGGCCCGGTCAATAACGTCACATGGCTCATGCTGTGCTGCTAACTTCGCTCGTAAGGACGACTTTAAGAGCGCAGCCTCGCTACCGTGCCATCCTCTCGCAAGGCGGCCTTCGCCCGAGGCGTACCCTAACAGTGCATTTTGAATTTTGCTCCATGACCGCAAGGCGACGGCTGGATCGCATGTATCGACAGGTACTTTTTCGCGGTGAAGGTAGAGTCGAACGCGTAAACGCCGGCCTGACCTAATGAGCTATGATGGGCCCGTTGGAGAAACTGGGCGCCGCATCCAGGCACCCATGGCCTGCATGCTCGGCGGCGATAGGGCCCCGGAGATTGCCCGCGTGGCATTTCTCAGCGCCGCCAAGGAAGCGAAAAGCTTGAACGCCTGACATCTCCCGAATGCACGTTGCCATCCTGGGCTGTGTTCGCGTGTCGGCGCGCCGAGGCCTGGCGTCGTCTCGGCGCTCTCGGTCGCTGGCCTCCAGGCGATGAAGGCCGGCAATCTGCTTCTTTCGGTCGAAGCGATGAGATGGAACGGCGCTGCATGCCGAGCGCGACAGCACCATCGCCGAAGTGCAGATCAAGGCCGGCGACCAGACAATGCCAACGATCTGCTGATCGCATTCGGGTGAATGAGGGTGCTACACCTGAAGGGAAATCGGCCACACACACGCATGGCGCAGGAGATGACCAGCACAGTCGACCTTGGAGTAATCTAGCGTCAAATAATCATTGTTTGCAATTGCGCAGGCCGAATTTTCCAAATAGGAACGCCGGAGATCAACACGGAACGATTTTGATGGATGAAGCAATTGGGCAGCGAAGGGCTGATCTGCTAGGGATGACAGCAGATATCGTCGCAGCCTATGTCCAGAGCAACGCAACGCCCGTGGCGGATCTGCCGAATTTGATCGCCAGTGTTAATTCTGCGTTGTCTGGCCTGGCTGAGTCGGTCGCTGCACCATCGCCAATACTTACGCCCGCGGTAAATCCTAAGAAGTCGATCTTTCCCGAATACATCATAAGCCTTGAGAACGGGCGCAAGTTCAAGTCGATGAAGCGCCACCTGGGCTTGCTTGGCATGACACCTGATGAGTACAGAGCCAAGTGGGGTTTGGCGTGGGACTATCCTATGGTAGCGCCCAGCTATGCGGCTCAGCGGTCTGCGCTTGCCAAAGCTGCCGGTCTCGGCCGCAAGGCGGTTGCCAAGACGCCGCCAAGGAAAGCACCAGCAAAGCGCAAGGCCAAAGCCTGACAGTGCACGACGTTCGGGCCATGCCGTCAGGTCTAGATGGTCTAGGTGGCCTGGCTGGGAAAGAGCTGCCTGGCTTCGCGGTTCAGTAAGCGCCGCTCACGCCACAACACAAGCTTCAGCACGGCTTGCGTCTTCACGTCCTCGTATCCTGATGGGGCAGGAGAGGTCGATCAACGTGCGATCGACAAGTCGAGCCGATACATCGTCGCCCTCGACAGACAATCAAATAATATCGATAAAATCGCACTACATCGATACGTCACGCTCTGCTCGATGCCACAAAGCAACAAAGCCGCTGAATCCAGCAGCGCTCCGTGCTTCAAGGGCATGCCCATACGGGTGCTGGGTAAGCTAAATTTCTTCCCCGAGCAGTATCCTGGCCTCCTTGGCAGCAGCGATGAACGCCTGGCGCGCTATCCTTGGTGGTTTTTCTCCACGGATTACGGCAAGGCATGCTTCGATTGCGGCGAGCCGCGACTTGCCCTCCGGCCTCGGCCAATCCCTCAGCAGAACTTCGGCCGCGTCGGATACCGACGCAACAACTCTGTCGCGATCGATCCGGCCGGGTTGAACGACGACGGGCTTTCTGAAACGTTTCGTACGCACGACAGCCTCCAAGAACAAAATATGTTAGCTTCTGCTGATCCTTTGCGCCACATCAAACGTCCGCAAGCAACAGAAGGCATCCGCTTGGCCCAGAAGCCGCCGCCGCGACGCTGGCCAGTGCTTCAGCCGTCGGGCTTGGCCCCGACTTCGAAGAGCGCATCGCCAATAGCGGCGTTAAATGATCCACAAATACCCAGTGAAGGGGAGTTCTCCGAACACTGCGAAATGGAATCTCGGGCTGAATTTACTCCATATCCGGCACGTCACCGCAGGTGAATAGCACGGTCGGCGGGCCATAGTCGCCAATAGCCGGGCCGGCGTCGCGGCTCCATGCGATTACGCCAACGTGCTTCCCTGCGAGCGCCTGACCGGTGCGGATGGCGCGTTCCTCGCTTTGCTGATCGGCCGGACCAAAGGCGGAAACAGTTCGCCGTCCTCGCCACGATCGAACGCCACGACGACGGTTAGCTTGGGCTTCTTTTGACCGGGCAGAATATGATCAGACATGGCGGGAACCTATCACATGACCGAGGATTGAGTCGCGTTCGAGACTCGGGAGGTGCGCGTGCAAGGGCAAACGTGGCAAAGGCGGCCGGGTTCGCCAACACCAGCACCACGTTGACTTCTAGAAAAGTGATAAGGTCCTGCATGGTCTGTTTGCTCTGGCCTCCGCCGTGATCACCCCAACACAGGTGGCGTGTCGTTGTAGCTGACCTGCACCAGCTCCGGGTGTCGGTAAGCGAGGGTAAGTATTTGGGTCTCAAGCTCGCAGTTGTAGGCCATGAGCGCCTTGACGGTCTCCAGGCGACTCTCGTAGCGGGCGATGAGCTTCTCCGCCTCCGAGTGCAGTTCGGCTTTAGCCGCCGCGTCCAGGTGCATGATGCTCATCGGGGTCCCTCCTAACATCTTGCCCGACGCCGAGCCGAGAGTTCGTCAAGGCGATCGTGAAGGTGGCCATTGAGTACGATCATTTCCTTGAGCGCCTTCACCGCGTCGCCCTTGTGCTGGGCAATGAATTTGTCGGCGACGGCCTGGAGGGCTGCTTCTTGGCGGCTGTCCAGTGTCACGATGTGGTCCATGGCGATTGCTCCAAACGTTCCTGGCCACAGAGAACAAAAACGGAACAAAAGAGTCAAGGACTAAGTGACTCAGCGAGGAATAGGTTCGTATTTATTGACGGCACGTGAGGCGGTGCTCACAGCCATGGAGAGCCGCATGGGCAGACGAAAAAGCCGGTATGACAGACTGTTTGCTCGGGACGTTGAGGGGATCATAAGGGAAGCACTAAGCCTTCGCGAGGTGGCGCTTTCGGCGCAACTCAACCTCAAAGCGAACGGTTGGGCTGGTCGACAAATTGCACGAGGTGTTGGCCACTGTCGCGGAGAAGGAGCCTAACTACCGCATGCCGAACCTTGGTCTCCTACCGCTCTCGGAGGACTACTCCACGCGGAAATGACCATGGCCGGGCCGATGGAGTGCGTATGGCGTGCCGCCAAGGCCAACATGCTGCTCATCGTCGAGTGCGGCACTGCTACCATGTCGGCCGCTTCAGGGCCAATGACGTGGCCACATGGTCGGCTGGAACAAGCCGCTAAAACCCATCAGGTCCAGATGCAAACGTGGCGCAGCAACCGTCCAGGATTCAGACAACAGGACGTTCGTTTAGAAAACAAAACATCCGATTTGATATCCGACGAGTGATGTGCTATGAGTCCACAGCAGAGGGAACTTGCGCCATGGCACGCTCGACCGCTCAAAGCGCTTTGCGCTATCCACTCACCATTATGCTCGGCACCGAAGCAAGCGTAAGATTGCTCCGGGAATTGTCGCGCCACGGCGGCTTGCTTTCTTCTCCATTGCTTGCGACTCGTAGCGGGCTTGCAAGGGCAAGCGTGTGGTCTGCTCTCGCAACCTTGGAAGGGATTGGCATCGTATCTTCAGAGGGAACGGGCAGGGCTCGTCTTTACCGGTTGAATGATCGCCATCCGCTGGCGACATCACTGGAAGCCCTCTTCGAGCAGGAGGCGCTTCGGTATTCCAATATTCGCGCCGTAATCACTGAGGCGGTCTCCGCAGTTCGGCCGAACGTACTCGCGGCCTGGATTTACGGCAGCGTAGCGAGGGGCGAGGACCGTCCAGACAGCGATCTCGACATCGCAGTGGTTACGCCATCCGAAAAGCTAGAAAGCGCGCTCCAAGAAATCCGTGAGGCACTGGTGACCCAAGGTCAAAAGCTTGGCTTCAATCCCTCGGTCGTGGGACTCACTCCGGAGGATGTGGCAAGGCTGTCGAGCACGCGAGACCCGTGGTGGGGCGGGGTCGAAGCCAATGCCCTGCTCGTCTTGGGTTCACGCCCGGACGAACTCGCAACAAAAACTCGCCGGAAGGCGTTGGCATGACCAGAAGAGGTGCGACGAAAGCAGTCGAGACAGGCTTTGGCGAGGGGCGATTGCGCATCGCCCGCTCATATTTGAAGGCTGCCCGTTTAGAGGTGGCAATGTCCGGAACGGGTGACATCGGAAATCCGGCTATGTCGCAGATCGTGAATGCGGCAATAGCATACGCCGATGCGCTCACTGCCCGATTTGCAGGAAAGATCAACCGCGCGGATCATGCGGCCGTGGTGAAAACCATGCGCGACGCGCTTGGAAATCGCCTTCCTGCAGCGCAGGCCAGCAGGTTGCGGAGCATCCTCGATGAGAAGGACGAAACTCAATACGGAATCAGGGCAAAATCATTACCCGAAGCGGAGAGCTTGCTCGACAAGTTGGAAAAGTTCGCGGAGTGGGCGGAAAAAGAACTGGAAGTCTGATCAGCAATGGAGGCGGCATGTCGCTTATGGCGACCTGAATGTTACTTCAGCAGTTTGATCAGCACTGTGAAAGCCGCGTCGATGTCAGCGCGAACCGCGGCCCGGACCGCTTTCGCGTTGCGGTCTCGCAGCGCTGCAAACATCTGCTGATGGTGCTGGTTGGCAGTCGAATAGTTTCCGGAATCGTGCAGCATGTTGAAAAAGGGACTGATCTGCAGCCACAGGTTCTCGATGATGTTGAGCATGTTTTCCGAGCCCGCGGCTCGATAGATGGAGAAATGAAAGGCGTAGTTAGCCCTGAGGTAGGATCCGGAGTGGAACAGCGGGTTTTGACGAAGGTTGGGCACCAGCAAAAAACGTAGGTGAAGCATGGCTGCTCATCAGGAAAGCAAGGACCGCACTGAGCGTACGGCACGGGAGGCAAAAACGGCCAGACTACGGGAACAGCGGCTGAAGACTGGGACTGCTATGCAAGAGCGGAATGATGAGGGCGCAAAACGACCGTCAACACAGCGACGCCGCAATCGGTGACGCCTATCTTGTTGGCAGTTAGGGCCTCGTTAGCTCCCGGGCCTGCTCCGGGGACAAGGCCGAATGGGTCAAGCCCGACCTTGTCGGTCGGGTGAAATTTTGCTGCTCAATTTCCTCGATGAGACCTGACTGCCTTTAGCAGTTCGCGCTCATCAGTGTGAGCATTTCGAAAAGTCGCCACTACCGTTTCCGCCAGGATTTTGCCCTGTTGGCTTAAAGGGTCGAGGTCTTCGTCTGCGCAAATCCGATCGAAAACGCGCTGGCAAATAGCCAAATCATAAGGACTAAGGCAGGTGCGATTGGTACGCTGGCGCTGCGGCATGTGCGAACCCTCAGGCCCGCTGCCCGTGCAGAGCAGCGGGCCTTTACAGCCAGACTGGAGAACGGAGGAGAGTTCAGTCTCGCGCAAAAAAACGTTTGATGTAGAGTGCTTGTTCCCGGCTAACGAAGTTGGTAATTTTCGTACAGTGCGCCCTCTGGGGCCGATTGCCTTCCCGCCAGCAGTTAGCCGTTCAACTGTTTCAATGATAGCCTTGGCAAGCGCCTCACCCTCATGCATGGGCTCTTGGCCATAAGAGCAGGAAGACAGCCTCCTCGATCGGCAGCACGCCGGCCGGGCAGGTCTCCTCGATGCCACGCGCACCAGAGCAAGGGCGGCCAGGCCTTCCGGACTTGTCTTCGGCATCGATGGTTTGATCTGCGTTCGCTAATCCGCCTCATCTGTGAGCGACATCTTTTTGCGGCGGACAGGCGTCCAGTCGGTGATCGTATCGGCATCCACGGTGATTAGCCCGCCAGCTTTCACGGTCACCCTTCGATTTTCCTCGTCGACCCGCGTGACCTCGCCAGTGAGCTGGAGCTCGTCACCTGGTTTGGACTTTTTAGCAGCAGGGATCGAATGCGGAAAACCATAGGAGGGGATGCTGACGCTAGCTCTTCCGTCGTCCAGGAGCTTCAGCACCGTCACGGTGATCGCCACCTCATCGCCGATATTGATGTCCGCAATTTCCCAAGCCATGCCCATGATTCTGGAGCGGCTTTGACGGTAGTCAAGGGATTGCTAATATGCGGAAAATGCCAAAGCCGCCAGCGTGCACCTTGTTTCGGAACCGATTCGAACCAGCGATATTGATTCAAATCGTAGTGTCTGGAGTGCGGGCGCATGCTTCCGTCACAACCCATTTCGGGTAGGCTTGCAACCAAGGTCGCTTCTGGCGTGAACCGCCGTGCGGCAGTTAAACTGTTCGAGTTGAAAACGGCCGGAGCCCGATTGCTCAGCCGATCAGCAACCACGGTCGTCGCGCAGGATCACCCAAGCAGAGAAACGCTGGCCCTCTGTCCTTGCTTTGCGGAGAGCCTGCTTCGCAACGCACAAACTTTTCTGATGCAGCGCGGTTTTGGCCTTCGCACCTGCACAGAACTATGCAAAACCGTCACCGCTGGAACTTGACCCAAGGGAATATGCCGTGAGTGTGGCGGTCGAAACAAAGGCGCTGACGCCGCCGGACATTGCGGCCCGAAAGCACAAGAAGCCGATTGTCTGCTTAACAGCGTATACAACGCCCGTTGCGCGCCTCGCCGATAGGCATTGCGACGTGGTCCTGGTCGGCGACAGCGTCGGCATGGTGCTTCATGGCCTGACGTCAACCCTCGGAGTTACGCTGGAGATGATGATCATGCACGGCAAGGCCGTGCGCCGCGGTCTTGAACGGGCGCTGATGGTCGTCGACATGCCGTTCGGCTCCTATGAGGAGGGCTGCGAACAGGCCTTTCGCAACGCCGCCCGGCTGATGGCGGAGACCGGATGCGCCGCGGTCAAGCTGGAGGGTGGCGAGAGCATGGCTGACACGATCCGCTTTCTCACTGCCCGCGGCATCCCCGTCATGAGCCATGTCGGGCTGACACCGCAAGCGATCAATGTGCTTGGCGGCTACAAGGTCCAGGGCAGGGGCGGAGACGGCGACAGGATTTTGCGCGACGCTGTCGCTGTTGCCGAATCAGGCTCATTCTCCGTTGTGCTGGAAAAGCTGGCCGAGCCGCTCGCACGAAGAATAACCGAGGAGGTTACGATTCCAACCATCGGGATCGGCGCCTCCGCCGCCTGCGACGGCCAGGTTCTGGTCGTCGACGATATTCTGGGCATGTTCACCGGTTTTCGTCCGAAATTCGTCAAGCGCTATGCCGAACTGGGCTCAGAGGCCGAAGGTGCCATTGCGGCTTACGCGGCTGATGTGCGGGAAGGGCGCTTTCCGGCGGCCGAACATCTCTTCGCCGACGCGCCGCAGGCCGGAGAAGCCGCGTGAGCGCGCCGATCGTCCGCACCATTGCCGAGCTTCGTACCGCTGTGGCGGGATGGCGCCGTTCCGGTGTCAATATCGCCGTGGTGCCTACGATGGGAGCCTTGCATGAAGGGCATTTGAGTCTCGTGCGTTCTGCGCTTCAAAAGGCCGATCGCGTGATCGTGACGCTGTTCGTCAATCCCAAGCAGTTCAACAGTGCGGCGGATCTTGCCGCCTATCCCCGCACGGAAGACGAAGACGCTGCAAAGCTCACGCGGCTGGGCGCCCACCTGCTTTATGTTCCGGATGCGACTGAGATGTATCCTGACGGCTTCGCCACGACCGTGTCCGTGTCCGGCGTCAGTGAAAGCCTGTGCGGTGCGTTCCGGCCCGGCCATTTCGATGGGGTGGCGACCGTCGTTGCAAAACTCTTCCTGCAGACCGGCGCTGATTTCGCCTTTTTCGGAGAGAAGGACTTCCAGCAGCTTCAACTTATCAGGCGCATGGTCCGGGACCTGGATATTCCGATCACCGTCGTCCCCTGTCCGACAGTCCGGGAAGCCGATGGTCTCGCTTTGTCATCGCGCAATGTCCGGCTCTCGCCGGCAGAGCGCGCCGTCGCCCCAAGGCTAGCATCGGTCCTACTCGATACGGCGTCGGGGCTCTCGAACGGCTCTCCCGTCCTGCCAACGCTTGCCGAAGCGCGCGCAGCGATCCTGTCCGCGGGCTATCGCGAGGTCGAGTACCTGGAACTCCGTGGCGAGGCAGATCTGCAACCGATAGCAAGCCTGGATCGGCCGGCACGCCTGTTTGCAGCGGCCTGGCTCGGCGAGACGCGGCTCATTGATAACGTCAGAACACTGCCGTCTCCCGTTCTTGTTGACAAGCCGCTCGGGCATGCCTTCACCCGTGCCGACGGTCACACCGCAACGCCAGCGATTAAGGATGAGCTTGTAGGCTCTGGCAAGCGCTACCCCTGACCAACTCGGCCCTGTGAGCGCTGGATCGTCCCTTCTGGATGAATCACCGCAGCAGGGCGCCGGAAATGCCCGCTGATGCTCGGCGGTTCGGTTCGTGGTGAGCATCACCGTCCTGCCATGTCGCGCTTGGCGACCTCACCCTATTTCAGCAGTTTGATCAGGACAGTGAAAGCCGCGTCGATGTCAGCGCGAACCGCGGCCCGGACCGCTTCCGCGTTGCGGTCTCGCAGCGCTGCAAACATCTGCTGATGGTGCTGGTTGGCGGTCGAATAGTTTCCGGAATCGTGCAGCATGTTGAAATAGGGACTGATCTGCAGCCACAGGTTCTCGATGATGTTGAGCATGTTTTCCGAGCCCGCGGCCCGATAGATGGAGAAGTGAAAGGCGTAGTTAGCCCTGAGGTAGGATTTGACGTCGCCGGCGGCATTGGCCTGTTCGAGTGCGTCCAGATGCTGGCGCAGCAGCATCACGCCTTGATCGTCCATGCGTTCGGCGGCCCATGCGGCGGCGATCGCCTCAATTTCGAACCTGACGTTCCTGAGATCGATAAGCCGCGCGCGGCTTAATGCAGGGATACCAATCGAACGGCCCGAAACCACCATCAGGGCGTTGGCGGCGCTCAGACGCCGCAGTGCCTCTCGAACCGGCATCGGGCTGACGCCGAAGGCGTCGGCAAGGCTCTGCACCGTCACCATTTCACCTGGAACGATACTGCCGTCGAGGATCAACTCGGTGACGTGCCGGTAAACCCTGTCCTGCAGGGTTTCCCTGGAAAGCGGCGTGATCTCGACGCCCGGCTTCCTGAATGCCGCCCCAGCCATCTCTGCCTACCTTTCCCCATACGGCGACATACGGCGACGCTCTTGTCCTACCCGGCGCCTGTGCCCGGAATGCAAGGTTCGGATTGCCGCGTCAAGCGCCGGTCTATCCGGCTTTTACTTATTAGCTTTTCATCATTGATCTTTGATCAAATCATGATACGGTCAGCTGCATCGAATGACAAGGAGCACGTTTCGTGCCCTTGGGAGGCATTCGGTCGTCTGAACTGGGAGGAGTTTTGAATGGGTATCGGATCGAAAGCCCGGCGGTTTGCGCTGCTTGCCGGCATGGCTGTTTGCGTTCTTGGTACGTCCGCCGCCGAAGCGGCCGGAAAGCACAAGATATTTCTCAGCATGAGCTTCATCGGCAATGATTGGCAGGCCGAGGCCGCCAACATGGTCAAGGCGATGGCGTCGCACAAGAGCATGGCCGACAAGGTGGACCTCCAGGTCCAGGTTGCGGGGCCGAACGCACAGCGCCAGATCCAGCAGATCAATGCCATGGTCCAGGCAGGCGCCGAAGCCATCGTGATCTTCCCGATCTCGCCGACCGCGCTCAACCAGGTGGTGAAGAACGCCTGCGACAAGGGCGTGAAGGTGTTTGCCTACGATGCCGAGATCACGGAGCCTTGCGCCTACAACGTCCATATCGACCAGGAAGAGGCTGGCCGCGTGACGGCGGAGTGGCTGGTCAAGAAGCTCAATGGCAAGGGCAACATCATCGCGGTGACCGGCGTTCCCGGCACCTCGGTCGATGATCTGCGCACCAAGGCCGCGAAGGAGGTGTTTGCCAAGCATCCCGACATCAAGATCGTCGGCGAGGCTGTCGGCATGTGGAGCCAGGCGGTGGCCCGTACCGAACTTTCCAAGATATTGGCGACGCGCAGTTGGGACGACATCAACGGGCTGTGGATGCAGGTCGGCTGCTTCACCGCCAATTCCATGCAGCTCGAGGCCGGCAAAAAGGTCAGCGAACTCCTGCCTTGCGCCGGCGAGGGTTCCAATGGCGGGCGTATCCAGATGCTGCCGGAGGGCACGGAGGTCGAGGGCGCGACCTCTCCCTATGCGCCGCTCGGCGCGCCGCGCATTTCCTACGCGTCGCCGCCTTATTCCGGTGCGCTGGCCCTCAAGCTTGCGGTCGAGGCGCTTGACGGCAAGGAGGTTGCCAAGAAGACGATCCTGCCACTGCCGGTCGTCACCAACGAGACGATAAAGCTTTGTGACGAAGGCACCTGGGCGGAGATGAAGGCTGGTTGCAACGCGTTCAAACCGTCGCTGGTCTCGAACCCAGGCTGGTTCGCCTCGATCTTCTCCGATCAGACACCGGAAATCGGTCTCGCGGCCGCCCTTGTAGGCCAGCCCGAGGAGTAGGCCCTCCCGAAGTGGGTGTGGGGTGCTTGCGAGGCGCTCCACGCACCTTTCATGCAGGCCGGGACTGGGATCATGATGTCAGCGCATTCGACAGCTGTCGGCATACAGGGCGTCCGCAAGGCGTTTGGCGCAACAGTCGCCCTCGATGACGTTTCCTTCGAGATCGCTTCGGGCAGCGCGCATGCCTTGCTTGGCGAGAACGGTGCGGGCAAGTCCACGCTCGTCAAGCTGCTGTCGGGACTGGTGCGGCCCGACGAAGGGCAAATCACCGTTCTTGGTGAACCGGCGCCACTCGGTTCGCCGCGCGCCGCGCACGCCAAAGGCGTGCAGACAGCCTTCCAGGAAATGACGCTGGTGCGCGATCTCAGCGTTCTCGACAACATGCTGCTGCCCTACGCGCCTGTCGGCCCGATCGGCCTAATCAAGCGGTCGGCCGCGCGCAAGGCGGTGCGCCAGCACATTTCAGATCTCGGCTTTTCGGTCGATCTTGATGCCGAGGTCGCGACCCTCGATCTCGCCGTCCGCCAGAAGATCGAGATCGCGCGCGCGCTCTATCGCAAGCCGCGCATCCTCCTGCTCGACGAACCGACCTCGACGCTGTCGGGCGGCGATGTCGAATGGCTGGGCGGCATCATCGCGCGACTTAAGGCCGCCGGCACAACGGTCGTGTTCATCACCCATCGCATGCGCGAGGTGCGGGCCTTCTGCGATATGCTGACCATTCTCAGGAACGGCCGTCATATCGTGACGGCGCCGGTTGCCGACGTCCCGGATGGAGAAGTGATCGAAAAGATCATCGGTCGCAGCATCGCCCAGACCTTTCCGCCGAAACCCGAAAGCGAGGCCGTCTTCGGTCCTCCGGTACTCGGCGTGCGCGATCTCAAGGCCGGGAGGAAGCTCGACGGCGTCGGTTTCGACCTACGCAAGGGCGAGATCCTCGGCATTGCCGGGCTTCAGGGCATGGGCCAGCTCGACCTGTTCCTCGCCTGCTTCGGCATGGCCGAGATCGAGCGCGGCCATGTCCTGGTCGACGGCCGCATGGTTTGGCTTGGATCGCCCGCCGATGCGCTCAAGCCCAACATGGCGATCGGGCTGGTACCCGAGGACCGCAAGACCGAAGGCCTGTTCCTGAAACTCTCGGGCCGGCAGAACGTATCGCTGCCGGTCGTCGCGCGTTTTACCCGATTTGGCCTGATCAGCAGGCACGAGGAGGCGCGGGCCGTACAGTCCGCCTTCTCGACGGTCGAGGTCGACCACCGCGCCATGTGGACGAGGGCGGGGGCGTTTTCGGGCGGTAACCAGCAGAAGATCGCCATCGCCAAATGGCTGGTCGCCGAAAGCCGCATCCTGCTGCTCTTCGACCCAACCCGCGGCATCGATGTCGGCACCAAGCACGAACTCTATGTGATGATGCGCGACTATGTGGCGGCCGGCGGCTCGATCCTTCTGCATTCAACCGAAATTCCCGAGCTGGTCCATCAATGCGACCGGGTGCTCGTCCTCTATGACGGTCGCCTGGTGGCGGAGCTTGCCGGCAACGACATCACGGAAGGCGCGATCATGCGACCGGCGCTGGGACACGGCGACTTGGTCCGGGAGGCGGCGGAATGAGCGTGACGAGTTTGCCCGCCGCGGCACCGGCCGCGACATTGTCGCGGCTTCTCGCGCGGCACAGCGGCGCGATCATCGCGGCGATCGTCTTTGCGGTGCTCCTGGTTATCGTCGATCTGGTCAGTGCCGGGCGGCTCACCTATTTCGACATTTCGTTTCTCTCCAGCGGCGGCGCCACCTCGGCACTGGCGGCGATCGGCCAGACCGTGGTCATCCTGTCCGGCGGTTTCGACCTGTCCGCCGGCTCGGTGATCTCGCTGGTCAATGTCGTCCTGGCAAAAGGCATGGATCCGATGGCGACCGGCACCAGTGTCGCGCTGTGGACCTTGGCCGGAATTGGTGTCGGCATGCTGGTCGGCGCCTTCAACGGCTTCTTCATCGCCGTCCTGCGCATGCAGCCAATCGTCGTCACGCTGTCGACCATGTTCATCCTACAGGGGGTAACGCTGCTGGTTATGGACAAGCCGGGCGGCTTCGTCTCTCCCGATCTTGGCGCCTTCTATCTCGGTGATGCCATCGCCGGCTGGATACCGATGCCGCTGGTGGTTATTGGTGTCGTCCTGCTCGGCTGGTTCTGGCTCAAAGGCACACGCTTCGGGACGGCTCTCTATGCGATCGGCAGCGATCCGGATGCGGCCGCATCGGTCGGCGTGCGCGTCGTTCTCGTGCGCTTCCTGGTCTACGTCGTAGCCGGCGGCTGCTACGGGCTTGCCGGCGTCTTCATCAGTGCCCAGACCGGCAGCGGCGATCCGCTCGTCGGCAACCCGTTGTTGCTGTCGATGTTCGCGGCGGTCGTTGTCGGCGGTACAAGGCTGGGCGGCGGTCAAGGCGGGCCGGTTGGCACTGTCTTTGGCGCCTACATACTGATGATGGTCGTCAACATCCTGCTCGTACTCAACGTCTCGGCCTATTATTCGACGATCGCCGAGGGCACAATCCTGATCCTTGCCGTGCTTGCCGGCTCGCTGTCGCATGGCTCCGTACTCGCCCGCCAACTGCGTGCGCTACGGGCGCGGTTGGCCGCATGGCGCGCCGGAATGCTGCCCTCGCAGATCGATCGCACCGACCGGCGGCTGAGAATCGCGCGTGGCAGCACCAACGATCAGCAGGCGCCGCAGCCGGCCTTCCATATCCGCAATGCCGAGACGCTGCGTTATGCGCTGCCGGCCTATGTCTGCCTGGCCATCGTCGTGATCGTCACCCAGATCTGGCTCGGACGCGCCATTGTCAACGTCACCTACTGGAACTCGCTGTTCGTGCTGTCGAGCTTCCTCGCCATCCTCGCTCTTGGGCAAGGCAGCGTAATCCTCACCGGCGGGCTCGACCTGTCGGTGCCGTGGACGATCGGTCTCTCGGGCATCCTGCTTGCCGGCATGGTCAACGGCTCGGATGCTGCACTTGCCTATGCGCTGCCGGCGGTGCTGCTCATCGCTTGCCTGATCGGTCTTGCCAACGGCATCGGCATCGTCTTCCTCGGCATTTCGCCGATCGTGATGACGCTGGCCACCAACGGCATTCTGCAAGGCGTCGCGCTGCTCTACTCGCAGGGTACGCCGGCCGGCTTCTCCTCGCCGATGCTGCGCTGGTTCATGACCGGGAAGGTATTCGTTGTGACGCCGGTGGTGCTGTTCATGATCGCGTTCGTCGTCTTTGCCGTGCTGCTGCTCGGCCGCACCGCTTTCGGCCGCCGGGTTTATGGCATCGGCAACAGCCTGCGCGCCGCCCAGCTCTCCGGCATCGCGGTCGGGCGCACGCTCATCCTCATCTATGTGCTGTCGGCGGTCTGCGCCGGGCTCGTCGGCATCATGCTGACCGGCTTTTCCGGCCAGGCCAGCCTCGGCATGGGTGACGACTATCTGCTGCCCTCGATCGCCGTAGTCGTCGTCGGTGGTGCGCTGATTACCGGCGGACGCGGGCACTATCTCGGCATGCTGGGGGGCGTGCTGCTTTTGACCGCGTTGCAGATGCTGCTCGCCGGCACGACGCTGCCTTATGCAACGCGGGCGATCCTGTTTGGGCTGGTGGTGCTCGGTGCCGTCATGGCGCTGCGCGAAAGGCGAATTCAGTGAAAGGAATGGAACGATGAGCTCAAGCGCACCGGCATCGGCGGACGAATTCCTGACCGGGCTCAAAGGCCAGCGCGTGCTGGTGACGGCGGGTGCCGGCGGCATCGGGTTTGCCATTGCAGAGACGCTGTCGCGGCTCGGAGCGCGTGTCGTGATCTGCGACATTTCCGACGAAGCATTGGCTGCCGCTCCGAATAAGATAGCGCTTGCCGCCGCGGTCAAGGCCGACGTCTCTCGCGACGACGATGTCGACCGGCTGTTCGAGACCGTCAAGGAGAAGCTCGGCGGGCTCGACGCCCTGATCAACAATGCCGGCATTGCCGGGCCGACCGGCGGGGTCGATGAGATCGATCCGGCAGACTGGCGGCGCTGCATAGATATCTGCCTGACCGGCCAGTTCCTGTGCGCGCGGCGTGCCGTGCCGCTGATCAAGGCGGCGGGCGGGGGCTCGATCGTCTCAATGTCTTCCGCCGCCGGCCGCCATGGCTACGCGTTCCGCACGCCGTATTCGGCTGCCAAGTTCGGCGTTGTCGGCCTGACCCAGAGTCTTGCCAAGGAACTCGGACCGCATGGGATCAGGGTCAACGCCATCTTGCCCGGCATCATCGAAGGGCCGCGCATCGACAAGGTCATTGCCGACCGGGCAAAGCAGCTCGGCGTTTCAAACGAGGAGATGACGCAGCGCTATCTGCAAAACATCTCGCTGCGCCGCATGACCAGCCCATACGATGTTGCCGCGATGGTCGCCTTCCTGCTTTCCGATGCGGGCGTCAATATTTCCGGCCAGTCGCTCGGCGTCGACGGCAACGTTGAGACACTCTGAGGGGAGATCATGGCGAAGGCAGCAATTGTCGGAAGCGGCTTCATCGGGCGAGCGTGGGCGATCAGCTTCGCTCGTGCAGGCCATGATGTGCGCATGTGGGACCAGGCGCCGGCCGCGGCCAGCGGTGCGCGCGACTATATCGCTGGCGTGCTCGGCGACCTTGCCGCCAACGATTTGCTGCGGGGACAGGCGGTCGATGCCGTGCTTGGCCGCATCACCATTGTGGCGGAGCTTGGCGACGCCTTGGCCGATGCCGTCCACGTCCAGGAGAACACGCCGGAAAACCTCGAGGTGAAGCGGGAAGTGTTCTCCCGGATCGACGCACTTGCCGGTCCGCAGGCGGTGATCGCCAGTTCCACCTCAGCGCTGTTGCCGTCGAAATTCACCGATCATCTTGAGGGGCGGCACCGCTGCCTCGTCGTGCACCCAATCAATCCGCCCTATCTCATCCCGGCGGCGGAAGTCGTGCCGGCGCCATGGACCTCCGCCGAAACGGTGGAAAGGACCCGCGCTTTTCTTGTCGAGGCGGGCCATGCGCCACTGGTGATGAAGCGCGAGCTCGACGGCTTCATCATGAACCGCCTGCAAGGCGCACTGCTGGAGGAGGCATTCCGGCTTGTCTCCGACGGCTATGCCAGCGTCGAGGACGTCGACACTGGCTTGCGAGACGGGCTGGCGCTGCGCTGGTCGTTCATGGGTCCGTTCGAGACGATCGACCTCAATGCACCAGGTGGTGTGCGCGACTATGTCGAGCGCTATCAGACGATCTATTCCAACATCTTCCCGCAGATGCTGCGCCGCGTCGACTGGGCCGGCGAAGTCATGGAGACTGTCGAGGCCGAGCGCCGCAAGCGGCTGCCGCGGGAAGAACTCAGCGAACGGCAGGTCTGGCGCGACCGCCGGCTGATGGCACTGGCGGCGCACAAGAAAAAATCGGATCAGGAGTTTGGACGATGACGCAAACAAGCCGCAAGCCCGGCGCCCAGCAACCCAGCGGCAAGGTCATCATCACCTGCGCGGTGACGGGGGCGATCCATACGCCAACCATGTCGCCCTATCTGCCGATCACGCCGGACCAGATCGCCCGCGAGGCGATCGCGGCGGCAGAGGCGGGTGCGGCGATCCTGCATCTGCATGCCCGCGACCCCGAGACCGGCAAGCCCGACCAGACGCCAGAGGCGTTCGCGCGTTTCCTGCCGCGCGTCAAGCAAGGCACCAATGCCGCCATCAACATCACCACCGGCGGCAGTCCTTACATGAAGGTCGAGGAGCGTGTGCGGCCCGCCGCCCAGTTCAAACCGGAAGTCGCCTCGCTCAACATGGGCTCGATCAATTTCGGGCTCTATCACCTCGTCGGCAAATACGAGACGTTCAAGTTCGATTGGGAAAAGCCGCATCTGGAAGCGACGCGTGATCTGGTCTTCCGCAACTCGTTCAAGGACATCGAATACATACTGGCAACCTGCTATGACAATGGGACGCGCTTCGAGTTCGAGTGCTACGACATCGCCCATCTCTATAATCTCTCCCATTTCGCCGATCGCGGGCTGGTGAAGCCGCCGTTCTTCGTGCAGTCGGTGTTCGGCCTGCTCGGCGGCATCGGCACCCATCCGGAAGACGTCGCCCATATGAAGCGTACCGCCGATCGCCTGTTCGGCGATCAGTTTCGCTGGTCGGTTCTGGGTGCGGGCGCCAGCCAGTTGCGCATAGCCGCACAATCGGCAGCGCTTGGCGGCAATATTCGCGTTGGGCTCGAAGACAGTCTGTGGGCCGGCAAGGGCAAGCTTGCCAAGTCAAATGCCGAGCAGGTGGTGCTCGCCCGCAAGATCATCGAAGGCCTCGGCATGGAAGTGGCAACGCCCGACGAGGCCCGCGAAATCCTGTCATTGAAAGGCGGCGACCAGGTCGCGTTCTGACCGGTTTCTGCAAGGTTCGAACAGAGGAGGACGGCATGAAGATCGAAGTCGTGGTGGACGTGAAGACCACGCTGGGCGAGGGACCGCTGTGGGACGTTGAACAGGAGCGCCTCTACTGGATCGACAGTTTCGACGGGCGTGTGTTTCGGGCGACCGCCGACGGGAGCGAGATCCGTTGCTGGGACGTGCCGATGAAGATCGGTTCGATGGCATTGCGCAAGGACGGCGGTGGCGCGGTGGTATCGCTGCAGCGCGGTTTCCATCTGCTTGATTTCGCCACCGGCGAGGTGACGCCGATTCACGATCCGGAGCCGGACAGGCCGATGAACCGGCTCAATGACGGCAAGGTCGATCGGCGCGGCCGCTTCTTCGCCGGCTCAATGGACACGATGGAAGAGGGACCCTCCGGCGGGCTCTACCGGCTCGATCCGGATTTCTCCGTTACCAGAATAGATTCCGGCATCATCTGCTCGCACGGTCCGTGCTGGAGCCCGGACGACCGCACCTTCTATTTCGCCGACACCTGGACCGGCGAGATCTGGGCCTACGACTATAATATCGAAACGGGTGCCGCCAACAACCGGCGCACCTTCACCCGCGTCGATACCAGCAGGGGAGGGGCGGCTGACGGCTCGACCGTCGATGCGGAAGGATTCCTGTGGAACGCGCTGGTCTATGACGGCAGGCTGGTGCGTTACGCGCCCGACGGCAGCGTTGATCGCATCATCGACATGCCCGTCAAGAAGATCACCAGCGTCATGTTCGGCGGGCCGAAGCTCGACACCCTGTACGTCACTTCGATGGCCAAGCCGCCGCTGCCGCGCTTTCCAAGCGACGGTGTCTTGCGCGGCAGCCTTTTTGCCATCACCGGCCTGGGTGCAACGGGAGTTCCGGAGCCAAGATTTGCCGCATAAATCGGTGTTTAATGGCGATCATTCTCCCCGCCTCTTGGCGCCACCCCAACCTCCCGCCGCAGGGCAACCGGCGCTGGAAGCTCGTGCCGTGCGGTTCTGGCGTGGGGTCGTGTCAGGAACTAAGAGCACCAATGGCGGCAGCACGGCAGGCGCTGCGCGAGCCATCACCAGTCCCGTGTTGAGGCATGTGGGTTTCCGCCATCAACCGCTTCGTCATCGACCACAAGCTGCACGGACAGCGGTCTCGTCCAGTTCAACGCGATCGAGTGGCTCGGCACCGATCGCGACAAAGATTGCAGTTTTCATTCTCAAATTTCCTCTGATCAGGTTCGGCAACATGCCGGACTTGAGCATTGGATCAGGCGACGGACGCGAATGCGGAAAGGCCGCGTGCAATATTTTTCGACCGATTTGTTGCGGTGGATGCGGCGTCCATTCTCGGCGTCGCAAAGTCCATCGATGACGGAGAGATGGCTAGGCCGGGTCGTTCGGCGCCGCGCAAATCGTCGAGGGCGCCGCATAGGCGCCCCGCATCTGCTCATTTCTCGGCGGCGATCGCAGCGGTCGACCAGGCGCGCGCCGTCGCCGCGATGACTGCGAGCGTTGCCGTGGTTCCGTCCGCCTCGCCTTTTTCAAAGTCGCCTTCACTCCGCGCCATGGCATTGGTTACATGCGCGAAGCAGACGACCGACCGTTTCATCGCGGTTGCAAACGCATACAGGGCGGCAGCCTCCATTTCCACGGCAAACGCGCCCAGCTCCCGTGCAGACGCAATCGCGATCTCGGTTTCGCGATAGGGCGCATCCGTCGTCCAGGTCGCACCGCGATGGACAGTGACGCCGGAAAGACCCGACAAAGCCCTCTCGATGCCAGCGAGAAGCCCTGCGTCGGGGGCTTCGGCGAAGGTCGCTGGCGGAAGATAGTGGTAGCTCGTGCCCTCGTCGCGCAGGGCGCGATCGATCAGCACGAAGTAGGGCGTCGCTCCGTTGTCGGTGACCTGGCCAGCGGACGTAACGCTGACGAGCAGGCGGCAGCCCGACGCAAAAAGCTGCTCGGCCACGAGCACTGCAAAGGGAGCGCCCACCGCGCAGCCGATGATGCCGATCTCGCCGATGTCGTCGAGATCGAAGGCAAGAAGCTCGGTGTGGTAGCAGGCCCACCCCTCATGGATTCGTCCCGTGCCCGTTCGTCTGAGGTGCCGCACCACGTCGCCATCGGGATCGAGGACACACACTGGAGGAACGGCGATGAGCGGCAGTTCCTTCTGTCGACGCGCTTCGCGCAGCAGAGCCTCCGGCCGGAACACGGAGGGAGACGCATGGTCCTTGCCGTTCACGATCGGCCACGCCGCGCCCTCTCTTCCCGTTTCGCCTGCTTTCCGATCCATGGGACTAGCGCGTGTGTCTCGTTTCAGCCAACCGCTTCGACCGGCAGCCCTGCAGCCTTCCATTCGGGATAGCCGTCCTCAAGCCGACGGACGAGATAACCCCGCTCTCGCAAGGCGGCGACCGCTTCGAACGAGAGAACGCAATAAGGGCCGCGGCAATAGGCGATCACTTCCCGATCTGCCGGAAGCTCGCCCAGGCGGCGCTCCAGCTCGGCCAGCGGGATGTTGAGGGCGCCCGGGAGATGTCCGACCGCAAACTCATCCTCCGGCCGCACGTCGAGAACCGTGACCGCCCCGTCATGCAGCCTCGAGACCAGGTCTTCGCGCGACACCGGCTCCAGCGCATCGCGCGCACGAAAGTAGTCGGCCATCACGCGGTCGACCTCGGCCACGTTTCGCTCGCCGACACGGCCGAGCGCCTTGATCAGTGCCACCACCTCGGCATCACCGGCGAGGTTGTAGAGCACATGCTTGCCGCGGCGCGCCGTCTCGACGAGGCGCGCGCGCCGCAGGATCTGCAGGTGGCGCGACGTGTTGGCGAAGCTCAGGCGGGTTCGCGCGGAGAGTTCCTCGACGCTGCGCACCCCTTGCGCCAGGTGCTCCAGAAGCTCGAGCCGGTGGGCATGGCCGAGCGCCTGCGCCACCTCGGCGAGGCTTTCGTAGATCGCTTGTTTCGGTCCGATGCTTGACACGGCAGCTCCTCAGTGGAACAGTCAGCGGAATGATTGAATGTTTCTAACCCTTCGCAGCAGGGAGTGCAACCCCATGATCCTTCGCCAATTCCTCCACACAGATCCGGTCGGCATCTCCTATCTTTTCGGCTGTGGCGGCAAGTCGGCCGCAGCCGTCGTCGATCCAGTCGGCGACATCAAGCCTTACCTGCGCGCAGCTGAAGACGCCGGCATGCGCATTCATTTCGTCATCGACACGCATGTTCACGCCGACCATCTCTCCGCCGGCCGCGCGCTCGCCGAGGCTACCGGTGCGGAGTACGTGCTGTCGACCGAGGCGGACGTCTCGTTCCCGTTCAGAGGAGTACGCGACGGCGACGTCCTCCCGCTCGGCAACGTGAGCGCGACGGTCATGCATACGCCCGGGCACACGCCTGAGCACATCTGCCTGCTCGTGAGCGACCGCACGCGGGCCGCCGAGCCCTGGTTTGTGTTGACCGGCCACACTCTGATGGTCGGCGATCTCGGCCGCACCGAGCTAGCGGTCAGCGCCGAAGAAGGTGCCAAAGACCTCTTCCGGAGCGCCGGCCGCCTCAAGGCTCTTCCCGACCATGTCGAAGTCCTTTCCGGGGCCTATGCCGGCTCGGTCTGCGGCCGGCGTTTGAGCGGCAAGCCCTGGTCCACCATCGGCTTCGAGAAGCGCCATAACGAGGCCTTCGGAATCGAGGACGAGGCCGAGTTCATCTGCTTCATGCTCGCCGAGATTCCGCCGGCCCCGCCGCAGGCCGCGCAGATCAGGACCGCCAATTCCAGCCACACGGCTGCCGCGGCCTGACCGATGAGAGTGGCAAAATCGGATTCTCGGTCGGCGAGCTCGGCAGTCAGGCTGGGCCTTAGAGAGAACTGGCCGCAGTTCGCGCTGCTCATCCTGATCAACGCCTTCGTCGGCGGCATGGTCGGGATCGAGCGCACCGTTGTGCCGCTCATCGGCGCCGAGGAGTTCCACATCACCTCGACGACGCTCGTCGTCTCCTTCATCATCAGCTTCGGCCTGGTGAAGGCCTTTGCCAATCTCGTCTCCGGGCAACTCGCCGATATCTGGGGCCGCAAGCGCGTTCTCGTCCTCGGCTGGCTTGTTGGCCTGCCGGTTCCCTTCATGATTATCTGGGCGCCGAACTGGGAATGGGTCATCGCCGCCAACGCGCTTCTCGGCATCAACCAGGGGCTTGCCTGGTCGATGACGGTGATCATGAAGGTCGATCTCGTCGGACCGAAGTCGCGCGGCTTGGCCGTCGGCCTCAATGAGTTCGCCGGCTATCTCGCCGTCGGCGTGACCGCGTTTCTGACTGGCTATGTCGCCTCGCGATATGGCTTGCGCCCGGCGCCGATCTATCTCGGCATCGGCTATGCAATGCTGGGAGCCGCGTTGTCGATCCTGCTGGTGCGCGATACGCGAGACCATGTCCGGCTGGAGGCCTCCTCGCACACGCAGAAGGCTGCGCCGATCCGTTTCCGGGAAGTCTTCGCGCTCACGTCGTTCAAGGACCGTAATCTCTTCGCCGCCTCGCAGGCCGGCCTCGTCAACAACCTTAATGACGGCATGAGCTGGGGTATCTTCCCGCTGTTCTTCGCCTCCTTCGGCCTCGGCGTCGAGCGCATCGGCATTTTGAAGGCGATCTATCCCGCGACGTGGGGCATCTTGCAGATCGCAACCGGCCCGTTGAGCGACCGTTGGGGCCGCAAGGGCCTGATCGTCGCCGGCATGTGGGTGCAAGCCGCGGGCCTATTCCTCACGGCCGCAACGCGCCAGTTCGAGTGGTGGCTCGTCGGCAGCCTCCTTCTTGGCCTCGGCACCGCCATGGTCTATCCGAGCTTGATCGCCGCCGTCTCCGACGCCTCGCATCCGACCTGGCGCGCCCGCTCGCTGAGCGTCTACCGCTTCTGGCGCGACCTCGGCTACGCGATCGGCGCGCTCTCCGCCGGGCTCATCGCCGATCGCTTCGGTTTTTCGTGGGCGATCGCTTCGATTGCCGCCCTGACATTTCTCTCGGGGTTGGTCGTGGCCGTCGCGATGCGCGAACCCGCTCTCTCTCGCGCGTCTTCGATGCCGCATCCATCCTCGAGGCGGGCAACCTGACGATGATAGCAGATCGAAGTCCGACTGGCCGAGCAGTTGATCCGGCGCAAATTCGCCGCGCTGCTTTTGACCTAGACTGCGGTTCAAATCGCGACCGCGACTTGCCGGTTTTTGCGTTTGGAAGCCGCAGCCGCAAGCGGGTTGGAACGGGTTCCGCTGAGCTCTGCACAAGAAGGAGGTTCCCATGACGTTGACTGCACTATCACGCGCGACTGCGTTAGCTGCCACCATCGCCACCGGCATGACGGCCGCAGACGCCGGGCAAACAACCGCCGTCGACCCGCACCACCCCGATTCGAGGACTGCACAGGCCACCCCACCTGCTGAGCCTGGAGATGCGGCGGGACAGGACCAAGGAGCACAGCCCGCTCAGCCCGGCGGGATGCCTCCTGGAATGATGGGCCAAGGCATGATGGGTCAAGGGATGATGGGAGGCATGCCAATGATGCGCATGCACGGGCACATGATGAAGATCATGTTCGCCATTGCCGACACGAACGGCGACGGCGGGCTTTCCTTCGAGGAGATTACGACCATCCAAAAGCGAATCTTCGACAAGGTCGACGCAGACAAGGACGGCAAAGTGACGCCCGAGGAGGTTCAGACCTTCATGCGGGAGTAGCCGCACGTCGGGCGCGGGCGAGCTTCGCGGCCGCGCCGCCCATCCAATGCTGATCCATGATGAAGGTTCTGGTTCCGATATTCGTCGCTGCGGGCGCGGTCCTCCCGCCAAATGCTCTGTGGGCTCAGGCACTTTCGGACGCCGAACGATACGCACGGGGGGCCTCATATGATGGGGTGGGGTGGAGGCTGGCCCATGATTTTCGGGCCGCTGTTCATGATCCTCTTTCTCGCTGTGCTGATCGCGGCCGTGTCGTCCGCTGGGTCGGCGGCCCGTGAAGACAACGGCGCCACCGCATCACACGCTGCCGGGCCGCACGCCGCTCGACATTCTCAAAGAGCGCTTTGCGCGCGGCGAGATCGACAAATAGAGTTCGAGGAGCGGCGCCGCGTTCTCGGCGAATAGGGCGGGCTCGTCGCACGGCTGATGGTTGCGGAAGTCGCCTTTTGATGGAGGCGCATTCGAAGAACCGAAGAAAGGGACACCTGTGCAGATCCGGTTCATCCTGAATGACCCGCCCTATGGCACCGAGCAGTGTTACAACGGCCTGCGCCTGGCTCTTGCTCTCATCAAGAACGAGCGCGGAACCGGAGTCACAGTGTTCCTGATGGCCGACGCCGTGGTGGCCGCAAAGGCGGGTCAGAAGACTGCCGACGGCTACTACAATGTCGAGTGCATGCTGAAGGGGGCAATTGCCGGCAAGGGGCAGATCTTGCTGTGTGGCACTTGCATGGACGCGCGCGGCCTGACTGAAGCCGATGTCATGGCTGATGCAAGCCGCAGTACAATGAATGAACTCGCGGCCGCCATCATCGCCGCCGACAAAGTACTGGTGTTCTGATCCGATGGCTCAGATCTATCTCGACTACAACGCCAGCACGCCGATCGATCCCGCGGTGGCAACGGCAATGCAACCCTTCCTCGACGAAGCCTTTGGCAATCCGTCCAGCGGCCATTGGGCGAGCACGCCGGCAAAGGCCGCACTGGAGCGCGCCCGCGGCCAGGTCGCCACGCTGCTCGGCGCGGCGCCCGACGAGATCGTGTTCACAAGCGGCGGCAGCGAGGCCAATAACCTTGCCATCAAGGGCACGTTCTTCGCGCTCAAGCACAAGGGCGAGCACATCATCACCACCGCCGGTCGAGCACCCCGCCGTTCTCGCCCCCCTGTCGGTTTCTCGAGCGCCTTGGCGCGACGGTGACCTATCTGCCCGTCGGCTCGACGGGTGGGGTCGATCCCGAAGCCGTGCGCCGTGCCATCACCCCGCGCACCGTCCTGATAAGCGTGATGCACGCCAACAACGAGGTCGGCACGATCCAGCCGATCGAGGACATCAGCGCCATCGCCCGGGAGCACGACATCCGCGTTCATACGGACGCCGCGCAATCGGTCGGCAAAATTCCGATTAGGGTCGATGCACTCGGCGTCGATCTGCTCACGATCGCCGGTCATAAGCTTTACGCACCGAAGGGTGTGGGCGCCCTCTATGTCCGCCGAGGTGTCGAGTTGGAGCCCCTGATCCACGGCGCCGGCCACGAGCAAGGCCGGCGCGCCGGCACCGAGAGCGCACTGCTCGCTGTCGGCCTCGGCGCGGCCTGCATCTTGGCGCAGGACCTCGCGCCAATGGAACGCGTCCAGGCTCTGCGCGATCGCGCAGAAAAATACAACCGCCTTGCGGCGCTTAAAGCCCGCTTCGATCCTTCAAATCTCTTCCGGCTGAACCAGAATATTGAACCGACGCCTTCACTCGTTGCGGGCATCGAAGAGCAGGTCGCACGCGGCCCCGCCGATGATCGCGTAGTGATCCTCATGTTGGGCGAAATGCTCCCGGAACTTCTCGATGCCGGTTACCATGCGATGTTCTCCAACAGATGTTCTGCCGCCATGGAGACACGCTCGTCACGGTGGTCCCTGAACTGCGCATAAAGTGACAGCGGGTCCACGGTGTCGGTATCAGACAAGGCGGCAGGGTCGTACGACCATGTTTCGATGACGAGATCGGCTTGATCGCGGGAGGTTTCAACGAAGCCGGAGGCTTGCGCGATGGCTTTCCAGTTGCCGGCGGCGACGGCGTAGGTAATTATCGACGGCCGGGACAAATCGGTCAGCGCGGCAAGCGCCCATTCGCCCCCCTGCTTGAGCGGTGCCTGGGAGTGATCGCCTCGGACGAATTTCACCGCGCGTACCGGGCTGCGGAGGAGATCGCGCGCTGCCTCGAACAGCTGGCGTCCTTCCGCCTTGAATCGGATGTGTCTTTCCTTGCCGTGCTTTTCGGTGCGTGCGAGGCCCGATGCAGCCAGATCGTCGAAAGCACGACCGATCGACATTGCCGAGTAGCGCAGTCGCGCGGCAATGAGCGACGGGATCATCGCCTTGTCGGCGTGCCGCAAGAGATGGTCGAACAACACAGCTTGCGCCGCCGGTGATAGACCGTCGTCATGCCGCTGTCTGGGGGCCCGAAAATGCTCACGCAAATCCATGGCGAGGTCAGGGATGTAGAGCTGGTTCCCGGGAACGACGAATGGGACGCGTTGACCGATCAGGCGTGCGCGGTTGTGTGCGCTCAGTGATGGAGCAGCGAATATGACGATTGCGTCAATCGAGTTGCGGACCAAACCGACGTGCTTGGTAATGTCGGAAGGGGTAGCGGCACTGTCCAGGGCGGCAAGGAAGACGCACCGTCTTCCCGCTATCCGCGCTTCGTAGAAATAGTAGGCCCGATCGAGGAATGAAGGAAGGTTTTGTGGGGCTGTAGATTCCTGAACCCGAACGTGGTCATGAAGCGTATCTCCGAGATAGCGCTCAAGCGTCTCGGCGAACGCTCCTTCAGTGCTGATCCGGTCACGTTCTAACATTGATCTGCACGCTAACCTCGTTAGTGTTATTATGCAAGTGTGATGTTAGAAGCAAATCAGGCAGCAGCTCCGTCCTATGGGGATTACATGACCGCATCGATCAGGCGGGCGTGCGCACCGAAGTTGCGGATGTCACGGCTTTGGCACGAACTCGAGCAACGGCGCGTAGGGCGGCCCCACCAGCGGCGGATAGCGGCGGTAGGTGTTGTAGACCGCTCCGTCCTCCATCGCGAAGACGCTCCACCCTGCGCTCACCGACACGGCCGACTGGAGGTCCGGCGCACCGACGTCGTCCCGGTAATCCTGCAGCCATTGCGGCGCCTCGCGGAGCAGCTGCCCCATGTCGAACTCGTCGCGGGCGATTCCGGACATCTCCTCCCGGCGGAATGCGAAGCCGTAGTCGAACAGGAAGTCGTCGCCGCAGGCCGACACGTAGGGCATCGTCCACCCGCGCTGTGCCTTAGTTGCCATCAGCTTCTCCAGCGGCGCCAGCGACATCGCGATGAGCGTCACGTCGCGGTCGTTCACGTGCGTGATCATGCCGCCCAGCCCATCGCCGACCGAGGTGCAGCCCGGGCACGCCATCTTCCAGTCCTCCCCGAACATCAGGTGATAGATGAGGAGCTGCGAGCGGCCATCAAACAGCTCCGGCAAGGACTTGGGCCCGTCGTCGGTGGCGAAGGCGTAGTGCTTCTCGACCGGAACCCAGGGCAACTCACGCCGCTGCTTGGTGACGCGCTGTTCGTGCGCCGCCAGCTCCTGCTCGGCCGCCAGCAGCTCCTTGCGGGCGGCCTGCCACTCCTGCTCAGTCGCGACCTTCATCCGATCTTCCTATGTTCGACCTCGTCCTTGTTGAAACCGCGCGGGAGCAGAAATCTCATCGGCACCTGGAAGTCGACGGCCTCCGCGACCCGTCCGTCCTCGAGGTGCAGGACGCACAGGGCGAACGGATGGTAGCCCGGCTCGCCCGGCGGGCACAGGTACACCGCGACGGCGGGCTGTAGGTTCGCCGCGGCCGGGACAAGGAGATGCGGCCCGGGCGCGGCGTGGTTGTCGCTGCCGCGGCGGAAGGCATCAAGGCTGTCGTACCACTGCGGACGCGGGCCAGTCAATTTGCGAGCCGCGATAGTAGCGCCGGCGCTGTCGCCGGCACTCACGCCGACGTTACAAGTTTGCACGTCGTGCATTGCACGCCAACGGTGTTGGACTGATCGATATTGACGACACCCCTCGTGCCGAAATCCAGATCGCTGACAGTCTGAACTTGCATTCAGCTTGGATCATGTTGCGCACGGTCAAGTTGCCGGTCGCCATGGCGGCAAACGCCGGTCTAGCCAGCACAATCGGAGCAAGCGCTGCGATACTTGGCGGGAAAAAGTGGTTCGATCACGCGTTCCAACGCATGGCCAAGTGGAACGAGATTCTCCGGATAGAGGAGCTGATGTTTCAAGCTCGTGCCTGGCGCCCAGTCATGATCTGGCGAACTCAGGCTCGCTCGGATCATCCGGTCACCAAAGCAGTCGCAGCGTTCGCCGCCAATCCAGCGTGGACAGGGCAGGCGGCGTCTTTGCCTGCCGATCCAGTGGTGGCAGGAGGTGGAGTGCCGCGGACTGGAGGGCGCGCCCCGTCATCTGGCGGGGAAGCGGAGCGGCCGTTCAGGCCTCTACTACTATTGTCGGCGCGCCGGGTCTGGCATGGCCGATGATGCGAGCCAAAGGATAACCTTCCGCGACGATCCTCTCGACGAGCGCCGCTGCGCGGTCGGTCTCGCAAGCAACCAGCAACCCGCCCGAAGTCTGTGGATCCGTGAGAAGATGGCGTCGCCACTCGGGCATGCCGGGAGGTAAGCTTACCGCGTCGCCATAGCTCGCCCAGTTGCGCCGCGATGCGCCGGTGACGTGGCCGTCGACCGCGAGCGAGGCAGCTTCGGAAAAGAGCGGCACGTCGTGGCTGCAAATTATCAGCGTGCACCCGGAACCGCGTGCCATCTCGAGGGCATGTCCGAGCAAGCCAAATCCGGTCACGTCGGTGACGGCGTGGACGCTCGCGTCCTGCGCCAGCTCCGATCCGATCCGGTTGAGAAGGGTGGTGGAGGCGATCATTTCGCGATAGCCGCTCTCGGAAAGCGCCTGCTTCTTGATGGCGGCGGAGTAGATGCCGACGCCGAGCCCTTTCGTCAGGATCAAGGCGTCACCCGGCCTGGTGTCAGAATTGCGTCGGATATCTCCGGGTCGGCATGTGCCGATGACTGCGAGGCCATAAATCGGCTCCGGCGAGTCGATCGAGTGGCCACCTGCAACCGGGATTCCGGCGTCGGCGCAGACAGCTTCACCACCTTTCAGGATTTCGCGGACCATGAGCATCGGGATCTTGTCCAGAGGCATCCCGAGGATCGCCAGCGCCATGATCGGCCGGCCACCCATCGCATAGATATCGGACAGGGCGTTGGTTGCGGCAATCCGGCCGAAATCGTAGGGGTCATCTACCATAGGCATGAAGAAGTCGGTGGTCGCGATGACGCAAGTCGCGCCGTCGAGTTGCCAGACTGCCGCATCGTCGCCGGTCTCCGTGCCGACGAGAAGCTGATGATAGGGACTGGCAGCCGCCGGATTAGCGAGAAGCTGCTGCAGCACTGACGGTGCCAGCTTACAGCCGCAACCGCCGCCATGGGCGAGGCTGGTCAGGCGCACAACGGGCGCATCGGTTTTTTCGGGCGAGAGGGCGATTGCCATAGTCGTCGAGCCTCCTCTGCTGGCACGCTTTAGTAGGGATCAAGGTCAACCGGAATGGAAAATACGATCGCGCCAACGCACAGCGCGTTTGGAGCACGCTTGCTCTCAGCGGATTTCATTAAGTTAGGAAAGGCAAGCACCGTATCCGGCGTGCGAGGCATCGCCGTCATTGGGTATCGATCGAAAGGCGCCCCGACCCGCGGGAGCTGTTTCATCACCACGCTTTACTGTATGGTAATGCGTTCGTTTTCGTCAATCGCAGTCGCGGTCACGAAAAGATGACAAGAATATTCAACAATAATACACAATGCCGATTTGCGGGCATAACCTGTTGCAGGAAGGCGGTTCGGAGGGGCACTTTTGCTGCACCGTACGCACCTCGTTCTTGGCATTGATTTTATTTGGCCCGAGACTAGTTACTCGGATTGAACCGTTGGTTCGAGTTGCCTTGTGGGGCATCGGCTTCGGGAGGAACCCATGAACATCGATCTTTCTCGACGCGCGTTCCTGCAAACAGCAGGCGCGGGTTTCGCCGGTACTACGCTTGGAGCCCTCGGCTTCGGCGATAGCGAGGCCGCACACGCGGCGGCTATACGGCCCTTCAAGCTCGCGAACACCACCGAAACACGCAACACCTGTCCATACTGCTCGGTGGCTTGCGGCATAATCTTGTATTCGAAGGGCGATCTCAGAAAGGGCGAGCCGGCCGAGATCACCCATATCGAGGGTGATACTGATCATCCGACCAATCGCGGCACCTTGTGCCCCAAAGGGTCGGCCCTGCTCGGATTTGTCAAGTCGCCGACCCGTCTGCAACATCCGATGATCCGCAAACCGGGCTCGGACAAGTTCGAGCCGATAAGCTGGGAAGACGCGCTCGGCCGCATCGCCCGCCTGATGAAGGACGATCGCGACAAGAACTTCGTCGCGACGAACAATGACGGCGTGACGGTCAACCGGTGGATCACCACCGGCTTCCTCGCCGCCTCGGCTTCGACCAATGAAACCGCGTTCGCGACCTACAAGGTGGTCCGCAGCGCGGGCATGCTGGTGTTCGACAACCAGGCACGTGTCTGACACGGCCCGACGGTGGCGAGTCTCGCCCCAACATTCGGCCGCGGCGCAATGACCAATTCCTGGACCGACATCAAAAACACGGATCTCGTCGTCATCATGGGCGGCAATGCCGCGGAAGCGCATCCTTGCGGCTTCAAATGGGTCACAGAGGCGAAGGCCAACCGCGGCGCCAAGCTCATCGTCGTCGACCCGCGCTTTACGCGCTCAGCTTCGGTGTCGGATCTTTACGCGCCGATCCGCCAGGGAACGGACATCGCCTTCCTGCTCGGGCTGATCAACTACTGCATCCAGAACGACAAGGTGCAATGGGACTATCTGAAGGCCTTCACCAACGCGACGTATGTCGTCAAGGAGGGCTTCACCTATCAGGACGGCCTCTTCTCCGGCTATAACGAGGCGAAGCGAGACTATGACAAGTCCAGTTGGGACTATGACATAGGCACGGACGGCTTTGCCGTTGTCGACGCGACATTGGCCAATCCGCGCTGCGTCTGGAATCTTCTCAAGAAGCATGTCGCGGTCTACACGCCGGAGATGGTCGAGCGCATCTGCGGCACACCGAAGGACCGGTTCCTGAAGGTGGCCGCGATGGTCGCCGAGACATCGTCTCCGACCAAGGCGATGACCTCGATGTACGCGCTCGGCTGGACCCAGCACTCGAAGGGCTCGCAGAACATCCGCGCCATGGCGATGCTGCAGCTTGTTCTGGGCAATATCGGTATACGCGGCGGCGGCATGAACGCGCTTCGCGGTCACTCCAACATCCAGGGGCTGACCGACCTCGGGCTGATGTCGAACCTGCTGCCCGGTTATCTGACGCTGCCGACTGAGAAGGAGGTCGATCTGGCAGCCTACATGTCGACCCGAGGCTTCAAGCCGCTCCGGCCGAACCAGATGAGCTACTGGCAGAACTACAGGAAGTTCTTCGTAAGCTTCCAAAAGTCAATGTGGGGCAACGCGGCAACGCCGGAGAACGGCTTCGCCTATGACTACCTGCCGAAGCTCGACCTGCCGGGCTACGATCTGCTGCGGGCTTTCGAGCTGATGCACCAGGGCAAGATGAACGGCTATTTCTGCCAGGGCTTCAACCCGCTACAGGCAGCTCCGAACAAGAAGAAGGTGATTGAGTCCCTCTCGAAGCTCAAATACCTCGTCATCATGGATCCGTTGGACACGGAGACGGGCCGGTTCTGGGAGAACCACGGGCCGTACAACGACGTCGATCCGTCGCAGATTCAGACGGAAGTCTACCAGCTTCCCTCCACCTGCTTCGCCGAGGACGACGGCTCGCTGGTCAATTCGGGGCGCTGGCTGCAGTGGCATTGGGCCGGCGGCACGCCCCCCGGCGAGGCCAAACGCGATACCTGGATCATGGCGCAGCTCTATCTGCGCCTGAAAGAGCTCTACAGCAAGGAAGGCGGCGCCTTCGCCGAGCCGATCGTCAAGCTCAACTGGCCTTATGCCGATCCCGGCGATCCGACGGCCGAGGAGCTTGCCCAGGAGATCAATGGTAGAGCGCTCGCCAGGGTAACCGACACGGCCGACCCGACAAAGGTGCTGGCCGAGGCCGGAAAGCTCTTGCCGGGCTTCGCCGCGCTGCGCGACGACGGCTCCACCTCCTGCGGCTGCTGGATCTATTCCGGCTGCTTCAACGAAAACGGCAACAACATGGCCAGGCGGGACACCACCGATCCTGACGAAACCGGGGCCTATTCCAAATGGGCGTTCTCATGGCCTGCCAACCGGCGCATTCTCTACAACAGGGCGTCGGCTGACCTCACCGGAAAGGCTTGGGATCCAAGCCGCAAGGTGATTGAATGGGACGGCACGAAATGGTCGGGCTACGATGTCCCCGACATCTTGCCAACGGCAAAGCCCGATCAAGTAGGCCCGTTCATCATGAATCCGGAAGGCGTCTCGCGCCTCTTTACCCGGGGCATGATGCGCGACGGACCATTCCCGGCGCATTACGAGCCATTCGAGTCGCCCATCGCGAACCCGATAGCTCCCAAAGTTCGCGGCAACCCCGCAGCGCGGGTGTTCGAAGGCGATATGGCCCAGTTCGCCGAATCGGCTTCGCAGGAGTTCCCCTACGCGGCGACCTCCTACCGCCTGACCGAGCATTTCCACTTCTGGACCAAGCACGTCATCACCAATGCGGTGATGCAGCCGGAGTTTTTCGTGGAAATTTCGGAACAGCTTGCGGCCGAGAAGGGCATCACCAAAGGCGGCTGGGTGCGCGTCTGGTCGAAGCGCGGTTCCGTTGTGGCGAAGGCCATGGTGACCAAGCGGATCAGGCCGCTCACCTGCGATGGCAAGACCGTCCACATCGTCGGAATACCATTGCACTGGGGCTTCACGGGAGCGGCGAAGAAAGGCTTTGGCCCGAACGTGCTCACCCCCTTTGTCGGTGACGCCAACATCGAGACGCCGGAATACAAGGCGTTCCTTGTCAACATCGAGCCCATCGCCGGGCCTGTAGCGTAGGAGGAGTAAGCGATGTTTCCTCCACTTCCAAATCCTTCGACGACGGATACCGCACCGCGTTTTTCCGACAAGGACCTCATCCGCCGCTCTGCCTCGACGGTTCCCGCGCCCGAGCAGCAATTGACGGAAGTCGCCAAGCTCATCGATGTTTCGAAATGCATCGGCTGCAAGGCGTGCCAGACGGCCTGCATCGAGTGGAACGACACGCATCCGGAGATCGGCTTCAATGCCGGCGTCTATGAGAATCCTGCCGATCTGACGCCGGACATGTTCACGCTGATGCGCTACAGCGAATGGGACAATCCCGAGACGAACGAACTCGAATGGCTGATTCGCAAGGATGGCTGTATGCACTGCGCTGACCCGGGCTGCCTCAAGGCTTGTCCGGCACCAGGCGCCATAGTGCAGTATTCGAACGGCATCGTCGATTTCGTCCATGAGAACTGCATTGGCTGCGGCTATTGCATCAAGGGTTGCCCGTTCAACATTCCGCGCATCTCCAAAGTCGATCACACGGCCTACAAATGCACGCTCTGCTCCGACCGCGTGGCTGTCGGCCAGGGACCAGCCTGCGCCAAGGCCTGCCCGACCCAGGCAATCGTGTTCGGCACAAAAGACGAGATGAAACAGCACGCCGACGGCCGCATCAAGGACCTGAAATCGCGCGGCTATTCGAATGCCGGCCTCTACGATCCGCCCGGCGTCGGAGGGACGCATGTGATGTATGTGCTGCACCATGCCGACCAGCCGGAACTCTATTCTGGTCTGCCGAAGGAGCCGAAGATCAGTCCGCTCGTGGAGGCGTGGAAGGGCGTGACCAAATATGCCGGCCTCACCATTCTCGGCGTGGCGGCTGGCGTCGGCCTGCTTCACCATCTGGTGATGGGACCGAACAGGGTCTCCGAGACGGATGAGGAGCATGCCGAAGAGCTGACGGAAGGCGACAACGATGGCCGCATATGACGTGAAGCCGAACGAGCAGGTACATCCCGGCAAGCCAGTCATCGTGGACCGCTACACGGTGAGCGCGCGGATCAACCATTGGATCACGGCGGCCAGCCTGATCCTGCTCGCCTTGTCCGGCCTTGCCATGTTTCACCCGAGCCTGTTCTTCCTGTCGGGGCTGTTTGGCGGCGGCCAGTTCACGCGCTTCATTCACCCATGGATCGGCGTCTTGCTCTTCTTCAGCTTCCTTGGGCTTTTCCTTCGGTTCTGGAAGGCCAATTTGTGGAGGCCCGAGGACGGAACGTGGCTCGCACGCTTCCGTGACGTATTGTCCAATCACGAGGACAACGTCCCCGACGTCGGCAAGTACAATGCCGGCCAGAAGCTCGTCTTCTGGTCAATGTCGATCCTCATCATCATCCTGATTTCGAGCGGCATCGTCATCTGGCAACAATATTTCGCCGCTTACACCACGATCGGTCAGCAGCGGGTGGCGCTGCTTGTTCATTCGATCGCTGCCGTGGCGATCATCGGCGTCTGGATTATCCATTTCTATTCGGCCATCTGGGTACGCGGCACCATTCCCGCCATGACGCGCGGACGGGTGACCGGCGGCTGGGCTTGGCGGCATCATCGCAAATGGCTGCGTGAACTGATCGCAGGCAAACCGGACGGACGTTCGGGATCGAATCCCGCCGAATGAGCGGGTATTTGTTTTTACGCAATTCCGGACGGAAAACCGTTATACACTTTTCGTGGAATTGCTCTGGAGCAGTATCAAGCCGACCACGTGGCCCGTGAGGTTCGTGAGGTTGAAATGCCAAAGCAACAAGATCCGTCACGCCCTGACCCGACTGTAATCGGCGAGGTCTCGGCTCCACCCTTTGCGCGCCTGCCTGATCCGCGGACCTTGTTCATTCGCCGCTCCGAGCGATTGGATGTGTTGGCGGATGACCACCAGCTCGGCCCCTATCTCCGCTTCCTCTCTGCACTGACGGATGCGCAGCACCGCATCCAGGACGGCTTGCCGGAGATCGAATTGCCGACCGCGGAGGCGCGCGAGCGCGCACGAACCTTCGGTATGCCGCCGCTCGATCGCAACCAATCCACTTCGGATGCCGCCCTTGGAATGACGCTCGGCCGCCTGTTCGAAGTGGCAGCCGCGATCGAAAAACCCAAGGCGGCCGCAGCCGCCTTGGACAGGCTGGCGAATATCGATGCGTCCGGGGTCGACTCCATGGTGCGCAATGTGCTCACCGATGCGATCCCAATGAACGCGCTTGCCGAGCATGTCTATGTCGCGGCCGCGCTGCAGGTTCACTTTGCCCGCCTCGCGGCATGTCTCGACAGCTCGAAGCTGGTTCCGGTTGCCGACGGCGCCTGTCCGGCCTGCGGTGGGCCGCCCGTATCCTCGATCATCGTCGGTTGGCACGGCGCACACGGGGCGCGGTTCTGCGTCTGCGCGCTGTGTGGAACATTGTGGAACCACGTCCGTGTCAAATGTACGCTGTGCGGCTCGACCAAGGGGATAGGCTATCAGGAAATCGAGGGAGGCCCTGGCACGGTCAAGGCCGAGACCTGCGATGCATGCGGCTGCTATGTAAAGATCCTGTACCAGCACAAGGATCCGGCTCTCGATCCGGTCGCCGACGACGTGGCGACGCTCGGCCTCGACCTGCTCGTCCGCGAGGGTGGCCATCGCCGCGGATCGTTCAATCCGTTCCTTGTTGGCTATTGAGGATACGATGACCGCTTCATCGGCAAACCCTTTGCGCAACCTTCCGTCGGTCGACCAAGTGCTGAGGACCCCGCTGGCGGCGGCCGCAATCGAGCGCTTCGGACGGCAGGCCGCGACGGAGGCCATTCGCCGAGCCGTCGCCGATGCACGAATGGCCTCCCGCAATGCCGCAGCCGTCGTGCCGGAGGCAAACGATCTTGCCGGCGACGCGCTCGTGCAGCTCAGGGACGGCGAACGCTCTTCCCTGCGTCCCGTTTTCAACCTGACCGGAACGGTGCTGCATACCAATCTCGGACGAGCCCTCCTCGCGAAAGAGGCGGTCGAGGCTGTTCGGCTGGCGATGCGCGAAGCGGTGGCTCTCGAATTCGATGTCGAGAAAGGCGAGCGCGGCGAACGGGACGATCATCTTCGATCGCTCGTTTGCGAGCTGACCGGAGCCGAGGATGCAACCGTCGTCAACAACAACGCGGCTGCCGTCCTTCTCGTGCTCAACACGCTGGCGCTCGGTCGCGAAGCGATCGTTTCGCGAGGCGAGTTGATCGAGATCGGCGGCTCTTTCCGGATGCCCGAGATCATGACGCGCGCCGGCGCCAGGCTTGTCGAGGTCGGCACCACCAACCGCACGCATCGCAAAGACTATGTCGCGGCGATCGGCCCGGAGACCGGGCTCATCCTCAAGGTGCACACGTCGAACTACCGGGTCGAAGGATTCACGGCCGAGATCCGAGCACCCGAGCTCGCTTCAATCGCCAAGGCGCATGGGGTACCGCTGGTCCATGATCTCGGTTCGGGCACGCTGGTCGATCTAGCCCGCTACGGCCTTGGGCGCGAGCCGACCGTGCGCGAGGCGGTCGCCGACGGCGCCGATCTCGTCACATTCTCCGGCGACAAGCTGCTTGGCGGTCCGCAGGCGGGTTTCATCGTCGGCCGCAGGGACCTGCTCGCAGCGATCAGCCGCAACCCGATGAAGCGGGCGCTCAGGGTCGACAAGCTTCGTCTGGCCGCGCTCGAGGCGACGTTGAAGCTCTACCGCGACCCCGACCGCCTGGCCGAGCGCCTGCCGACGCTAAGGCTGCTCTCGCGCTCGGTGAGGGAGATTGCAGCGCAGGCAAAGCGCCTTGCTCCCCTGGTTGCTGACGCCGTGGGCGAAGCCTTTGCGGTCGACACGGTGGAGTGCCGGAGCCAAGTCGGATCCGGCGCGCTGCCGCTCGAAACTGTGCCAAGCGCCGGGCTTGCTCTCAAGCCGCGCTCAGGGAGCGGCCGGGCGCTCGAAGCGCTTGCGGCTGCGCTGCGTGGGCTGGGCGTTCCCGTGATCGGGCGCATCGAAAACCAGGCGCTCGTGCTCGATTTGCGCTGCCTGGAAGACGAGGCGAACTTCATCGCCAATCTAGCCGGCTTAAATCTGGGAGGAACCGATGCGCTGGCTTGACCGCCTTGCGCGCCGCCCAGCCGAGACGCCTGTGGCCGCACGCATGACCGAGGCCCTCGAAGCCGCGCGGCGAGGCGATCATGCCGTGGCTCTCTCCATATGGGAGCCGCTGGCTCACCTGGGCGTTGCCCGCGCTCAGAACAATATCGGCGCCTGCTTCGCCGAAGGGCTCGGCGTCGAGCGTGATGCGGATATGGCCTTTCCCTGGCTGGCGCTCGCCGCCGAGGCAGGGGATCCTGTCGGACAAAGGAACCTGGCGTCGCTCTATTTCCGCGGCGAAGGAGTCGAGCAGGACTTTCGCCGGGCGGCCGAGCTCTATCGGGCCGCAGCGGAAACTGGCGACGGACCGGCGCAGGATATGCTGAGCTGGATGCTGCTGGAGGGCGAAGTGATAGCTCCCGATGCCGGCGAGGCGCGACGCTGGGCGCTTGTCGCGGCCGATCAGGGCATCGCATCCGCTATGACCCGGATCGGCATGCTTTATCACAATGCGCTCGGCGTGCCGCGCGATCCGGACGAGGCTGTCCGCTGGTGGCGCCGTGCTGCCATGCGAGGAGACGCCGAAGGGCAGGCAATGCTCGGCGCCGCCTGCCATCTTGGTACGGGCGTGCCGGCTGACGCGGTCGAGGCGCTGGTTTGGCTCCTGCGTGCCGAGGCAGGCGGCAGCGCCCTTGCCCGCCGCTATCTGGCTGCGGTGCGGGCCGAATTGAGCGCGGGCGATGCCGCCGAGGCCGAGCGTCGCGCCGCCGCGCCGTTGCCGGAGACCGCATCATGATCGTCGGCACGGCGGGACATGTCGATCATGGCAAAACTGCGCTGGTGCATGCGCTGACCGGTATAAACACCGATCGTTTGCAGGAGGAAAAGACACGCGGCATGACGATCGATCTCGGCTTCGCCTATTTGCCGGTGCCGGGTGGGGATAGCATCGGTTTCGTCGATGTTCCCGGGCACGAGCGTTTCGTACACACGATGCTCGCCGGCGCCAGCGGCATCGACTTCGTGTTGCTCGTGGTGGCCGCCGACGACGGCGTCATGCCGCAAACCCGGGAGCATCTCGCCATCGTCGACCTGCTCGGTGTCAAGCGCGGCGCCGTCCTGCTCACGAAATGCGATCTGGCCGGACCCGAGCGCCGCACTGCGGTGGCGAACGATTTCCGCTCGGTGCTTGCCGGGACGATGCTTGCCGAGGCCCACCTGATTCCCGTCTCGGTCGTTACAGGCGAAGGTATCGATGAACTCAGGTATCTCTTGGTCGAGGAGGCGTCGCATCTTGCCCGGCGTGCAGTTTCGGGCCGTTTTCGACTAGCGGTGGACCGCTCGTTCACGCTGCGCGGCGTGGGCACCGTCGTGACGGGCACCGTGCTTTCGGGTTCTCTCGGTACTGGGGACAACGTGGTCGTAAGCCCGTCAGGATTGCTTGCGCGGGTCCGATCGATCCACGCCCAGAACCGGCCGGCCGAACGTGGTCGGGTGGGAGACCGCTGCGCGCTCAATCTGACCGGCGAAAGGGTTTTCAAGGAGGCGATCCGGCGCGGCGACGTAATTGTCGATCCGAAGCTTCACGCGCCGTCGGACCGGATCGATGCAAGCCTTCGCGTTCTGCCGGGTGAACGCAAGCCGATCGGCCAATGGTTTCCGGTGCGGCTCCACCATGCCGCGACGGAGGTGGGAGCACGCATTGTACTCCTCGGAGACGAACCGATCGGGCCTGGCGGCACGGCCAATGTTCAATTGGTGCTGGACAGTCCGATCGCGGCCGCTGCCGGCGACGTTTACGTGGTGCGCGACACCTCCGCGCAGCGAACCATCGGCGGCGGACATTTTCTCGATCTGCGGGCGCCCAGCCGCAAACGCCGCGCGCCGGAACGGCTGGCCCAACTCGATGCCCATGCGCTATTGGCGCCCGAACTGGCCGCCGCCGCACTCCTTGATGCGCCGCCCCACTATTTCGACCTGAAGGCTTTCGCGCGCGACAGGGCGCTTCGTGACTGCGAGATGGAAGGCCTGATCGATCAACTCGGGCTTGTCCGTTTTGCCGTCGGAGAAATGCTTCTCGTGCTGTCGCCAGAGCGCTGGTTGCGATTCAAGCGCGACTTGGCCGCGACCCTGGAGAACTTCCATGCCGACAATCCGGATTTGCCGGGCGTAGGAATGGAGAGACTGCGTATTGGGCTTGATCCACGTCTGCCGGCTCCCTCTTTCATAGCAGTTCTGCGGAGCCTTTCGCACGCTGGAGAAGTTGCCTTGGACGGCGCCTGGGTGCGGCTGCCCGGTCATGAGGCGCACCTGACGGCAAAGGATGAAACTCTCTGGCTGCTGATCCAGCCTCTCATCGGCGGACCCGAACGATTCCATCCGCCGAGAGTGTGGGATATTGCCGAGGTGCTGGCCGCGCCGGAGACAGAAATCCGGCGGCTTCTGAAGCTTGCCGGCCGCATGGGGAAGGTCCATGAGGTCGCTCATGACCACTTCTTCCAGCGCGAGGCGTTGGCGCAGATCGTGGAGATCGCGCGCGACCTCGCTGCGTCGATGCCCACAGACGAGTTCACCGCTGCTCAATTTCGCGATCGCGTGGGCAGCGGACGCAAGGTCGCCATCCATATCCTCGAATTTCTCGATCGGCACGGCGTGACGCTGCGGCGGGGAGACTTGCGCCGTCTGAACAGGCGCAGGCTGGACCTGTTCCGCCTGACAGGCGAGGGTGAGCCGCCGATGGCGCAAATTTCTGGAGGAGCATCGTCCCCGGTGGGGCGTCCGGACTTCAAATCCGGGAGGGGCCGCGAGTCGGTCTCTGGTGGGTTCGACTCCCACTCTCTTCCGCCATCCTAGTGAGCCAAGATGAACCCGACGGCTTCCTTTCTGAATGACCTGAAAACGACGGCTGAGACCGCCAGGACAACCGAGGCAAGCTTCAGGCGACAAGCGGCCAATCAGATCGCGGTTTTGGAACAGGAGCGCGCTTTCGCCTTCAGGCGGCTCAACCTCATGCAGGCGATCTCGGACGCCGTGGCCTCAGCCGAAAGTGAGGAGATCGCCGTGGCCAGCGCTTTGGCCGTCCTGCGCTTGCGGCTCGGCTGGAATGCGGACAGCGAGGCGCGCACGGAAGCGATCACGCATTTTGGCCCCGTTGCGCTTGCGTTGTTCCAGGCTGCGAGGCTGCCCGAGGACGAACCCGCCACCAATATCGGCGAGGCCCTTGCGATTTTTGAGCATTGGTACTCCGAATCCCGGGGATCGCCGTTCTGGTTGCTATTCGAGCACCAGATCGTGGACACGCCGCTGGTCGACTTTTGACCGACGGACTTTTCGGCATACCCGGATGTGAAAGCAGAGAGCGCAACGTCGCTTTATTACCGACGACACGATGCGGTAACCGGCGCCTCGGTCACCGCCGCAAGCAGCTGCTTTGGGGGCGGACGCCGGAAGGCGTTCACTCCCATGACATAGGAGCCATATTCGAGCCTTATGTCGTCGAGGTTGACAAATTGACCGGCTACCTAGAGATCGCGCGCGCTCTCAAGCCAGGGGATATGTCACAGAACGAAAGGCGCTCGGCGCCAGGAACGGCGCGCAAGAAGACAGAGAGCAATCAGCAGGCGCCCGCGGAGCGCGGCAGCATGGCCATTCGCACTTCCTCTTTGGTGTCGAAACCCGGCAGAATCCGGCTAACTGAGCCAATGGTGCGTGGCATTTGGGCATTGACAGGCGATGTACGCGGAAAGGCGAGCTGGCCGACCATGCACCAGGACATAGGTGGTTGAGTTTGTTCGGTAAGTGACAACAACGTACGTCCGACGTTCACTTTGTGAGGCATTCGCATCAGATTCGCGACAAACAGATAGCCAGTGCCGCCGACGCTATCCCTTGACCGCCGAGCCGACGATCGAATCCACGAAGAACCGCTGCAGCAAGACGAAGAGCACCAGTGGCGGGAGCACGGCAAGTGTCGCGCCAGCCATCACCAGTCCCGTGTTGAGAGCGCCTCGATTGTAGCTGAGCAGGCGACTAAGGCTGATGACGATCGGATATTCGTGTGCATTGCCCTGTAGAACCGTCAGCGGCCACAGATAGCTGTTCCAGTGATAGACGAAGGCAAACAGCGCCAGTGCCGCGATTGCCGGCGCCACGCTCGGCGCGACGATCTTGAACAGGATCAGGAGTTCCGACGCCCCATCCATCCGTGCTGCGTCGATCAGATCGTCGGGCACGCCGGCTATGAACTGGCGCATCAGGAAAATGCCGAACGCATTGGCGAGATTGGGCACGATGATGCCGGCAAGGCTGGCGTTCAGGCCGATTGATCCGACGAGACGGTAAAGCGGGATCAGCGTGACGATCGGCGGCAGGAACATGGTGGCGATCAGCACCGAAAACAGCAGTGAGCGGCCGGGAAAGTGATGCTTGGCGAAAGCGTAGCCAGCCATCATGCTGGTGACCAGAATGCCGGCGGTGGTGATCGTGGCGATCACCAGCGAATTCCACATCGAGCGGCCGACATTGATGACGCCGGACACTTTCTCGTACGCTTCGAGGGTGGGCGTGCGCGGTATCCACACCGGCGGCACCTGCATGGTTTCGGCCGGCGTTTTCAGGCTGGAGAGCACCATCCACAACAGCGGGAAGGCGGAGGCCACGGCAACCAGCAGCATCAGCGTGGCGAGCAGCGCTCTGCGGCCCGCCAGGCGTTTGCGCGCCAACCGGCTCGATGCTGAGCGGCCCGGCGCGCTCATTCGTCATCCTTCCGGTTGGCGAATGCAAACAGCGCACACACAATGACGATCAGCGCCAGCATCAGCATCACTGCCATGGCCGAGCCCAGCCCGCCTTGTGCCCGCTCGATGCCGACTCGGCGGATATGGTAGGTCAGCACGTTGGTCGAGCCGACCGGCCCGCCTTGGGTGATCAGCGCCACCGGCTCGAACACCTGCACGGCGTTTATGATGGCAATGACGGCGCTGAACAAGAGCGTGCGGCTCAATAGCGGCAAGGTGATGAAGCGGAACTGTTCGCGCCGGTTGGCGCCGTCAAGCGTCGCCGCCTCGTAAAGACTGCCCGGGATCTGGGTCAGCCCGGCAACGGCCAGCACCGTAAAATAGCCGATCTGCTGCCAGACATTGAGGACGACGATCGAGATCAACGCCGATCTTGGCGAGGACAACCAGAGTTGCGGGCCGATGCCGGCGAGACCGAGCACCTGGTTGAGCGGCCCCTCGCTCGGCGAATAGAGCTTCGACCAGACCAGCGTCACGGCGATCATCGGCACCATGTAGGTGGAAAACAACACGGTCCGCAGCGCCGTGCCGCCTGCGACATCGCGCTGGTGGACCATCAAGCCGAACACTACCGAAAGGGGCAGGATGAGCATCACCGACAATGCCGTGTAGATGGCGGTGTTGAGCAGCGCTCGCTTGAAATCCCGCCCGACCGAGGTCGGCCCGAATATTTCGCGAAAATTGTCGAAGCCGATGAAGCTCGCATTGGAAAAAGGCGTCTGCGTCGACCAGTCCTGGAATGACAGCCAGATGGTGAGCAGCATCGGCAGCAGGATGAAAACGCCGATCAGTGCCACGGCGGGCGCCAGCATGATGCCCGCCGAGGCACGATAGGTCTTGATCATCGCTCTGCTTCCAAAGCGTCGGGCTCTCGAAACAGCGCCTTCGCTATTTGGCGGCACGCTCCAGGATCGAGACGGCATCGGCCTGCGCGTTCGCCTGCACATCCTTGGCCGAGAGCTGCCCATACTGCAACGCCTCGAGCGTCTGCTGCAGCGATTCGCTGAACTCCTGGCCGCCCGGGACGACAGGGAAGGGCTTGGCGTCGGCAAGCACGCTGACATAGCCGGACAGGAACTCGGAACCGAGCTTGTCCTTATGGGCTTCGATGTCGGAGGTCCGCGTCGGCAGGATGCCCATCGACATCAGAATATCCGACATTGCCGATGCGCCGTTCTTGCCGGACTTCGGACTGTTCAGCCATACCAGGAAATCCCATGCCGCTTTTTGTTCGGCCTGACCGGCATTGGCGTTGACGACGGTCATCCATGAATAGGAGATCGAGTGCGGCTTGTCGCCGCTCGGACCGACCGGGATGGGTGCGGTGGCGATATTGGAGAACTTGTCGCCCATGCCGCTCTTCAATGCGCTTTCCCACCAGTTCGCCATGATGATCATGCCGGTCTTGCCGGAGACGAAATTGTCTAGGAAGGGGCCGGTTGTGTTGGCGTCGGCCGTGGCCATCGCCGGATCGCTGGCGCCGGACTTGATCAGGTCCTCGTAAAGCTGGAAAGTCTCACCGGCTTGAGGACTGTCGAGCATCGGTTTGCCGTCCTTGACCAGCTCGCCGCCATTGGAGACCAGCAGCGAGGCGAAGGGATGGACGACGCCCGCCGCCCAGGAATTGATCATGCCGAAGCCTTGCTGGCCGGCATCTTTCCTGGTCAGCTTCTGGGCCGCATCCTTCAATTCGGACCAGGTCTTCGGCGCGGCTGTGATGCCTGCCCGTTTGAACAGCTCCTTGTTGTAGTTCAGCGCATAGACGTCGATCTCGTTTGGAATGCCGTAAAGCGTGGCGCCAACAGAGGCCGCACTGACGACACCGGCCGGCCACGCACTCTTGACCTCGCCGGCAACCACATCGGGGGCCGGCGCGACCAGCTTGTCTCGCGCCAGTTCGGGCAGCCACAAATCATAGATGCCGCCGATCGTCGGCCCGTCCGAGCTGCCGCCCTGAGAACGCAGTGTCGTCAGGAGATCGCCGAAGGGGACGGCGCGCACGGTGACGGTCACATCCGGATTGCTCTTGGCGTAGTCCTTGGCCGCGGCGTCCAGCAAAGCGACCGTTTCGGGCGACCAGTGGGTCAGATAGGAGATGTTGACCGATTGAGCCCAACCAATGGTGGGCGAGGCCAACAACCCTGCAGCCAACGCCAGTTTCGAAATCCAAGCCAAAGACATCCGGCCCTCCGCATAGCCACACAGCGATGTCCATGACGTTATGACAACGTGAAGCAACGATGCAAGCGCTATCTTCGTGGAGAGCTCCTGCCGGTGTTGCGGCGTTTTCTCACTGCGGTCCACAAAGCATGAGAGATTACATTGTGAAAACAACAAATTCTCTGATACAGTTCGAGCTGATTCTCGCCTGCCGGCCATGCCCGAACATAGTGCAAGGCACTTGCGGTCGAAGTCATGTCGTTATAATGAGATGAGAAAAGCTTATGCCTCTCGGCTTTTGAACCGCCGTGGGAATGACAATCGGCAAGAATGGGAGACTGAGTATGTTTTCAATTCATCGACGCGCCGCGCTCGGCCTGATCGGCGGCTTTGCCGCAGTCTGCACCGGGGTCTTCACCGCACTGCCGGCAAAGGCTGACGACACCGTGACCCTGTGGAGTTGGCGCACCGAGGACGAGGCTGCGATGCGCCGCATCTTCGATGCCTTCGAGGCCAAGACTCCCGGCATTAAGGTCAACATCCAGTTCACCCCCGACGCCGACTACCAGAACCGGCTGAGCACGGCGCTGCGTGGCGGCCGCGGGCCTGATATCGCCCAGCTCAAGGCTTACGGCGAACTGCAGCCGTTCATCGAGGGCAGCTATCTCGACGCGCTCGACGACAGCGTGCCGGAGCTGAAGAGCATGCCCGATAGCGCGCTGGGCGGCGCTCGTGGCCGCGCCGACGGCAAGATCTATGGCGTGCCCTATTCGGTGCCGATGATGGGTGTCTTCTACAATCAAGACATCTTCGCCGCCCAGGGCATCGAAATCCCCAAGACCCACAAAGATTTCGTCGCCGCCTGCGAGAAGCTGAAAGGGGCGGGGATAACGCCAATAGCCGCCGGCGGCGCCAACGGCTCCGCCTGGGCGCTGGAGATCGGCGTCGGCGTCGTCGGCCCGACCATCTATGGCCCGGGCTTCTACGACGAAATGATGAGCGGCAAGGCGACCTTCGAGGATCCGCGCTACGTGGCTGCCCTGAAACGCTATGCCGAGTTGAAACCGTATTTCTCCGACGGCTTTGCCGGGGTCGATTACACCACCTCGACACAGCAATTCATCGGCGGCAAGGCGGCCATGTTCTTCGGCGGCTCGTTCGAGAACGGCAGCTTCAAGGCGCAGAACCCGAAGCTGAAATTCTCGATCTTCCCGTTCCCCGCCGACGATCCTGCCACCAAGCTCTACACCTCGGCCTTTTCAGACGGCTCCTATGGCCTGGTCTCTGAAAGTACCAACAAGGAGGCAGCGACCAAGGTGCTCAACTTCATGGCTTCGGCCGCGTTCGCGCAGCTCTTCGCCGACGAGTTGGGCTGGCCGCCGGCCCGTACCGACGTCACCGTGAAAGACCCGGTACTCGCCACGATGATGGAGATGTCGAAGAATTCCACACCCTATCTGACGCTTGTCGGCTTCCGCTGGCAGACGCCTACGGCCTCCTCGATCTTGCAGTCCGAGATCATCGACATGGTCGAAGGCAACATCACGCCGCAGAAGCTGGCGGCGGACATGCAGGCCGCCGTCAGCAGCTGGTTCAAGCCGAAGCAGTAGGCGCTCACACTCTGCGCGAAACAGCACATGATCGCCCGTCGCCGCAAAAGCAGCCTTCAGCGCACCCAGCAGCGCATGGCCGTGCTGTTCATCGTGCCGGCGCTGGCCATTTATGCGCTGTTTGTCCTTTATCCGCTGCTGATGTCGCTGTGGGGCAGCTTCTTCGTCTGGAGGGGCCTGCGCATGCTGGAGTTCGCCGGCCTGTCGAATTTTACCCGCCTGTTCGTTTTCCCGAGCGGTGGGCGGCTCTACGGAGCGCTCTGGCACAACGTCGCCTGGTTCTTCGGCATCATGCTGTTCCAGAACGGCCTTGGTCTGCTGTTGGCCTGGCTGCTGTTCCTGCGCGCCAAAGGGGCGGCCTTCTTCCAGTCGGTCTTCTTCTTCCCGGCAGTGCTGAGCCCGGTCATCGTCGGCGCCCTGTGGCGGCTTCTGCTGGCGCCCGGCGGCACCATCGAATGGATGCTCAACGGCCTTGGCCTGCATCAAGGCAGCCTGACGGTTCTCGGCAACAGCCACACGGCACTCGTGATGCTGATCGCCGTCGACGCCTGGAACTGGATGGGCCTGCCGGTGCTGATCTACACCGCCGGCCTCAGGCAGATTTCGTCCCAGATATTCGAGGCTGCCAGGCTGGATGGCGCCGGCAGCGGCCGCATGCTGGTCTCGGTTGCCCTGCCTTTGCTGATGCCGGCCGTCGGCACGTTGACGACGCTGTCCTTCATCAACACCTTCAACCAGTTCGACATCGTCTATGTCATGCAAGGCGTGCAGGGCAATCCGAGCTATTCCACAGACACGCTGGTGACCTATTTCTACCGGCTCGCTTTCGGCGCCGAAGGCGCGGTCGGTATCACCGATATAGGCCTGGCGCTGGCGCTCGGCACGCTGCTGTTCCTGATCCTGAGCATCGGCACGCTTTTGATGTTGCGCTTCTTCGACCGCCGCACGGTGCAACTGTGAATATGCTCGCCGTTCCTCAACAGCTTGCTCGGCTGCCCGGCTGGACGGCGCTCGTCTTGTGGACCGCGGCGGTGCTGCTGCCGCTCTACATTCTCGTCGTCTCCTGTTTCAAGACCACGGCGGAGATCTACGACAACAGGCTCGGCCTGCCGCAAAGCTTTGCCTTCGACAATTTCGTGGCGGCCTGGACGCGCGCCGATCTCGGCCAGAATTTCGTCAACAGCCTGATCGTCACCGGCGGCGCGGTGATCCTGACCATTGTCGTGTCGGCAATGGCCGCCTATCCGCTGAGCCGCTACCGGCTGGGATGGAACGGCATCATGCTCGGCCTGTTCCTGGCCGGCATCATGCTGCCGATCCGGCTTGCCTCGGTGGAGCTGTTCACGCTGATGCGCAACCTTGGCCTGCTCGATTCGCTGACCGGCCTGATCCTCGTCTATTCGGCCATCCGCATTCCCTTCGCCGTCTTCATCTTTGCAAACTTCATGCGGGTGCTGCCGTCCGAGCTCGACGAGGCGGCGCGCATGGATGGGGCCGGCGAGGCGCGCATCCTGTTCCAGATCGTGCTGCCAATGGTGAAGCCAGCCGTATCGATCGTTGCCATCTTCACCGCTATCGCCGTGTGGAACGACTTCTTCTTCCCGCTGATCTTCATTTTCGACGACCGCTACAAGACTGTTCCGCTGGCGATCAGCGTGTTTGTCGGCCAGTTCCGCACGGATTGGGGCCTGGTGTACGCCTCGCTTGCCATCTCCATGGCGCCCATCCTGATCATGTACTGTCTGCTTGCCCGCCAGATTCGCGAGGGCGTTGGCTCTGGGGGAGGCGCGAAATGATCGAGGACAAGGTCTATGCCGCACGCTCGATCCTGGTCGTCGGAGCGCACGCCTTCGATGCCGAGGTGATTGCCGGTCCACTGGCGGCGACGGTGGTGCAAGGCGGTGCCGAAGTCACCTTCCTGCATCTCAGCATGGGCGAGCAGGGCCATCCAAGCCTCGCCCCCGAGCACTATTGCGTCCAGAAGGAGGAGGAGGCCGCAAAGGCCGCAGCCAGGCTCGGCGTTGCCATGCGCAGTCTCGGGCTGCACGACGCCTTCTTGCCTTGCGACGACGAGACGGCGCTCAAGGTTTGCGATGTTGTGCGCGAGTTGAAGCCGCAAATCGTCATCACCCACTGGCATGGCAGCTGGCACAAGGACCATCGCGCCGCGGCCCGACTGACACAGACCGGTATTTTTTTTGCGGCATTGCCAACGCTGAAGCGCGACCATGGCGCACACACGCCGCAACTGCTGCTGTTCGGCGAGAACTGGGAGGACGACGAGGGCTTTCGTGCCGAGCATCTCGTCGATGTCAGTGACGGCTTCGACGCCTGGAGCGAGGCGGTGCAGGAATACGAACTTGCACGTGGCCTGAGCAGTTTCCCCTATGTCGATTATTACAGCGCACTGTATCGGCTGCGCGGCTGCCTGCGCGGCACGCGCTACGCGCAGGGTTTTGTGGCAGCGTCGCAATCCTGGCATGCCGGCAGCGGGCTGTTCGCGCCGGCTGCCAATCGGAGCCGCTCTCGATGACACGCGTTCTGGCCATCGATCTTGGCGGCACCAATTTGCGCGCCGCAATCCATACAGGCGATGTTCGCTGGCTGGAAATGCTGAGCCGCGAGCCTGCGCCGGCAAGCCTTGATGCCTTCGTCGCCCGAATCGGTGCCTTGCGCGCCGAGGCCGGTCCGGTCGAGGCACTTGGCCTGGCGGTGCCGGGGCTTGTGGAGGGCTCGATCTGCCGCTGGGTTCCGAACCTGCCCTACTTCGATGGTGTCGACGTCGCGACCTTGTTTCCTCGTCTGCCTGTTGCCATTGGCAACGATGCGCAGATCGCCATGCTGGCCGAGGCGGTCGAAGGTGCCGCAAAAGGCCTGTCCGATGCCATCCTGCTGGCGATCGGCACCGGCATCGGCTCCGCCGTTCTGGCCAACAACCGCATCGTTGCAGGCGCACGTGGCGGCGCCTGCTCATTCGGCTGGGCCTGCGCCGACATCGAGGATGAAGGCGAGGACCGCAGCGGCTGGCTGGAGCGCTTCGCTTCCGGGCGGGCGTTCGACGCCGCGGCGCGCCAGATCGGGCTGGCCAATGGCGGCAGGCTGGTCGAGGCGGCCCGGAGTGGCAAGACGGCCGCCCTTGACGCATTGGAGCTGCCGGCGCGCCGGCTGGGCACTGCCTTGGCGGGTGCGGTCGCGCTGCTTGACACCCAGGCGGTCCTGATTTCCGGCGGGCTTGCCGATGCGCTGGACGTGGTCGGACCGCCGCTGCTTGCGGCATTGCGGCGTCAGCTGCCGCCGCATCTGCGCGATGTCGTGCTGCGGTCCGGCGAATTCGGCTCCCGCGCCGGTCTCGTCGGCGCCTCGCTGGCCGGTCTCGCCGGAGCACAGTGGAGGCAGATTAGATGAGCCAAGTCAGCTTCCAGCTGCCCGACCGCCGAAGGCCCGAGCCGCTCTGGTATCAGGTGGAAGAGGCCATCCGCGCCATCGTCAAGAGTGGCGAGTGGGCGACTGGCGACCAGATTCCGGCCGAAGACAGACTGTGCGCCCTGTTCGGGGTGAGCCGCATCACGCTGCGCCATGCGCTGCGCAATCTGGAGGAGCACGGGCTGCTACGGCGCGAACATGGCCGTGGCACCTTCGTGCGCTCCACCACGCTGGTCGCTGGCACCCGCGAACTCACCAGCTTCACGCAGGAAATGGGCAATATGGGCGTGGTCGCCGGCTCGCGCTTGCTCGACTGCAGCCTGACCACCGCCAATGCCGCCGCGGCCGGAGCGCTGGAGATCGAGGAGGGCGACCCGGTGGTGCGCATCCGGCGGCTCAGGCTCGGCAACAACGAACCGATCGGTATTCAGACTGCGCAACTCTCGGCCGCGCGCGTGCCCGGCTTTCTCGATGCCGGCCTGTTGCAGGGCTCGCTCTACGAAGCGCTGGAACGCCATTACGGCATCGTGCCGGTCGCGGCACGCGAAAACTACCGTGTTGGCGCGGTCGGGGCGGCGGATGCCGAGTTGCTCGATCTGCCTGCGGGGAGCCCCGCTTTCGTGGTCGAGCGCATCACCACCGACGAGCGTGGCGCATTCGAATTCACCGTCTCGGTGATGCGTGGCGACCGCTATGAAATCCGCTCGACGCTGCGTGCCGGTCGCGCCGCGCCAACCGCAAGAAGCTGAGCCATACCCAAGCCGACCCATAACAGGAGTACCGACGTGTCCGATCTTTACATACCCCGCCTTGCCGCCCTCATCGAACAGGCCTCGAAAGCCAATGCCGAAGCCTTTGGCGAAGCGGCCAGCCGCTTTGCCGACACGCTCGAGAGCGGCGGGTTGGTTCATCTTTACGGCTCGGGCCACTCGGTGTTGCCGGTCCAGGAAGTGTTTCCGCGCTACGGCAGCTATGTCGGCTTCAATCCGCTGACCGACCCGCGTGTCATGTGGCATAACGTGCTCGGCGCCGGCGGCGTGCGCGAACTTCTGTGGCTGGAGCGGACCGAGAAATACGCCGAGAAATTCCTCGACCACCAGCCGCTGAACAAAGGCGATTCGATCATCATCTTTGGCCACAGCGGCCGCAATTCGTCCGGCATAGACACCGCGCTTTATGCGAAAAAACGCGGCATCTTCGTCGTTGCGATAACTAGCAAGAACAATCTCGACAAGCCGGCGACGCACTCTTCCGGCAAACGGCTTGCCGATGCCGCCGACCTTGTCATCGACACCTGCTCGCCGATCGAGGATGCCATCGTGCCGGTCGAGGGCTGGAGCCGGCCGGTCTCCGGTTCGTCGACCGTGCTTGCCATGATCCTTGCGCATGAGCTGATCGCCCGCACCGCCGAGGCGCTTTCGAAACGCGGTATCGAGCTGCCGGTTTTTGCCTCGCCGACAATTGCCGGCGTCACACTGCACGACACCGACGTCATCTATGGCGTCTATCGCGAGAGAATGCTCGAGGCGCAGAAGAAGCACCTGCCGACCTTCCAGGCGACCATGCGCGGCGAATGACAACCGGGGAGGGCACGCAAAACGCCAGGACGTAGACTCATCACCGCGTAGCCAGATGCGAGTTGAGACGAGTTTCAGGGCAGCAAGGTAGTTTTCTGCCAGCTTGTCATATCGAGTTGCGATGCGACGCAACTGCTTGGCCTTGTTGAAGAAGCGTTCGACGAGGTTGCGGGCCCTGTAGAGGAAGGGGCTGAAGCACATCGGGTCCTTGCGGTTGGCCTTGGGCCGGGATGTTGGCCCATGCCTTTTGCTCGGTGACGGCATTGCGCAAGGCGTTGGCATCATAGCCCTTGTCGGCGAGCAGCATGGCACCCTCGGGCAAATCCTTGATCAAGTCCGCTGCGTAGGCGATGTCACTCATTTGACCTGCCGTGAGCGGCAGCTTGATCGGCCTGCCTTGGGCGTCGACAAGAGCACGGATTTTGGTTGTAAGCCCGTCTCGTGAACGACCGAGACAATGATCTCGGCCGTGGCGCCTTGCTGATGGACGCGAACAACGGAGGTGTCGATCATCTGCACTTTGTCGTCATGGGCTTTGGTAATGTCGTCCATGAGGCGGTCCCACACACCTGCTTTCCGCCATCGAACGAAGCGATTGTAGCAGGTGGTGCGTGGGCCGTATCGCTCCCTGGCAGATCGCGCCATGGCGCACCCGATCGCAGCACCCAGAAGATGCCGTCTGCCCGCTGTGCCTGGACGGTGATCGTGCCGAAGAAAACCAGTGCTGCAGCGAACGTTCCTCGTAATATTGCGTTTAACCATGAAAGACGACGATTCGCCCAAAGCATGCAAAAGGGCCCATCGGCTCTCGCGCCGCGATGCAAGGCCTGGAAAGCCTTACGCCAGATCAGTTTGTGAAAAGTCATTGCCCTTGTAAAGCAGGGCAAGCCGGTGAGCCTTCGCGCAAGCATAGGCAAAACAATCGCCGAAATTGAGATCGGCTTTGTGCCCGACTGCTTTGCCGTATTTCATGCTGGCTTCGATCGCCCGGTCGCCGATGTCGCCGGATATCATGATTTCCTTGCCGGCGATCTCGATCAAAAAGGCGTCGACGGTATCACGGGCTTGCGCCAGCATGTTGGCCGTGGGCTTGGCGTTCTTTTTGATGGCTTCGGCCGACGCTCGCGCGAGACCCTGGACTGCCTCGAACCGGACGAGCGGGGAGATATACAGCGGCTTGGTCGCGGCCGCGAGCCGCTTTTCCAGTTCTTCCGCGCCAGGTTCCTCGTTCAGGATGGCAACGATCACCGAGGCATCGACGAACATCAGTCGTCGCTCCACATTTGGTCGGTGAATTTCTTCATATCGAAATCAGGGTTGGCCGGCCCGATCCGCCGCGCCATTTCCTTGACTTTGGCAAGTCTCTCGCGCAGCGGGACGCTGCCGCGGTTGCGCTCGATCTCGTGGCGCAAGGCGGTTCTGACGGCCTCGGTCTTGCTGCGCGCGTTGGTAATCTGCTGCAGCTCGACGGCCATGGCGTCGACGTTGGGATCGCGAATGAAGAGCGGCATTTTGTATATCCTCATGAGTGATATATGTATATCACACCGGAGATATACTCGCCAGCGAATTCGCGAGCGGCGGTTTTGATAAGGAGGGAGGGAGGAATGCAGCTCGCGAAAATCCGTCGGGAGGTTCGGTTCTGGTGCTCAGTCCTTGGAATTGCTCGGCGTCTGAAACACGTCGCTCCGGCCATGTCATTGTCAACGCCCACATGCCCAAGGCGTATCGACGCTACGTGCGCCGACGCATGCGCATCCCAACATCCGCGGCGACCGATTGATGTCGATAGACCGCCCACGCGCCCGACGAGGCCAGCGCCAGCTGCATCGATTGCGTCAGGTTCATAACGGCCATAATCCCGGCCCAGCGAACTCTCTCGTTAGGGCAGCTCGGGGAGTGCTACGGCTGGATGCTCTTGGGAACATTCCGAGCGCATGATCCGGCGGCGAGGATAAACAATCTGAACCACGCGCTGCCTCCACATGATGGCGCCGGCGAACTCAACGAAGCCGTGTTGCCATTCGTGGTGAACTGGATAACACGGCCTATCTTCTCGCTCGAAAATTCGGCGGCCTCGACAATCATTGCCGGGGTTACCTCGACGGATCCCTTCGCCGTCTATCCGCGTCTCATCGGCTGTCGCGCTGATCCGGATTGACAGCCACCCGCAATTAAAAGTGCCGTTTGATGACACCTAGAGCGTCGGACGTTCAGTTTGAATCGCGAGGGATTCCAGTGAGGCGTGGTTCATGATTCACTTCCTGTAGGAGGTGATTTGCCATGCCCAAGCCCTATTCGCTCGATTTGCGTGAACGTGTTGTGCGGTTTGTCGAGGCTGGCCACTCGCGGCGTGCGGCGGCGGCACATTTTGGGGTGTCGGTT